>DATBSS010000248.1:0-25203 GCA_036559665.1 Myxococcaceae bacterium
CAGTGTTGCGACCTGTCGATCATCCGACGCCCTTAGGGCGGCTGCCGGCTCCTTCCGCGTCGTCCGTCTCGCCAGGGCCATCGCTCAACCCTGCTCAGGCCGCCTGGGCCGGCACGAATGCGCTCAATCGCCCGATGGGCCTGACCTGGAGCTCCATGTCCAGCTCGCCATAGGTGAGCACCGCCACGTCCGGGAGGGTGCCCTCGCACAGCCGGCGCAGGGTGCGGCGGACGTCCGGGGCGGTGAGGATGACGACCTTCCCCGACGAGGTGAGGCGCTTGATGCCCTCCAGGATGGCGGAGACCTTCTCCGGGTCCAGCGCCATGCCCTTGGGCCCCCCGTCGCGCAGCGCCGCCTCCACCGTCGGGTCGAGCAGGTAGGCATAGAGCAGCCCGTTCGGCGCGTGGCGGTGGGAGAGCGCGCGGTGGAGTGCCTGGCGGCAGCGCTCCGCGAGCGCCTCCGCGTCTCCCTCCGTGAGCGGCGACACCAGCGCCTCCAGGATGGCGCGCAGATTCCGGATGCTGACCTCCTCGCGGACGAGCTTCTTGAGGACGTCCGTGAGCAGCGGCAGTGGCACCTTGGCGAGCGCCTCCTTCACCAGCGCCGGCGCGCCCGGCTCGAACGCCTCCAGCAGCGCCTGCGCCTCCTGGACGCCGAAGAAGAGCGCGGCCCGCTTGCGCAGCAGGGACAGCACGTGCTCCAGCAGCACCTGGCGCGCGGTGCGCACCGCCACCTGCGCCGCCTTCAAGGTGGGCCCTGCTTCGTGGGGGACCCGCGAGCACGGCTTGCCCGTCGCCGGGTCCAGCTCCGCCTCGGCCTTCACCTGAAGGAAGGCCAACTCGTGCGGCGGCACCGAGGCGTAGAGGTCGCCCGGAACGATGCGCCCGCGGCCGGCCGGCACCTCGTCGATAAGCAGCGCGTACTGGCCAGCGCCCAGGTACGTGGTGCCGGTGCGCACGCGCACGCTGGGCAGGCGCACCCCCAACTCGAGGAAGAGCTGGTCGCGCACTGCGTTCAGCTCCTGCTTCACCAGCGCGCCACCTTCCTCGTTCGCGAGCACCTCCAGGCCCGGCGCCAGGTCGAGGATGAGCGGCGAGACGCCCGGCGGCAGCGCCGACTCCGCGCCCGGCTTGGCCGGCTGGGTGCTCTCCGCCTCAGGAGAAGGTGAGGGCGCTTCACCGGCGCGCTGCTTCGTCCCCCGGTCGAGCGTGCGCGCCGCGCCCGCGGCGATGACCGCCAGCGCGAGGAAGGTGAAGTGCGGCATCCCGGGCATCAGCCCGACCGCGCCGCAGAGGACTCCCACCACGTAGAGCACCCGGGACTGCCGGAAGAACTGCGCGCCGATGTCCGCTCCGAGGGAGGCGTCCGCGCGCTCGCCCGCTACGCGCGTGACCACCAGCCCCGCGGCCACGGCGATGGAGAGCGAGGGGATCTGCGAGACCAGCCCGTCGCCGATGGCGATCAGCGCGTAGGTGGCGAGCGCCTCCTGCGCGGTCATCCCGTGGTTGAGGACGCCCACGGCCAGGCCGCCGAGCAGGTTCACCAGCACGATCACCAGGCCGGCGATGACGTCGCCCTTCACGAACTTCATGGCGCCGTCCATGGCACCGAACATCTGCGACTCCCGCTCCAGGTTGCGGCGGCGCCGCCGCGCCTCCGCCTGGTCGATGGAGCCCGCGCGCAGGTCCGCGTCGATGGACATCTGCTTGCCGGGCATGGCGTCCAGGGTGAAGCGCGCCGAGACCTCCGCCACGCGCTCCGCGCCCTTGGCCACCACCAGGAACTGCACCAGCGTGAGGATGGCGAAGATGACGCCGCCCACCAGGTAGTCGCCCCGCACCACGAACTCACCGAAGGACTGGATGACCTGCCCCGCGTGCGCCTCCGCCAGCGCCAGCCGCGTGGAGGAGACGTTGAGCGCCAGCCGGAAGAGCGTGGTGAACAGCAGCAGCGTGGGGAAGGAGGTGACCTGGAGCGCTTCCTTCACCGAGAGCGCCGTCACCAGCAGCGCCACCGCGGCGGCCAGGTTCAGCGCCAGGCCCAGGTCCAACAGCCACGGCGGCAGTGGGACGATCAGCGCCGCCAGGATGGCGCCCATCGCGCACGCGAGCACGACGTCCGGCGGCGGTGCCTTGAGGCGCGCGAGGGTGGCGGTGAGGGCGGTCATGTCCGGCTCCTGAGATGCAAGTCCGACTCCGCGGACGAGGCGCGGCGCCGGTTCACCCGGACGAGAGTGCGGGTCAGCATCGGCGGCCTTCCTGTGCAGGGGCCGTGCCGGACTCCAGCGCGGCGGTCAGCACCGCGGCTGCCGCCTGGTACAGCTCCTCGGGGATCTCCATCCCGACGTCGAATTGCACCAGGCTTCGCGCGAGCGGGACGTCGCGGACGATGGGGATGCCCAACTGCTCGGCCTCGCGCCGCAACGCCAGCGCGTCCGCCTCCCGGCCCTTGGCGACGAGGTACGGCGCGTCGCACTCCTCCGGACGGTAGCGGAGCGCGACCGCGACGTGCGTGGGGTTCACCACCACCGCCGTCGCCGCGCGCACTCCGCGCGCTGGCCCGCCCGCTGCGAGTTGCCGGTGCAGCGCCTTCCGCTGCTGCTTGTGGTGGGGGTCGCCCTCGCTCTCCTTGTGCTCGCTCTTCACCTCTTCGCGGCTCATCATCAGCTCGCGCCCGTGACGCCACCGCGCCAGTCCGAAGTCGAGCGCCGCCAGCACGCCCACGGCCACCCCCGCCCGCAGCGCCACCTCCTTCGCCCACCCGAGCGCGGCCAGCGCGGCCCCCACCGCTTCCCCTCGGACGCTGCCCACCAGCGCGCCGAATCCGTCCCGACCGGCGAACCACGCCACCGCCAGCACGGCAGCCGCGGCCACCAGTCCCTTCCCCGCGCCCAGTGCGGCCTTTGTGCTCACGACTTTCTTGAGGGACGGTGCCAGCCGGTCACCCTTCGGCTGCAGCAGCTCCGGAGTGAAGCGGAGGCCGGAGAGCGCGGCGCCGGAGATCACCGCGGCCAGGAAGGCCGCTGCCAACGCGGGTGCGGCGAGGAAGGCCAGCTCGCGGGCTCCCTCCGCGGCGGCCGCCAACGGCGCGGCACTCGGGTCGGCGAACACTCGCTCGGTCCAGCGCAACAGGCGCGCGCTCCCGGATGGCGCGGAGGCGGCGAAGGCGGCCAGCCCGGCGAGCGTGACCGCCCCGCCGCTCCAGGCCTTGCTCCGGGGGACCTGCCCCTCCCGGCGCGCCTTCTCCAGCCGCTGGTGGGTGGGCTGCTCCGTCTTCTCGCTCACCGGAGGGCTCCATAGAGCGCGTCCAGGGACGCGCCGGACGCCGCAACGCCCGCCAGCAGGCGCTCGCAGAGGACGCCCACCGACAGCCAGAGCACAGCACCACCGAGGAGGATGCGCAGGGGCGGCCCCAGGTCGGAGACGTTCACCGGCGAGGCCGCACGCGACGCCAACCCGAGGGCCGCGTCCACCGCCAGCCCGCAGCCGGCGATGGGGGCCCCGATGGCGAGTCCGGTAGCCAGGGCGCCCGCCGCGAGCCCAGCGAGCTGGAGCGCCGCCGCCTCCGCCGGGACAAAGGCGCCCAGGTGCACCGCGCCGAAGCTCCGTAGGGCGCCAGAGATGGCGATGGACGCGCCACCGCCGGAGATCGCCAGCGCGACCACCAGTTGGTAGAGCGCGTCGCCGCTGGCCGCCTCCCGGCTTCCCGCGAATGGCAGGCTGGCCTCCGCGGACGTGCCCCGGAAGGTGTCGATGAAGCGGCCGCCGATCCGCGCGGCGTCGAACGGCAGGCTCACCACCAGCCCGATCGCCACTCCAAACACCGCCTCCCGCCCCAGCAGCCCGGCCACCGCCCACGCTCCCTCCAGCACGGGCGCCTCCACGCCGCCGGCGAGGTGCACGCCCAGCGCCAGCGCGAGGCAGGTGGAGAGCTTCACCATCTGCCCCGCGGCCTGCCCACCGAGGAGCGGGCAGAGCATGGCCACCGGCGCCAGGCGCGCCACGCACGCCGCCACCGCCAGCGCGTGCGGCGCCAGGAACGCGATGACCTGGGCGGCGCTCAGGCTCACAGCGAGACCTGGCCGATGGCGAGCAGGAGCTGGGCGGTGAAGCGCGACAGCTGCCCGGCGATCCACGGCGCGGCGATGACCAGCGCCAGCACCGCGGCGCACAGCTTGGGGACCACCGAGAGGGCCTGCTCCTGGATGGAGGTGGCGGCCTGGACGAGGCCCATGAGGAACCCGACCACCAGCGAGGCGCCGATGGGCGGCAGCGAGGCGAGGACCATCAGGAGGAGCGCCTCGCGCGCGAGGGCCAGCAACGCGTCGTGACCCATGGCGCCCTCAGCGGTACCCGAGGATGAGCCCGCGGGCGAGCAATGCCCAGCCATCCACGGCCACGAAGAGGAGGATCTTGAAGGGCAGGCTCACCTGGGTGGGGGAGAGCGACTGCATCCCCAGCGCCAGCAGCACGTTGGCCACCAGCATGTCGAGCACCAGGAACGGCAGGAACACCAGGAAGCCGATGTGGAACGCCTCGGCCAGCTCCGTGATGGCGAAGGCCGGGACGATCACCGAGAGGTCGGTGTCCGAGACGAGCGACGCCTCCGACGGAGGCCGCAGCTCGCGGGCCAGGTCGGCGAACCGCGCGCGCTCCTCCGGGCTGGCGTGCTTGAGGAGGAACTCGCGCAGCGGCTCCGCGGTGGCGCGCGCGGCGGCCAGGAGGTCCGCGCCCGACTCGACGTGCGCCGACGCCGCCTCGCCCGCCTGGGCCATCCGCTCCACCACCGGCGCCATGATGTGGGCGGTCAGCACGGCGGCCAGGCCGGTGAGGATGATCGTAGGCGGGGCCTGCTGCGTCCCCATTGCCGACCGGGCCAGCGACAGGACGACGGTGATCTTCGAGAACGACGTCAGCATCATCACCGCGAACGGCACCAGCGAGAGCACCGCCAGCAGCACCATCATCGCCACCGGCCGCCCGGCCATCCCCGCATCCGGGACCACCCGGGCGCCCAGCACGAGCGCGTTCATGACCGGCCTCCCTTCCGGGACACCCGGCGGACCGGGGGCCGGCGGCCAGAGCGCGCCTGCACGGGCGGGCGCGAGGGCAGGCCGCTGAGCAACTGCGCGAAGCCATCCCCGTACGCGACCAGGTACCGGCCGCCATCCGCCTCCACCAGCGCCACGCCGCAGCGGGGGGAGAGCCCGGTCCGGGCGGCGACGCTGAGCCGCGGCGGGAGCTGGAACGGTCGCCCGCTCCCGGAACGCCCGCGCGCGCGCAGCATCCACACCCCGAGCCCACCGGCGGCCGCGACGCCGAGGGCCACCCGCGCCACGAGGGCCGCGCTGGCCCCGGTCTGCTGGGCGAAGGCCGCCAGGAGCAGCACGAGCAACGAGGCGGCCAGGAGCTTCATCTTGACGGTCGGGCTCATGGCAGCAGTACGAGGATGCGCGCGCCGACCTCGCCCTCCACTTCGACCAGCTCGGCCCGGGCCACCGCCCGGTCGCCGACGCGCAGGAGCACCGGTTCGCTGGCGTTCATGTGGAGCGCGAGCACCGCGCCGGGCTTGAGCATCGCCAGCTCCGACAGCGGCATCCGGAGGCGGGCGAGCTCCACCTCCACCTCGACGGGCAGGGCGGCTCCCTCTTCGAGCGGAGGGGGTGGGGGTGTGGACATGGGTGACTCCTCGGGGTTGGCGCGGCAGCGCGCGCGTTCGACGGTGAACCCGGCGTCGGTAAAGGCGCCGGAGAGCTGGAAGGCGGGGGCGAGCAGGCGCGCGTTTCCGCGGAGCTGGCGGTCCTGGAGCTGGATCCCGTCCAGCAGCACCACGTCCCCAGGCACGAGGGCGCCGAGGTCCGCGGCGTCCAGCACGCTCCCGCCCGCGAACACCCTCGCCAGGAGCGAGGCCGCGGCGACCTGCGGCGCGATGGGCCCCGGCGCGGGCGCCTCCTCGGCGGCGGCGATCTGCACCGCGGGCGCTGGCAGCCAGAGCCGGAGCGCGCCCTCCACTCCGCCCATGTCCAGCTTCAGCTCCACGCCCACGTGCAGTCCGGGGGGCAGCTTGTCCTGCACCTCCCGGCGCCAGAGGTGCACCGACAGCAATCGGGGGGCGAAGAGACGCTGGAGCGGCTCGCAGTGGCGGAGCGCGTTGAGCGACACCAGCAGCACGAAGGAGAGCGCCGCCTCCTCGATGCGGGTGAGCTGGGTGGCGGCGGCCAGCCTGGACTGCTGGCCGGAGAGCCGGTCCAGCACCGCGACTGCGAAAGGCAGCTCCGCCTCCAGGAGTCCGGTGCTCCCGCAGGCGGACAGGTCCAGCAGGGCGAAGGCGGCGCTCGCCGGGAGGTGCCGCGAAGGGTCCAGCGCCGACGGCAGCAGGCGGCCCTCGCCCGTCACCGGGCAGCGGAGCTGCTGCTCCAGGGCGGCGCAGGCGGCGTGGAGCGCGCCGGCCGCCTCGGCCCGGAGCGCGGGCCGGTGGCTCAGCGCCACGTGCGCGCGGGAGAGCTTCCGGTGGCCCAGCCGGGCGAGGGGTCGAACCCGCGCGGTCTGTGTCTGCAGGGCGCCGCCAGCGCTCCCAGGAGCTTCCGGGGCGTCGCCGCGTGTGCGGAGAGTGGCCAGCGATGGGAGCGGCTGCGCGGCGGCGGTCATGGAGGGGTCCTTCGCAAGGGCCGGGCCACGCCCGGCGAGGGGAGAGGGCTGCGGTTCTCGTGGGTTGGGCCGGCCTTCGCGGCGCGACCCGTCCCGATCACAAGATGGGGGTGCCGGCCGGCGGACTTAGCGCACGGCTTCCTTCACCAGCCGGTCGGTGAAGGCGCGCAGGGCGGGCGCGTCTTCCTCCTTCGACCGGTTCGCGGCGGTGGCGCCTTCCTGCGACATCAACGTCCTCAGGTACGGCGGCAGCCGGGGATATGCGATGGCCCGCTGGCGCGGCGAGAGCTCCGCCAGCGCCTTGCGCAGCCGCTCCGGCGCGTCCGTCCGCTCGCCGAACTCGCGCGAGAGCCGGCCCTGCCGGCTGGCCGAGTCCAGCGCTGCCACCTGGCGGAGGTACTCCGCGGCGCGCCCCCGATGCATCGCCGCCAGCATCTCCAGCAGCGCCGGTGCCTGCTCCCGGCCCATGGCGCAGGTGAGCAGCGCCAGCCGCTCCACCATCCGCGCCTCCTGCTCCGGCGTGCGCAGCTCGTAGCGCTCGGTCCGGTCCGGGCGCGGTCCGTCGGCGCGGCCCGGCCGGCCGATGCTGGTCAGGCCCTCCACGTCACGCCACCTTGCGCGCCGGTGGAGCCGCGGTGGGCGCCGGCGCCGGCTTCCGCAGCGGCTCCACGGCGCGGGTGCGCTCGCGCCGCAGCCGGAGCGCCAGCCATACCAGCGCCAGCGAGAGCAGCGTCACCGTCCCACCCAGCCCGGCGACGGCCACCCGGAGCGGCGGCAGGCTGGAGGAGGATGCCGGGCCCGGGCGCGCCGGCACCGTGGTGGCCACCTCGCTCACCACCAGCGTCACCTGGTCGGGGCTCAGGTTCTCCACGCCGCCCGCCACCAGCGCGCGCAGGTCCTCCTTCAGGTGGTTCACCCGCTCGACCATCCCAGGCCGGACCTTCAGGAAGGCGGACGCCTTGGCAGGAACCGGAACGGCGCCGGGCCGCGGCGGTGGCGGCAGCACCAGGTGGACGCGCGCCGACACCACGCCGTCCACCGACTCCAGGGTGCGGGACAGCTCGCCGGAGCTCGCCGCCAGGTAGCGTGCGCGCTCCTCGGTGGGGCTGGGCACCAGGCTCTCCTTGAAGACGTCCGAGAACCCCTCGGCGCGCGGCCGCGGGAGCCCCAGCTCGGAGAGGATCCGCACCGCGTCCGTGGCCTGCTCCTTGGGGACCTCGATGGACCAGGTGGGCTTCTTGCCGGGCTCGACGACCTTCTCGGCCTCGAGCCCGCGCTCCACCAGCACGGACTGGATCTCGTTGGCCTGGCGTTCGTCCAGCCCGTGCTGGATCGGTTCGCTGCAGGCGGAGAACATCAAGACGACGAAGGCGGCGTGGCGCATGAGGGCGCGCTCCTGATGGCTAGATCTGCGTCTGGAGGATCTGCTTCACGCCGGAGGTCGCCTTCTCCACGACCTTCCCGGCGAGATCGAGCTCCTGGCTGGCGCTGTACACCTGCGCCTGGAGGCCCAGCAGCTCGGCCGGGCTGAACGTCTTGCCCGACTGGGCGAGCGCCAGCACCCGGTCCAGCCGGTGCTGCGCCTGCGCGACCTGGTCGACGGCCCGGGCGGCGGTGGCCTCGGCCGGACGCGCCGCCTCCACCTGCGCGACACCCGGGCGTGCGTGATGGGCGCCCGGAGCGGCGGCGGTCAGCGGCGCGGTCTCTCCGCCGGGCTTCGGAGCGCCCTGCGCCGGCCGCGCTTGCTGGAGCACCTTCTCGAATGTCTGCTTCGGCTCGAGGCCATGCACCGCCGCGGCGGAGCCGATCTGGTGGATCGCCATGGCCGTCACCGGATGTTGTTGATGGCGGCCTTGGCGGAGTCGTGCCGCACCTTCATCACGTTGGAGACCGTGTTGTACTGCTGGCTCTCCTGCTGCATGTCGTGCTGGAGCTGCAGGTACTGCATGTTGAGCTGGGCGCCTTCCTGCATGAGCTGGCGGTTGGCATCGACCATCGACCTTGGATCGGAGTTGCCCACGCCCACGGATGCAGTGCCCGCCTGCGCCATCGCGCCCTGGGCGACGCTCTTCACCGCGCTCACCGCAGCGCTCAGCAGCGGGCTGGCGGACGCCACCGGCGCGATCAGATCGGCGCCGACGGCGGCCGCGGTAGCCACCGCGTGGCCCATGACGTCCGAGAAGTCGCGCCTGGGCGTCTGGCGCGGAACGGTGGGAGTGATCTCGATCGACTGCAGGTGGTTGTTGGGCATGGCGCCGCGTCAAAGCAGCTGCCATGCCAGCATCAACCGCCCGGAATCACGCGCGCGTGGCGAACCCCGCCGGTCCCGCGCGCGAGACGCGTCCGGCGCGCGCAGAGACGGTCCGAAAAGTTGCGGGCGCTCCAGGCTGCATCAGACTGCTCCACCGCTGTAGCACTTCCTCCACAAGACACAGGAGTAGCCGATCATGATCGCGAACCCTCAACCGGTCGCGGAGCGGTACCACCCTCGCGTCGCGGCGGACCTGACGGTCAAGGTGCTGATGAACGGGAAGGCGTACCCGGCGCGCGCCAAGGACCTCTCGATGGCGGGCCTGTACCTCCTCGGCGCCTACCAGGGCGTGGACAAGGTGACGGTGGCGATCCCGCTCCCCGGCCGCGAGCTGGTCTCCATCTGCCGCGTGGCGCGCCGCCTCCCCGACGGCGTGGGGCTGGAGTTCGACTCCATCGACTGGGAGGACATGTTCGCCCTCGCCCGGTACATGCACCCGCGCCTGCCCACGGAGTAGCTCGCTAGCCCTGGGAGGGGAACCGGATCTCTTCCCCCTGCGCCTTCTGGCGGAGGAACTCGAAGCACGCCACCACGATGGCGGCGACCGGCACCGCGAACAGCGCGCCCACCAGCCCATAGGTGCGCTCGCCGGCGATCAGTGCGAAGGCCACGATCAGCGGGTGGATGCGCGCCGCCGTACCCATGATCTTCGGGTTGAGGAAGTACGCCTCCAGCGCGTGCACGCCGACGATCCACGCCAGCGCGCCCAGGCCGGTCTTCCACCCCTCTGACAGCGCGATGGCCACGATGGGCACCGAGCTGATGATGGACCCGAAGATGGGGACCAGGCTCAGCACCGTGGCGACGAACGCCAGCAGCCAGGCGAACTTCACCCCCAGGATGATCAGCCCGATGAACGTCAGCACGCCGTTCACCAGGCAGATGGTGATCTGCCCGCGCACCACTCCGGAGAGAGACCGGTCGATCCGCGCCACCAGCTTGCGCACGTCGTCGGTGTGCTCGGGCGGGATGAGGGAGCGCACGTAGCGGCGGATGCCCGCGGCGTCGATGGAGAAGAACGCCGCCACCATCAGCACGAAGAACGTCATGAACACGCCCGCCAGCACGGCGCTCACTACCTGGCGGGTGATGTTGACGATGTTCCCCAGGTTCTCGCGCAGCCACATCGACACGTTGTGGGCGCCCTCCCGCAGCAGTTCCTCCAGGTCCAGGCTGCTGGCGAACGCGCCGCCCGCGCCGCTCACCCCGTGCGCGGCGAGCCACTGCTCGGCGGTGGTGGCGTACTCGCGCACCGTGTCCGGCGTCAGGCCGTTGGCGAAGTCCACCGCGCCCCGGCTGATGCGGGCCAACTCCTGGTACAGCTGCGGCACCACCAGCAGGATGAAGAGGTAGGTGACGAAGAAGAACGCCACGTAGATGAGGATGATCGCCATCCAGCGCGGGGGGGACCACTTGCGGAGCCGCAGGCTGCTGATCCGGTCCACCAGCGGCGCCAGGAGGTAGGCGATCAGCGCCGCGCCCGCGAAGGGCAGCACCACGGAGCGGAAGGCGATCAGGACCACCAGCACGGTCGCCCACAACCCCCCGAGGATGATCAGCCGGCGGCGGGAGAACGCGGAGAGGTTGTCGTTCGACATCGGAAGTTCGTGTAGCCCATACCGGGGACGCTGTCTCGCGGCGCGAGGTCAGCGCCGCCGCGCCCGGAGCAGCCCCTGCGCGCGCTCCAGGATCTGCGCCAGGTGCTTGCGCTTGACGCGGTTCCCGGTGGCTTCGGCCAGGCCGCTGAGCTGTTCGTAGAGCCAGCGGCTGAGGAAGAGCAGCACGGTGCGGCTCCCGGCCGGCAGCCCGCGCTCCATCCACCGCTGGTGCTTCATGTAGTCGTCGTACGCCTCCAGGTCGTGCTCCAGCTCCCAGCGGGTGAGCCGGAACGCCTCGTCGAAGGCGCGGTCGTCCGGGCGGACCGAGTCCGGCTCGAACAGCGGCGCGAAGCGGGCGCCGGCCACCGGGTCCAGGTCCTGGATGGGCGGCGGCCAGCCGGAGAGGTCCGCGGCCAGCAGCCTGGCCACCTCCTCCACCAGGTGGTCGAGGAGCGGCATCGGCTTCTGCTCCAGCAGCCGCTCCCAGCGCGATCCGGAGTGCCCGTTGCCGTTGCCGTTGGATCCCCCCATCCGCGTCGCCCAGGATCTCAGGAGCGGACCGGCGAGAGCGTCACCGGGTGCGCAGGCGGCCCTTCGTCGGCGTAGATCCGGGCCAGCTCGCTCCGGATGACCTTATAGGCGGCCTGCTTGTAGAGGTACTCGCGGTGTGTAAGACCCGGTACCTCGATGTTGGAGGTGTTCCCCACGCCGTCGTCCTCGAGCAGGCAGCACGGGAACGGGCTCACCTTGTCCTCGCGCGAGTAGATCGAGACCAGCCGCACGTGGCGGGGGAAGGCGCCGACTTTCAGGCGGTGGATGAACGGGGACCTGGGCGTCATCTGCCACACGCTCTTGGCGAACATCCCGACCAGCGCGCAGCCCAGGTACGCCGTGCGGGTGCCGCTGTGTGGGGTCCCCAGCGTGATCACCGCCTTCACCCGCCGGTCCCCGCCCAGGCGCTTGACGTAGTACCGGCCGATCAGCCCGCCCTTCGAGTGGCCGACGATGGTCAGCGGTCCCATTCCCGGAAAGCGGGAGTACAGGCGCTCCACCTTCTCGCGCACCCGCTCCGCGCACTCGTCGATCCCCCGCGAGTTGAACGTCTCCAGCAGGCCGCCCAGCTTGATCGAGAAGACGCAGTACCCGTCCCGGCGCAGGCGCCGCTCCAGCACCTCGAACGTCCGTCGCGTGGAGAGCAGGCCGTACAGCATCAGCACCGGGCGCGGGCAGTGGGTGAAGTCGGTGCGGCGAACGATCTCGTTCCCGCGCAGGTCCAGCTCCAGGTAGCCCTTGAGGTCCAGGAGCTGGCGCCGGAGCTTCCGGTACTGGAGGACGAGCGGGTTCATGGCACTTCGCGACCGGAGGGGAGACGGTCGAGGAGAATGATACGTCCGTCCCCGGGAGACCCGCAAAAGCCGTCCAGGTCTCCTCCTGTCCCGCCAACTCCAGGTCCAGCTCCGTGAAGCACACCTCGGTCGCGTCCTTGCCGAGGCAGTACTCCCGGTCCTCGCTCTCGACCAGCGCGAACCCCTCCGCGTCGACCGCCCAGTTCATCCGGATTGGCTCCCAGCGGGAGTGGCGGAGGGTGACGACGCTCGACAGCGTGCCGGCGTCGTCCACCATCGCCTCCAGCAGCGCCTCGGCGGAGGGGTTCATGGCCGGTGCTCTACCGGAACCAGCTACCGACCCAGTTGGCGGCGGCGCGCGGGCTGAAGCCGACGTTCACGTTGACGGAGGCGCCCAGGCCGAGCGAAGCGCCCAGTCTCAGATTGACGCCCACCCGGTCCATGCTCAGGTCGCCGGAGGCCCGGGCCGTGACGCCGATGCCCGCGTGGCCCTCGATGCCCGCGCCGGCGGTGACGGCCCCGTTGCCGAGCTGGCCGTTCACCTGCGCGCCCGCGCTCACGCCCGCGAAGGCGTTGACGCCGACCTGCGCGCGCACGCCCGAGGCCCCGATGGAGCCGCTGGCGTTGGCGTTGGCGTTGGCGCCCGCGTTCGCTTCCACGTTGCCGCCGGCGCTGGCGTTCTGGCCGCCGTAGTTGATGCTGGCGTTGGCGTTGGCGTTGGCGCCCACGCCCACCTGTGCGGACCCGTTGACGCCCTGGGTGGTGACCGCACCGCTGGCGCCCGCGTTGGCGGTCACGCCGGCGCTGGCCCCCGCCTGGCCCTGCCCACCGGCGACGCCGCCGCTGACGCCGGTGCTGGCGGCCGCCTGCCACGAGTCGCGCACCTGGCCGCTGGCCAGCGTCGTGCCGCCGGTCTGCGGCGCGCGCGGGGCCTGACCGGCCTGCATGGTGGTCGAGGTCTGCTGCTGATGGTTGTACAGAGAAACGTTCTGCTGCGACGAGACCGCTCCAGACGGTCCAGGCATGGCTCTCTCCTCAGGCTGTGGTGATGCGGGTTTGTGGCTCCAGGTGCCCGTGGCATTCGCCGCCGGGCCGCACACCAGTATCCTCGGACGCACACCTCCCAGAGTTTCGTGCGCTGAGAAAAAGAATCTCATTTACAAATACTGATGTTCTCCAGTCATTTCATCGACTTGCGGCGGCTGGAGGGTGGACGGGCGCGCGGATGCACCACTTCAGGTGGTGCCTGACCGCTCCAGGGTGGAGGCGCGGCGCCCGAGCTACCCCTTGGCCAGCCCTGCCCCGGCGAGCTGCTGGTAGAGCGAATCGGTGACGCAGTAGAGGAACTCCGGGTCGCCGAAGCAGAGCCCGTCGCCGTCTGCCAGCAGCCGCTCCTCGCCCTTCTGGATCTCCTTGGTGTTGACGAAGGTGCCGTTCATCGACCCCAGGTCCTGGATGGAGCACCCGCCCTGCACGGTGTCCCAGTGGAGCATGGCGTGGCGCTTGGAGACGGACGGATCGTCCACGATCAGCTCGCAGTCCGGGAGGCGGCCCACGGTGAGCTCCGCGCTGGCCCCCAGGGGCGGCAGGGTGGAGACCACCAGGTCGTCGAAGCCGCGGACCATCAGCAGCAGATCGTCCACCAGCTTGTCCTTGCCCCTGGGGGTCTCCAGCGTGCGCATGCCTATGGTCATCGCCAACTGCTGCAGGAGCGGATCCGGCGGCCGCTGGATGAGCACGAAGGGGCCCACCTGCTTCCGGAACTCCTCGGGGCCGAGCGTGGTGGCCCAGGTTCGCAGGTCTCGGACGCTGAACACGTTCGTTAGAACCGGGTGAGGAAGTTCTGGAGGACCTGCTTCCCGTATGGCGTCGGCCGCACGCCCTCGAGCAACCGGCGCGCCCGGTGCGTCTCCCCGCGCGCCTCGCCCTCCCGGTCGATGATCGCCTCGCGCGAACGGATGACCGACTTCACGCCCTCCGAGGACAGCTCGGGGTGGAACTGCACGCCGCGCAGGTACTTGCCCAGCGCCATTGCCTGGACCGCGGTGGAGTCGTTGCCGGCCAGCAGCCGGGCGCCCGGCGGCGGCCTGGGGACCGCGTCCTCGTGCGTGGTCTGGGTGGGGAAGCGCGCCGGCAGCCCCTCGAACAGCGGGTCGCGCCAGCCGTCCTGGGTGAGCGCGATCTCCACCGTGCCGATCTCCCGGCCGGCCGGGTTCTTCACCACCGGCACGCCCATCACCATCCCCAGCAGCTGGTGCCCGAAGCACACGCCCAGCACCGGCACCCGGTGCTCGGCCGCGTCGACCATGTAGCCGGCGACCTCCTCCATCCACTCCGTGGGCGCGGTGGCCGAGAGCGGAGAGCCGGTGACGATGATCGCGTCGTACTCGCGGACCTTCGCGGGGAGCGCCTCACCCAGGTAGGGCCGGATGATGTCGAAGCGGATGGGCTCCTCTGGCAGCGCGCTCTGGAACCAGCGGTCGTAGTCGCCGACCTCGAGGCGGATGGATTCCGCCGCCTCGCCCGGTTTGATCATCAGCACATTCCTGGGCTGCATCGATTGCCGCTCCTCAAGGCCGCGCCTACAGTCGGCCCCTCATTCGCGCCAAGAGCCCCCCGATGGTCGACCCCCGCACGCTGACGCCAAAACTGCCGCCCCTCAAGCTCTACATCGCCAACCAATTCGTGGACGCACAGGCTGGCGGCACTCTTCCAGTGACGAACCCCGCGACGGGGGAGAAGGTGTGTGACTGTCCTGCCGGGTCGGCGGCGGACGTCGATCGCGCAGTGAAATCCGCCCGCACCGCCTTCGAGGCCGGACCCTGGCGGACGATGAACGCCTCCCAGCGCGCCAAGCTCCTCCGCGCCTTCGCCGACCTGGTCTGGAGCCGCCGCGAGGAGCTGGCGCTCCTGGAGTCGATGGAGAACGGCAAGACGTTCAAGGACGCCGTCCGCGGGGACGTGGCGCCGGCCGCCGCCACGCTCGCCTACTGGTCCGAGTGGCCGACCCGGATCCTCGGCGAGGTCCTCCCCGTCGACGGGCCCTTCCACACCTACGTGCTCCGCGAGCCGGTGGGCGTGGTCGGCGCCATCGTCCCCTGGAACTACCCGACCTGCCTGGCCGCCTGGAAGCTGGGCCCGGCGCTCGCCGCCGGTTGCACGGTGGTGCTCAAGCCGTCCGAGCTCACCCCGCTCACCGCGCTCAAGCTGGCGGAGCTGGCCCAGCAGGCCGGCCTCCCGGAGGGCGTGCTCAACGTGGTGCCCGGCTACGGCGACCCGGCCGGGGAGGCCCTGGCCCGCCACCCGGACGTGGACAAGATCAGCTTCACCGGCTCCATCCGCACCGCCCGCCGCCTGCTCCACGCCTCCGCCGACACCAACCTCAAGAAGCTGTCCCTGGAGCTGGGCGGCAAGAGCCCGCAGATCATCTTCCCCGACGCCGACTTCGAAGCCGCGGTCAAGGCGTGCTTCTGGGGCATCTTCTCCAACAAGGGCGAGATCTGTAACGCCGGCTCCCGCGTCCTCGTCCACCAGCAGGTCTACGACCGCTTCGTGGGCGAGCTCACCGACCGCGCCAGGAAGATGGTGGTGGGCGACCCGCTGGACCCCGCCACCGAGATGGGCGCGCAGATCAGCGGCACCCAGCTCAAGACCATCCTCGGCTACATCGCCAGCGGTCGCGAGCAGGGAGCCAAGCTCCTCGCCGGCGGCGAGCGCGACACCGACGGCGCCAAGGCCAAGGGCTTCTTCGTCCGCCCCACCGTGTTCGGCGACGTGAAGCCGCAGATGAAGATCGCCCAGGAGGAGATCTTCGGCCCCGTCCTCTCCTGCATCCGCGTCGCGGACGAGGCGGAGGCGGTGGAGGTCGCCAACGGCACCAGCTACGGCCTGGCGGCGTCCATCTGGACGAAGGACGTGGCGCGCGCCCACGCCCTGGCGAAGAAGGTGAAGTCCGGCGTGGTGTGGATCAACTGCTTCAACGAGTTCGACGACGCCGCGCCCTTCGGCGGGTACAAGGAGTCCGGCTGGGGGCGGGACCTGTCCCACCACGCGCTGGAGCAGTACACCCAGCTCAAGGCCGTCTGGACCAAGCTCCCGGAGGGGTGATGGCGAAGGGAACCAAGTCGAAGGGCGCCAGGGCGGTCCGCCGGCGCGGCACCTCCAGCGAGAAGCGCGCCGTCGCGGCGGCGCCCGACCTCGCCGCCACCGAACGCTGGCTGGCCGAACGCTCCATCAAGAAGGTCAAGGTGGGCGCGGTGGACGTGGACGGCGTCTGGCGCGGCAAGTACGTCTCGCTGGAGAAGTTCTTCTCCGCGGCCAAGGGAGGCATGGGCTTCTGCGACGTCGTCTTCGGCTGGGACCTGGCCGACGAGCTGTACGACAACGCCGAGGTCACCGGCTGGCACACCGGCTACCCGGACCAACTGGCGAAGGTGGACCTCTCCACCGCCCGGGTCATCCCCTGGGAGCCGGACACTGCGGCCTTCCTGCTGGACTTCGTCAACGAGGACGGCTCCCCCTTCGAGCCCTCCCCGCGCCAGCTCCTTCACCGGGTCGGCCGCCGCGCGCGCGAGCTGGGCTTCCTCCCCCGCTTCGGCGCCGAGTACGAATACTTCATCTTCCGCGAGACCGCCGCGTCGCTGCGGCAGAAGGCCTTCCACGACCTCACCCCGCTCTCGCCCGGGATGTTCGGCTACTCCTGGCTTCGCACCTCCGCGCACTCCGCGCTGGTGCACGCGCTGGTGGACGGGTGCAACGCCTTCGGCATCGACGTGGAGGGCATGCACACCGAGACCGGCCCCGGCGTGTACGAGACCGCCATCCGCTACGGAGATCTCGAGGCGGCGGCCGACAAGGCGGTGCTCTTCAAGACGGTGGTGAAGGAGATCTGCGCGCGCCACGGGGTGACCGCCTGCTTCATGGCGAAGTGGAACGCGAAGCTGCCCGGCTGCTCCGGCCACGTGCACCAGTCGCTCTGGGACCTGAAAGGGGAGAAGAACCTCTTCTACGACCCGAAGTCGAAGGACGGCTCCAGCCAGCTCCTCCGCCATTACGTCGGCGGGCAGATCGCCCTGATGCCGGAGCTGACCGCGCTCTACTGGCCCACCATCAACAGCTACAAGCGCAGCGTGGAGAACACCTGGGCGCCCACCACCGCGACCTGGGGGCGGGAGAACCGCACCGTCGCCATCCGCGTCATCGGGGACTCGCCCAAGAGCACCCGCATCGAGTACCGCCAGCTCGCCGCGGACATGAACGCCTACGTCGGGATGGCCGTCTCCCTGGCGGCCGGCCTGTACGGCATCGAGCACGAGATCGAGCCCACGGCGCCGACCACCGGCAACGGTTACCAGACGAAGGCGGCGCCGCTCCCGCGCAGCCTCAAGGACGCGGTGCAGCTGTTGAAGCAATCCCGCCGGGCCCGTGAAATCCTGGGCGACGGCTTCGTGGACCATTACCTCCGGACCAGGGAGTGGGAGGTGCGGCAGTTCGAGCGCGCGGTGACCACCTGGGAGCTGGAGCGGTATCTGGAGCTCATATGATGGACATCCCCACCGACCGCATCACCGAGATGGGCTACCCCACGCGCGTCAGCTTCGGCGTGGGCGCCATCACCCGGCTCCCCTCGCACGTGGAGCGGCTGAAGATGAAGAAGCCGCTGCTGGTCACCGACCAGGGCGTGGTGAAGGCAGGCCTGCTGGAGAAGGTGGCCTCCGTCCTCAAGCAGGCCCAGGTGACGTTCGACGTGTTCGACCAGGTCGAGCCCAACCCCACCGAGAAGGACGTCTTCGCCGGGCTGGACCGCTGGCGGGCCCAGAAGTGCGACGGCTTCATCGCCCTGGGCGGCGGCAGCCCGCTGGACGCCGCCAAGCTGATGCAGCTGCTCACCACCCACGAGCCGCCGCTCTCCCGCTACGACGACGCCCAGGGCGGCGACCGCTTCGTGCAGGACAACCTGCCGCCGCTGATCGCCATCCCCACCACCGCCGGCACCGGCTCCGAGGTCTCCCGCTCCGGCGTGGCCACGCTGCAGGACACCGGCCGCAAGACGGTCATCTTCAGCCCGTTCCTGATGCCCAGGGCGGCCATCTGCGACCCGCAGCTCACGGTGGGGCTGCCGCCGCGCACCACCGCCGCCACCGGGATGGACGCCTTCACCCACTGCCTCGAGGCCTACATCTCCAACGGCTTCCACCCGCTGGCGGACGCGGTGGCCCTCGACGGCATCTCGCGGGTCGCCAAGTCGCTGGAGGCGGCGTGCGCCAACGGCGAGGACCTGGCGGCGCGGGCGGACATGATGGTGGCGGCGATGGAGGGGGCGATGGCGTTCCAGAAGGGCCTGGGCGCCTGCCATGCGCTCGCCCACGCGCTCACCCCCATCTCCGGCGTGCACCACGGCCTGGCCAACGCCATCTGCCTGCCGGCCGTGCTGGAGTTCAACCGCGCCTCCTGCACCGCGCGCCTGGCCCGGGTGGCGGTGGCCATGGGCGACAACTCGCTCGCCCGCCAGGAGGTGCTGGCCGGGAATGCGATCGAACGGGTGCGCAAGCTGAACGCGAAGATCGGCATCCCCCTCGGGCTCCGAGAGGTGGGGGTCAAGGAGATCGACCTGCCGAAGATCGCCGCCAAGGCCTTCGAGGACGCCTCGCACCAGACGAACCCGCGCAAGTGCGCCGAGGAAGATCTCCTGGCGCTGGCCCGCGCGGCGTTCTAGCGAGCCACCCTGCGCCGTTCGCGGAGCGTGCGGACCTTCTCGGGTGAACTCTTGAGAGGAGGCCGCGGCATGGGCGAGCTGATGGACAAGACGTCGGGGAAGGCAAAGGAGGCCGGCGGCGTCGTGACCGGCGACCGGCGCCTGGAGGCCGAGGGCAAGGCGCAGCACGCCCGGGGCACCTTCAAGGAGCGCTGGGAGCACTTCAAGCTGCGCGTCCGGGAGACGTTCCGCCGCGCTCCGGCCCGACAGCCGGGGTAGCGCGCTAGCGCCCGCCGTCCATCCCGCGCGGAGGACCCGCGGGCGGTGGAGCGCCGGCGTCCCCGTTGATCCCGCCGGGTCCCCCTCCCGGCGGAGGGGTCCCGCCACCGCCGGTATCGGCGGGCGTGGCGGCGGTCGCGCCCGGTTGGACCGCCTCGCCGGACACGGTGGGCATCTCCTCGGTGGGCTCGAACTCCAGCGTCTCGATCTTCACGTCGCCGGCCAGGCGGAGGTCGTACGGGTAGAACGGCTTCCCCTCCGCGGCCAGCTCGTAGATCTGCTGCGCCAGCGAACCGGCCTGCAGCTTCCGGTCGGAGAAGAACACCAGCACCTTGACCTTCCCCTCCTCCTTGGGGACGCGGAAGGAGACGTTGCCGATGGGCTGGTTCGCCTCGCACTTCACCGACTTGTTGTCCCGGTTCATGGTGAGCTGGCGCACCACCTTGCCCTCGGAGATGGTGAAGACCAGGCAGTAGGGGAGCTGGTCCGCGGCGGGGATGACCTGGATGGTGCTCCCGCCCGCGGAGCGCAGCTCGGCCCGGTGCTTCACCTCGGGCGGCGCGGGGCAGGCCAGCAGCAACGCTCCCAGCGTGAACCCGACCGCGATTCCTGGCTTCATGGGCCTTCCTCCCTCAGCGGCGGCGGTAAACCACAACCTGCGGGGTCTCGTCGACGTACAAGCCGTACGACGGACGGGTGGTCCCGAATGCTTCCCAGATGTCGTACTCGTGCTCGCGGAATTCCTGGTGGTACTGGTACGCGGCCATGGTGGCGTCTTGCGGCCCGCCGGCGGGGACGATGTCCGCCCGGAGCATCCCGTTGCGCTGGTAGTCGCGGAACGAATAGCCGTTCACCTCGTGCAGGTAGAGGCGCTCGCCGGGGCGCGCGTGCTGGTTGATCCACGGGAGCACGCCCGTGACGTTGTTGGACCAGAATTGCCGCTGCATCCCCAGGCTGGCCGCGCCGAGTAGCCCGCCCGCCAGCTCCGAGTAGTACGAGGTGCCATACGGGTGCACCCGCGCCGTCCCCCACACCCCCGGAAGCAGCAGGAGCGCGAACAGCCCTCCCGCCACCGCCTGGGGCTTCAGGCCGGCGAAGCGGCGCGAGAGCCAGGCGTGCAGCTCGCCGGCGGCGCGGTCCGCGGAGATCCCGCCCAGGACGGCCAGGAACGGCATCGACGGGAACCAGTGCTTCACCCCGCCGAAGTGCGGCACCTCCGGGTGGCTGATGATGGCGATGGAGGTCACCGCGTGCGCCAGCACCAGCACCTCCACCCAGGAAGCCGGCGGCACCCACGCCCGCGCGCGCCCCCAGACGGACGCCACCGCGCGCGCGCACGTGCTCGCGAAGCCCGCCACCATGGGGAGGAAGAGGCTCAGCGGCACCGTCAGCGCCGTCACCACCACCACGTACGCGAGCGGGAAGGGTGGCTGGCGCAGCAGCGTCCCCAGGTAGAACCAGGTGTAGTGGTTGTGCTGCGCGTGGAACGCCATGTACCAGGCGGTGCGGTCCACCGGGTGGTGCCAGAGGTACGGCCAGGTGCCGATGAAGAGCAGCGGGCCGAAGATGGCCATCGCGGTGATGGGCGCCAGCGCGCGGAACGCCTCCTCGCTCTGCGCCCGGAGCTTCCACAGGCACCACCCGGACGCGCCCAGCCCCAGCAGGAAGATCGCCACCTGCGGGCTGAGCGCCAGGAAGCGCGCCTGGAACTGCTGCTCGCCCTGGAACAGCCAGAGCAGCGCGAACAGCGCGGCGGTGGCGGCGTGCACCGACACGAACTGCTGGAAGAGGCGGTCCGCCTCTGGGCGCCCGCGGGTGTGCTTCCAGGCCAGGAAGAGCGAGAAGGGCGCCATCACGAACGGCATGAAGAGCGCGTTGTGCTTGGTGGCGATGGCCAGGCCCCAGGCCACCCCGGCCCAGATCCACCCGCGCGGCGTCTCCTGCGCGCGCACGAACGCGTAGACGACCAGCAGCCACATGGCGGCCACCGGGACGTCGAAGCAGGCCAGGTGCCCGTGGAAGAACTGGCGCGGGACGCAGAAGAAGGAGACGGCGGCGAAGAGCGCGGCCCTCCGCCCGGAGACCTTCCGACCCAACCGGTAGACGAGCAGCGGGATCAGCGCCGCCACGGCGAAGGCCGGCAGCCGGAACCCAAGCGCGGGGGACGCCAGGTGCAACGAGCGGTGGAACACCAGCTCCGACCACCCGAAGAGCGTCTTCATCAGCGCGGGGTGCTCGTGGTTGGGGTCCCAGTGCGCGACGATGGCCTGGTCCTCCAGCGCCCGGCCCGGGTCGCGCAGCAGCAGCTGGTACCAGGAGGCGTAGGCCTCCGAGGCGGCGAAGTACACGCTCTCGTCGCGGGTGAAGCCCACGTCGCGCTGGGTGAACAGCAGCGCCAGGAACGCGGCGGCGAAGAGCGCCCAGCCCACCCGGCGGTCCAGGAGCTCCTCGCTCACGACCCGCCCCCCGCCGCCGGCCCCTGAATCCGGAGGTCGACGCAGGTCTCGCGGTTGTCCGGCACCACCGCGGAGAGCCAGAGCTTGAGCGGCCCGGCCTCGGCCCGCGGGCGCGCGTCGCGCTGCCAGCGCTCCTGCGCGGGAGCGATGGAGACCTGGGCCAGCGCCTCGCCGCGCGCGCCCTCCACGCCGGCGCGCACCGGCCGCAGGCGCGGGTCGGTGTACGCGGCCCACTCCCAGACCACGCCCGCCTCCAGCGAGAGCCGGTCCCCGGCGGGCGCGCCGTCCGGGAATTCCACCACCAGGCGGTCGTCGCCGCCGGGCGGATACATGGACACGCAGCGGCGGGGCTCGAAGTGGACCTCCCGCCACACCACCTGCACGCGCGCGGCGCCGCCGGGGCAGCTGAAGCCGCCGGGGTCCGGCGCGCAGTCCGCCTTCTTCACGCCGGGGGAGGACTCCACGTACGCGCGCGCCCGGGCGATCGACTCCGCGGCGGAGAACAGCGTGGGCCGGAAGCGGCCGTTGCGGTGGAGCGACAGCCGCAGCGTGCCGAAGCGGCGCTCCTCGCCGAGCGGCGCGCGCCCGGGCCGGAAGGCGTCCCAGAAGCTCGAAGCGCCTGCGCGCGGGAGGTCCGGCTGGGAGAGCACCCAGATGCGCGGCGCGGTCTCCAACTCCGCCCGGTCCGAACCGAGGAAGCCCACCACCGGGACGCCGTCCGGCATGAAGAGGCGGGCGCGCTCCGTCCACCAGGGGTGGAGCAGCACCACGTCCCCCGGCTGCTTCTCCTGCGCCACGGCGGCCGCGGCGGCTTCGAAGTCCGGCTCGCCCGGGAGCTTCGACGGCAGCGTGAGGTGGAAGAGCAGCGCCAGCGCTCCCGCGGCCACCAGCGCCACCGCCTCCACCCGGCGCGCGAGCCCCTGGAGACGCCCCTCCACTTCAGGACTTCTCGTTACGGATCTTCTGCTCGCTCTTGTCGCGGCAGAACGCGCAGAAGTTCGCTTCACCCTGAGGGAAGGACGGCGTCCAGGGCGGGTACATGGCGCACCGGGGGTCCAGGCAGTGGTGCAGCTCCCAGAGGTGCCCCAGCTGGTGCAGCGCGTGCCGGCTCACCGGCTTCAGCGACGTCTCGAGGTCCTTGAACCCCGCCATGGAGACCAGCGCGCGCTCCGCCTTGTACTTCGACATCCCGTGGCTGGGGGCGGTGCCCGAGGGGAGCTGCCGCTCCTTCAGCTTGCGGGTGGTGAGGTAGAGGAGCTTGTCGTCCTTGAACGCGCGCACCGCGGGGAGCGCGTCCAGCAGGCGCTGGGCCTCGTACGGCTCGGTGAAGCCGTCCGGTACGCGCACGGTGCCCGAGTACTCGGTACCTACGCCGAACGCCTGGTAGAGCACCTTGCAGAACTTCTCCAGGTGCTTGGGGTCGTGCTCCTCCAGGCTGACGATGCGGATCATTTACGGTATCCCCGGCTCCGGCTTCTTCTTCGGCGGGCGCCCGCGCTTGCGGGGCACCTCGGTCTCCACCAGCCCCTCCGGCTTCGGCTTGGGCGGGCGGCCGCGGCGCTTCGGCTCCGGCGGAGGCGCGTTCGGGTCCACCGGCGGCTTCGGCTTCGGCGGGCGCCCGCGCTTCCGCTTCGGCGGCAGCTCGCCCTCCGGCACGTAGGCCGTCCCGGTGGGCTGGGTGACGTCGTCGTCGTCGTTGTCCGACTTGGACTTGGCGTCCACCACCGTCGCCTCGTCGTCCTCGGCGGCGCCGGCCCCGGCCACCGTCTCGTCGTCCGGGAGGTCCAGGTTGTCGCCCATCCCCATCAGGTCGTCGCCCAACTCGCCCATCTCCCCGTCCTCGCCCAGGGCGCCGCGGGCGAACTCCTGCGCGGTGCGCTTGGGGCGCTCGCGGCCTGGCGGGAAGAGCACCACGTCCACCGCGTCCTCGGCGTCGCAGTCGGAGATGCTCAGTGAGGCGGACAGCTCGGTCACCAGGAGATGCCGCGCGTTGTCGTACAGCTCGCGCTCCTTGGTGGGCAGCGGGCGCAGCTCGGAGAGGACCTGGAGGCCCTTGACCACCTCCGCCAGTCCCATGATGCCGCCCGCGCTCATCCGGTCTGCGTTGGTGCGGGCACGCTGCTTCCAGTCCAGGTCGGCCTTGTCGCTGTCCGACTTGAGGAAGGCGAAGAGCTTCTCCACCTCCTCGCCGGAGGCGACCTTGCGCAGGCCGATGGTCTTCACCTTGGCCTCGGGGACCCGGACCACGGCGCCGTCCTCTTCACGGCGCATGGAGACCATGGTCAGCCGCTGGCCGGCGACCTCCATGGCGTCCACCGCGAACACCTTGCAGACGCCCTGGTTCGGGTAGACGACCCGGTCCCCTACGGCGAGCGTGAGCTGCGGGGCGGAGTCAGACATCGCTAGGGGACGTTGCTAGCACGCGCCACGCCCGGGCGCACGCGTTCAGTCCCCGAAACCCAGGGGACGCCGATGCGGCGGCCCGGGGGGCCGCTTCCTCTGGGGCTCAGCGCAACCCTCAGCGCAATCCCAGGGCCCAGGCCTTCTCCTCCTGGATCTCCACCCGCTTCTGGCGGAGGAGCTGGGCCAGGTGACGCTCGACCACGCGCTCGGCGGCGCGCGCCTGTTCCACGTCAGAGGGGTTGGCTGCCACCGGCGCCGGCTGGGCCAGCCCGACCGACGAGGTGAAGAGGGCCATTCCCGCCGCGGCGAGCGCGGCGGCCACGATCTTCATCTTCATGATGGAACGCTCCTGCGAAGGCGACCCGCACAGGGTAAAGGCGGCCGGGCGGTCAGGCCATTTTTCGGCTACAGGCCTGTTGCGCCCCATTGCTGCTAGCCTTCCCCCCCGCCTTGGAGCAGTTCGGCAAGTACCAGCTCATCGAGCGGATCGCCACCGGCGGGATGGCGGAGATCTACCGCGGCAAGTTGGAGGTCGCGCACGGCGTGACCAAGCCGGTGGTGATCAAGAAGATCCTCCCCCACTACGGCCAGCAGCGCACCTTCGTCCGGATGTTCATCAACGAGGCGAAGATCGCGGTCGGGCTGTCGCACGGGAACATCGCCCAGGTCTTCGACTTCGGGGAGATCGGCGGCGAGTACTACCTGGCGATGGAGCTGGTGGACGGCCAGCCCCTCTCCCGCGTGCTGCGCAAGGCGAAGGCGAAGGACCTCACCGCGCTGCCCGCGCCCTTCGCGGTGCAGGTGGCCATCGAGATCTGCAAGGGCCTGCACTACGCGCACACCCGGCTGGACGAGCAGGGCCGGCCGCTGGCCATCGTCCACCGCGACGTCTCGCCCCAGAACATCCTCGTCTCGTACGAGGGGCAGGTGAAGCTGGTGGACTTCGGGATCGCCAAGGCGCGCAACGCGTCCGTGGACAGCACCACCGAGACCGGCGCGGTGAAGGGCAAGTACGTGTACTTCGCCCCCGAACAGGCGCGCGGCAAGGAGCTGGACGCCCGCACCGACGTCTTCGCCACCGGCATCGTGCTCTACGAGACGCTCACCGGCCGGCTCCCCTTCGAGGGGAAGATGATGGAGGTGATGAAGAAGATCGTCACCGGCACGCTGGTCCGCCCCAGCGAGCTCAACCCGGACGTGCCCGCGTCGCTGGAGCGGATCCTGCTGCGCGCCATGTCCACCGAGAAGCGGGGGCGCCCGCAGAGCTCGCAGGAGCTTCACGACGAGCTGTCGCAGTGGCTGTACGCCAACGCGCCCACCTACTCCTTCTCCGCGCTCGGGCACCTGATGCTCTACCTGTTCGAGGAGCAGCTGATCGAGGACGGGCTCCCGGTGCGCATTCCGCCCGACTTCCGGTCGCGGCTGGTGGACTGGCGCGGGCCGCCGCCGGAGACGGACGCGAGCGGGGC
>DATBSS010000249.1:0-6192 GCA_036559665.1 Myxococcaceae bacterium
CCGCACCTCCAGCTCCAGCGTCTGCGGCCCGGTCTGGGTGAACCCGGCGTCGATGCAGCCGAACAGCTGGTTGCCTGCGCCGGCGCTCTTCACGAACACCCAGCGGTAGAAGCCCACCGCGTCGAACAGCATCCGGGCCACGTAGGTGAAGGGCTTGATGTACGGGGAGACGAGGAACTCCTCGCCCAGGTCGCTCAGCTCGTCCGGGGTCCAGATCTGCCCCGCGTTGGTCATGAAGCGGACGAAGGCGTCCCAGTCCATGCGCTGGTTCTTGTTGCGCATGTGCAGCACGCCGTAACCGGTCCCGACGGTGAGCCGTTCGGGCGGTATCTGCTTCCGTTCCAGGGCCCGGAACATGACGTCGGTGGCCCGGCAAGAGACCTCGTTCACGCGGCTAGCGCCCCCACCTCATGATAATCCCCGACCAGGTGATGCCTCCGCCACCGGTGTAGATCGCCACCAGGTCATCCTCTCGCAGTATCCCCTTCCGCTCGCCGATCGCCAGCATCAGCGGCGGGTTGCACGGGCCCAGGCTGGCCGTCCAGTGGAACGTGTCCACGGAGCGTGCCTGGGTCAGCCCGCACGTCAGCTGGGTCACCTCCCGCACCCAGGGGGCGGCCTGGTGGGTAGCGAAGAAGCGCACGTCCTCCCGCCGCGCCCCGGCCGCCTCCAGCGCCTCGTCCACCACCTGGCGCCCGAGGTCGGACACCGACAGCAGCATCCGCCGGGCCGCCGCCGGATCCTCCGTATACACCTCGACATGGTCGCCCCGGTACCAGGTGCTGCCCGGGCAGCCGGTGACCAGGGAGCGGTAGAAGCTCCCGTCGGTGCGATGGGCGCGCCCGATCACGCCTCGCCCCTCCGAGACCGGCCCCACCACCGCCGCGGTGGCGCCGTCGCCGAACCAGGCGGAGGACTGGTCCTCCTGCTTGCAGGCCCGGCTCACCGCGGTGGACTGGACCAGCAGCCCATACCGGGCCTGTCCGCCGCGGATCATCTGCTCCGCGACGGCGAGCTGGAGCGGGAAGGCGTTGCAGGCGGATTCGGTGCAGAGGGTGAAGCACTTCTCCTGGAGCCCCAGGTTCCGGTGCACCTGGGGCGCGGTGGGGATGGTGAGGTAATCCGGGAGCTGGCTGTAGGTGAGCAACAGGTCGATCTGGGCGGGGTCGATGCCGGCGCGGGCAATGGCGTCCTTCGCCGCGGAGGTCTCCATGTCCGAGGAGAGCATCCCCTCCGGCATCACCCTCCGCTCGCGCGAGCCCTTGAACGGGTCGTCCACGTAAGCGGCCATGGCCTCCATGGTGGCGCGGGCGCCGGGCGCGGCGGGCAGGTCTTCGTCCGCGCGCTGGCCCGACACCAGCCGGGCGGAGGACTTCTCCCGCCACCGGGCGACCACCTCCTCCGGCCACCAGGCGTTGGTCCGGATCTCCTCCGGCAGGTACTGCCCCATCCCGTAGATGCCTACTGCGCGCACGCCGTCACCTTCCACCGCGCCCGCGCCGGAAGAGGCGGGGCCGGCCCTTTCAGTCGGCCGAGAAGTTCCTGATCTGGGCGACCCGCCCGTTGACCGGAAAGGCGCTGGCCGGGTCGATATGCAGGTCCAGCACCACCGGCAGCTCCGAACGCCAGACGCCCGCCGGCAGCCGCAGGAAGTCTTCGGCGGAACGGATGGTGTACCCCTCCGCCCCCACCGAGCGCGCCAGCGCCGCGAAATCCACCCGGTGGGAGTGCATGACCCCGCTCCGCCCGAAGATCTTGGTCAGGCCGGCTTCCACCATTCGCATCCGCGCGTCGTTGAACACCGCGAACACCGTGCCGATCCGGTGGTGCACGCAGGTGGCCAGCTCCATCCCGTACATCTGGAAGCCGTAGTCGCCGCACAGCGCCACCACCGGCGACTCCGGGCGGGCCAGCTTGGCCCCCACCGCGGCGCCGATGCCGCTCCCCAGCGACGCCAGCCCGCTGTGGAGGAGGAACTCGTCGGGGTGGTCCACCTTGAGGTAGTGGACGGCGAAGATGGTGTGCTCGCCGATGTCGCAGGTGAAGATGGCGTTTTCGGGCGCGACCTGCTGGAGGAGCTGGACGGCGCGGGCGTGCCTCATCGGCGAGGTGTCCTGGAGCTGCGCCTCGCCCTCGTAGTAGCGGATGCCGGAGACCTCGGCCGCGGGCGTGGGGCGCCGCCGCAAGCGCCTGGCCAGCCCGCCGAGGACGGCGTGCGCCGGGCCCACCAGGCCGTAGTCCACGTGGTAGTTGCGGCCGATCTGCGCGGCGTCGATGTCCACCTGGATCAGGCTCCCGGAGGGCTGGAGCAGCGGGCTCCAGCCGTTGGTGCTGGTCTCGCCCAGCCCGGTGCCCACGCAGAGCACGGTGTCCACGCCGCCCTCCAGGTACTCGGCGGCGGAGGGGTGCCCGCCCAGCCCGAAGACGCCCAGCGACAGCGGGTCGCTCTCCGGGAAGACGCCTTTGCCCTTGGGCGTGGTGATGACCGGCATCTGGAGGGTGGAAGCCAGCAGGCCGAGCCACCTCACCGCCTCCGGGTGGCGGGCACCGGAGCCGGCGATGATCAGCCCCCGCTCGGCGGCCTGGAGCGCCTCCGCGGAGGCGTCCAGGAGCTCCTCGTCCAGGGTGAAGTGGGTGGAGACCTGGCTGGAGGTCTTGGTGAGCGGGACCTTCTCGGCGGCCACGTCCAGGGGCAGCGAGAGGAACACCGGCCCCTGGCGGCCGGAGCGCGCGGTGGCCACCGCCTTGCGGACGAGGTTGGAGGTGGCGCGCGGGTTGGTGATCTCCGCCGCCATCTTGGTCACGCTCCGCACCATGGCCAGCACGTCGAGGTGGTGCCGGCTCCCCTCCTGGAGCGCGCCGCGGCCGAAGTGCTTGCGCGGCACCTCGCCGGCGATGACGATCAGCGGCACCCCGTCCGCGTGGGCCGCCGCCAGGCCGGTGAGGGCGTTGGTGACCCCTGGGCCCGCGGTGGTCAGCACGCAGGGGAGCGACCCACCGATTCGAGACTGACCCATGGCGGCGAAGACCGCCCCGGTCTCATGGCGGGAGTTGATGATCCGGACGCCGGACTGATCCAGCAGGGCGTCGTAGACGGAGGCGATGGCGCCGCCGGGGATACCGTAGAAGGTGTCCACCCCCAGCTCGGTAAGCGTTTTCACCACCATGTCCGCAACGCGGATCCGTGGGGACTGCGTGCCACGCGAGAGCCCGACCGAGCGCAGCGGGCGAAGGGGGATCGCCACGTGTTACCTCCGCGCGGAAGGCGCCTCGTTCGCGCGCCCTCCGTTCAGCCTGCTCAAGACCAGAACAGAAAAGTGGAACTCCTACTACCGGTGAACGATCGGCCGGGGAAACGCTGGAAGGCGTTCCTAAAGGTTCGAAGAAAAACGATCAGGTTTCAACTGGGTCCCCTCAGACTACCCAGACGGTGCTGGTCCTACCCGGAGGTGGTACGCGCATGGGGTTGAAGAAACCCGCGCCCCTGGCAGGAGAAATCCGGCATCTGCAGGCGGGCCCCGGATCGCGCGGACGCTCGCCCTGCCGCGCGGTGGAGGCGCGCAGCAGGCGGCGGACCTGGCGCGTCCAGGAAGCGACAGTGCGTCGCCAGGCCCGGCGGCCGATCAGGTGCTCAGCGGGCCGCGCGCCCGGAGGAGGAGCGCGCCGCGGGCTCCGGCGGCGGCGCCGGAACGCTGACCGCCACCTGGACCTCGTCCAGCGAGCGGAAGCGCGCGTCCGGGATGCCTTCCAGGATGGAGAGCAGGGTCTTCGGCGCCTCGTTGAAGCGCGCCACCAGCACCAGCTCGCGGCGGGTGAGCGGGTAGACGGCGCCTTCCAGCGCGGCCGCCACCTGCTTCGCCAACGGGAAGACCGGCCCTACCGCTCCTTCAACCTCGTCCGGTTCCATCAGGGGTGCTCCTGCCTCCCCGGAAAGGTAGGCACCTCCCGGGGGGCGGCAACCCCCTGCCCGCCCCGGAGCTCCACCACGGGCACCCGTTTGGGCTACCTCCGCTCGAAGGCGAAGGAGTACGCCACCTCGGCGCCGCCGCCGCGCACCGGCGGGAAGCGCGCGGTGCGGATGGCCGCGGCCACGCAGCGGTCGAGCAGGTAATCCTCGGCCTCGTCCTCGCGGTCGCTCCGGTTGGCCACCACGTGCGCCAGGTCGACCTGCCCGCCGGCGCCGACCCGCAGCCGGAAGGTCCGGCCGCCGAACAGCCCGGAGCGGCGCTGGAGGGCCTGCTCCCAGCAGGCGGTCACCTGGCCCTGGCGCTCGGAGAGGACGTCGCGCACGGCGAGCGGCTCGATGGTGCCGGACACCTCGGCGGCGGGGCCGCCGCGCGGCGGGAAGTAGGGGGCGACCTCGGCGTCCGGGGCGGCCGGCGGCGCGCCCTCCCCGCCGCTGAACTCCAGCTCGAAGTTGCGCGTCCCCGGGTAGACGGTGGAGCCGAGGACCGCCTTGATGCAGCGCTCGCTGTCGGTGGTGGCCAGCTCCGCCTCGGTCCGCCGCAGCTCCGGCCGCTCCACCTCCGACAGCTCGAAGAAGACGCTCACCCGCACCGGGTGCGCCTGCACGCGGAAGCGGATGTGCGGCCGCAGCCCGGCGCCGTTCTCCATGCAGGCGCGCACCAGCGGCGCCGGCGCGAGCAGCCCCCGGTCCGGGCCATAGCTGCCCTCGGCGAGCAGCGACGCGTAGGCCAGCACGTTCCAGCCGCTGGGGCGGGTGGCCGGCGGCGTGACGTCCATCTTCTCCGGGATGTCCCCGGAGGCGAGGTCCCACGGGTACTCCCAGGCGATCTGCTGGAGGCAGCGGCCGGTGGCGTTGGACGCGCCACCCGAGGGCTCGAAGACGATGTCCTGGAGGCGCCCGCCGGCCAGGTAGAAGGTCAGCCGCACCTTCTGCGACAGCTCCGCGGTGCGCGGCCAGCACACGTCCATCAGGCCGCGCAGCGGGACCGGCGGGAGGGCGCGCTCCGTTCGCGCCGGGGCCGCTCCACCCGCGGGCGCGGTCGGGGTGGCGCACGCCGCCGCGAGGCAGGAGAGCGCGAGCCAGAGGTGGGCGCGGCGTCTCACCTGAGGACTCCTCAGAAGAGCAGCCTCATGGGGTGCTCCAGCAGCGCCTTGAGCTCCTTGAGGTACTCCGCGCCCAGCGCGCCGTCGATCACCCGGTGGTCGCCGGAGAGCGTCACCGACATCATCTTGCGGACGGCGGGCTGGCCGTCGCGGACCACCACCCGGTCCGAGACCGTCCCCACCGCCAGGATGGACGCGTGCGGCGGGTTGATCACCGCCACGAAGGAGTCGATGCCGTACATCCCGAGGTTGGAGATGGCGATCGTCCCGCCGCTGTACTCCTGCGGCTTGAGCGCCCGGCGCCGGGCCCGCTCCGCCAGCTCGCGCGCCTCGGCGGAGATCTGCGAGAGCGTCTTTGCGTCCGCGTCCAGGATGACCGGCGTGATCAGCCCGTCCTCGATGGCCACCGCCATCCCCACGTCGACATTCTTGTGCTGGAGCACGTGGTCGCCCTGGAAGGTGCGGTTCATCTTGGGCGAGCGGCGCAGCGCCACCGCGGCCGCCTTGATCAGGATGTCGTTGACGGAGACCTTGGACTCCAGCGCCTTGGCCTCCTCGCGGATCTTCAGCGCCGCGTCCATCTCGACCTCGACGGTGAGGTAGAAGTGCGGGACGCCCGGCTTCACCTCCGCCATGCGCTGGGCGATCACCTTGCGCATCGTGGACAGGGGGATCGCCTCGGGCGGCTGGCGGCCTACCACCGGCCCGGGAATGGGCGCGGGCGCGCGGGCCGGCGGGCCCTTGGCGAGCGCCGCCTCGATGTCGCGCTTGACGATCCGCCCGGCAGGGCCCGAGCCGTGGAGGGCGGCGAGGTCCAGCCCCTGGTCGTGCGCCATCTTCTTGGCCAGGGGAGACGCGAAGACGCGGCCCGCCGGCGCGGGGGCGGGAGCAGGCGCGGGGCGGATGGGAACCACCTGCGCCTCGACCTTCGCCGGAGCGGCCGGCGCCGGAGCTGGAGCCGCTGGAGCCGCCGCCGCCTTCGGCGCCTCGACCTTCTCGCCCTTCTGCCCGAGGTACGCGATGGGCGAGCCCACCGGCGCGGACTCCCCCTCCTTCACCGCCACCGCGACCAGGAACCCGTCCTCGAACGCTTCCACCTCGAGGTTGGACTTGTCGGTCTCC
>DATBSS010000250.1:0-7981 GCA_036559665.1 Myxococcaceae bacterium
GAGCTTCACCTGCGGGGACCTCAAGCCGCGCCTGGCCGACGGAGCAGCCCGCCTCAGCGTGAAGATGGTGGGGACGCTCGCCTCGATCCTCGACGCTGACACCACCTGCGGCTTCTCCGCTCCCTCCGTCCTCGGCGCGGCCGTCCTCTCCGGCACCGTTGGCGACACCGGGACCGTGACGCTGACGGCGAGCAACTGCACGTTCTCCTTCCCGGCCCGGACGGAGCTCGCCGCCAACTGCAGCGGGGTCAAGACGGCGGTCACCGGTTCGGTCACCGTCAGCGGCACGAAGGTCGTTGCCGGCCGCTTCACCGGGAACCCGCTCCAACCCATCGTGCCGATCGTCGAGCAGCCCGCCACCATCACGCTCACCGCCACCGTCGGCTCCGGCGGCTTCTCGGTCGGCTCCAGCGCCGATCCCAACGCCCTGCGCGCCGGCGCCGGGACCCTGGCCGGCACCGTGCGCCCGCGGTTGTTCGTGGGCAGCACGACCGGCGCCTGCTCCGTCAGCTCGCCCCACTCCGACATCCACGCGGCCTGGAGCGGCGCCGACTTCCTGGTCAGCTCCGCCTCCGGCTCCTTCGCCCTCAGCAGCGTGACCACCAACGTCGACGCCACCAACGGCGTCGCCTCCGGAGGCACCAACCAGCTCAGCGGCAGCGTCACCGTCGGGGCCACGGCCTATCCGGTCCCGTCCGACGCCGCCGGCCTGGATCCGGCCTACAGCGCGTCCAGCTTCGACACGGCCTGGCAGTGCGCCCCCGGCCTGGCCACCCCGGTCTCCAGCCAGTGCGGGGTCGCGGTGACCAGGATGCTCGCCGGCGGCACCGCGGGCCTCACCATGCGGACCCTGGGCACGGTGACCAGGCTCATCGACGCCAACACCACCTGCGGGTTCTCCAACGCGGCGGTGGTCACCTCGCCGGCGATCAGCGGCGGCGGCGTGGGCGACGACAACGTGACCGCCACCTTCACCCTCCCCGCCCCGTGCACCATCACCCTCCCGGCGAACACGGTGGTCTCCACCGACTGCCTGGGCAACACCACCACCGTCGGGGGCCAGGTCGTGGTGAGCGGGACCAAGGCGGTCACCGGCTTCCTGACCGGATCGACCAACCCGACCGAGGGGATCGTTCCCACCAGCTTCAAGCCGGCGAGGTTCGATCTCACCTTGACCTTCACCGACTTCGTGGTCGGCGCCAGCAACTCCACCGCCAGCCTGACCGTGCACAGCGGTTCGCTGGCGGGGACGGTCCGCCCGCGCACCGCGCTGAACGGGACCACCGGCGCGTGCAGCATCGCCACGCCGAACCTCACCTTCAGCGGGGTGACCTGGACGACGGGCGCCGCCACGCTGCTCAGCTCCGGGAGCGCGTTCAACCTCGGCGTCAACACCAGCACCCTCTCCGCCCAGAACGGCAGCGACCTCACCACCACCAACAGTCTCGGCGGGTCGATCACCGTGGACGGCGCCCCGGTGGGCCCCATCGCCATTCCCCTGGACCTCGCGTACGTCCAGACCACCTTCGACTCGACCTACGTCTGCGCGGCCAACGGGAGCCCGATCCTGGTGCCGAACGCGGCCTGCTCGTTCCGGCAGGTCCTGGGCAACGCCGCCGCGCGGCTCCTGGCGGGCTCCGTCTCGGTGGCCGCAGGCGCCGGCAACGCCTCCTGCTTCGATCCCGGCGAGATGTTCACCGGCACCATCGACACGCCCGGCTCCAGCACCTCGTCCGCCAACGCCTGCGCGGTGACCATCCCCAGCGGCGCGCTGAGCATCCCGGACTGCACCGGAGGCACCGTGCTGGGCGACGGCAGCTTCCAGCTGACCGGCACCCGGTCCACGAATCCGGGCCAGATCCTGGACCTGGACATGAGCGGCACCGCGGACCACATCGTGCCGCTCGCGCACAACGCCGTGAACATGACCCCGCTGACCCTGGCCATGACGGATTGGCGGTTCGAGAAGCGGGTCTCCGGCGTGTCTGCCGGGATCCTGACCCTCACCGGCAGCGTCACCGTGGACACCTTCACGCCGATCCTCGCCCAGGCGGACGACGACCAGAACGGCACCGGGGATGGCGTCTTCACCAAGAAGACCCCGATCTTCAAGGAGACCGGGCTGCACGTGCCGTCCGGCGCGGCGCGGCTGGTGCTCCAGGGGAAGACCTTCAAGGTCAACCTCTCCAACCTCAACCTGGATCTGACCGTGGGTGCGTTCGGCGGCGTCGCCAACTCCATCACCGGGTCGCTCCAGGCCGACGGTGAGACGGTCGCCCTCGCGGCGGGCACGCCATTCGACGCCGCCTTCAGCCAGGCGGCGCTGAACGCGAGCTACACCTCCTGCGATCCCAGGGTGCTCCCGGTCCCGCCGAACTGAGAGCGCCTCGGGCGGATCGCCACTCGCCTGACCGCCGGCCCCGGCGCGCTCACCTCACCAGCGCGCGCCGGGCCGGGACGACCAGTTCCGCAGCGGCGCAGCCTGAACGCCCGGGTCCGGCCGCTGCACGGCGCACCGGTCTCCGTTCCCCAGGTCCGCGGTGCCCGGCTGAAAGCGGCCCGGGCACTCCCGGAGGATCGACTCGAGCGCCCGGCCGTCGCGCGTCCTGGCCAGGCACCCGGCGCCGTCGGGGGTCCATGCCGCCTCGAAGGAAGCCTCCGCCGGATTCCCGCCCTGCGACGCCACGGTGGTGCGCTGGTTGATCCCGAGCGGGTCGTAGTAGTCGATCATCGTGCCCTCGCTCGTGTGGCTCTGCCCGTTCCCGCAGTAATCGGCGCGCACCATCCGCGTGCACGCCTGGTGCGCGTCCGCCAGCGAGCGGCCGTCCCGGCTGGCCCACGGCGCGTAGCCCCAAAGGGCGCACTTGCTGAGGGCGCCGGTCTCGCAGGCGAAGGTCATTCTCCGCGGCTCGTCGTGGTGCCCGCCCGCCTCGTCCCACGTTCCAGCCATGGCCATGGCGCGCGGGCTCACCACGTCACCGGCGGCGGCGCACGGGTTCTCCCATTGGCGGGCGACCGGGTTCCAGGCCTGGATCTGGTACCAGACCATCCGGGGATCCTCTCGCGAGGGCTCGGCGCCGCAGATGGCCACCTCGGTCTGCTGCCCATCTCCGTCCACGCCGCGGAGGACGGACCCGACCACGCCCTCGCCCACCAGGCGCCCGCCCTCCAGCTCGATGCGACCGGGCGAACTGTCCAGGTCGACCGACCGCAGGACGCTTCCCCCGCCCGCCCTCGCGGCCCGCTCCGTCCACGCGCCGAGCGTGCCCCACAGCATGGGGCCCTGCGGGATCCACCAGCGTTTGGGCGCACGAGGTTGGCACCTCGCCGCGAGGCGCTCGGCGTTCGGCGGCGAGCCCCGATCGGCGGAAAGCGCCGGACCCGCGCCCAGCAGACACATCCAGACACACAGCCCCTTGAGCCACGACATGGTGTACCCCCCCTTGACGGATGGCGGGCGATGCACCCGCCACCGTTCACCCCCGGAGCCTGCCCGAGCGCAACCTATTCAGCGAACTGGCGGCGGGAGGTCCGGTGCTCCAGGCGGATGGGTCGCACACAGGCGCACGCCGATGAGCGGATCCTGGAGGGTCGGCTCGCCGGGCGTCCGGTAGGCGGTGAACGCCATGGTGTCCTCGTAGTACCAGACGCCGCCCCGCAGGATAATCTGGCCCAGGTCCAGGCTCCAGGGGACCGTCATCTCCCCGATGTTGCCCGCCATGTCGTCCAGGTCGAAGGGACTCCTCGACGCCGGGTGGGCGCCCACCGCGTCCGGGCCGTACGCGTCCCACTGCCGGCCGTAGGTGACGTCGACGTTGGCGTCGTCGGGCGAGAGGCGGTCCCCTCCCGGATAGGCCCGTGCGTCGGCGCCGCGCGCGGCGCGCTCCCACTCGCGCTCGCCGCACAGCCGCGCGCCGGGAAGGCGGCCCGACCGGTCCAACCACGCCAGGTAGCCACGGAGATCCTCCGCCGAGATGCCGGAGAGGGGAAATTGGCGCCAGTCCGCGGTGGCGCGGCGGGTGCGGCGGGGATAGCGGACGTCCTCTCCTTCCCGGGCCGCGAAGAGCGGCGGTCCCGACGGCGTGCGGTACAGCGCGAAGGTCCAACCAGGTTGCCGCCGGAGGGTGATGGCGGCGACGTTGGTCGGCCGCATCGGCTCGAGGAGCCGGCTGTCCTTCGCCCCAGGCGGCAGCGTCCCCAGGTACTCCAGCCAATCCCGGAACGTCACCTCGCTCCGGCCGATGAGGTACCCGTGCGGGACGAAGACCCGGTGCAGCGGGGCGGCATGGATGGCGCGCCGGATCACCTCCGGTTGGTCGCTCCCCTGCAGGAACCACCCGGGCGGGACGTACACGTACCCCTCGGGGACCCGGGCCGGGAGGGCCAGGTCGATGCGCTCGCGCGAGCCGCGGGTCAGCTGCTGGGGCAGCACCAGCCGGGTGCCGTCCGGCATCGAGAAGCGCAGGCGGTAGGAGCCCGGTGGCAAGACCAGCCGTTCGATGGGGGTCACCCCGACGGGGCCGAGCCCGGGGACGGTCTCCAGCCGCAGCGCTCCGCCGTCGTCGACGTAGCGCTCGATCGCCACCGCCACCCCGGCGGGCTCGGTGACCACCTGCAGCTCGGCCGGGGACTCCACCCGGCTCCTCCACGCCTCGTCGTCGAACCGGGTGAGCAGGTGCCGCACCTGCTCGGCGCTCGCCCCCTGCGGGTGAAAGCACTCCTCCAGCACCAGCTGGTCGTAGGCGGTGTCCTGCGCCATCCGGCGCGCGGCCGGGCCGCGGAGCTCGCGCTCGGAGGCGCGCTCCAGCGACTTCTCGGCGGCGCGGAAGGCCTCCAGGGCCTGCGCGTGGAGCCGGAGCACGGACGCCCAGCGCTCCTCGGCGGCGCTCCAGGCCGCGGCGTCGGCCCCCTGGCGGTCGAACATCTCCATCACCTCGCCGCGCCGCGCGCACGCGGCCCGGGCCAGTTCCTGCCCCTTGCCGCGCGCCTCGCCGGCCGCGCGGAGCTGGGCCGCCACGAACACCCCGTCCTGGATGCGGGCGACCCCGGCCGGGGTCCCCACCGCGAGGACGGCCAGGGCGGCGGCGAGCCAGCGAAGCCGGCGGCGCCGCGTCACCCTCCGGGAGGACTCCGCGAGGAAGGTCCGCTCCAGGGGGCCCAGCGAAGCCCCATCCAGCGGCCGGGCCTCCTCGAGCTGGCGGCCGTGCCACAGCAGCTCCTGCGGGCGCCGCAGCCGGTTCCACTCGACGCTCACGGCCTCCAACCGCTGCCGGACGGCGCGGTGGCCGATGTCGTCGTCCAGCCAGTTGCGCAGCAGCGCCCAGCGCTGGATGAGCGCGTCGTGGGCGATCTGGTAGGAGGCCCGCCCCGCGACGGTGCGGACCTGCAGCAGCCGCCCGTCCACCAGCGTGCGGAGGGCCACGCGCGCGCTCGGAGAGGTCACCTCCAGCTCGTCCTCGGTCCGCTCGCCGCGGGTGTCCTCGGCGGTCACCAGGCGGCTCAGCAGCCGGCGCGCCGCCTCCTGCTGCGGCCCGTCCATCCGGGCCACCACGCTGTCGGCGTGCCGGGAGAGAAGGCCGGCCACGCCTCCCATCCCGTCGAGCGAGGCCCGGGTGATGCGGGCGCCGGCCACGTCCCGCCGCTCCCACAGCTCCACCAGCGCGAAGCTGAGCAGCGGCAGCTCGCCGGGGCCACGGGCCGCGGAGTCCACCAACTGCTGGATCAGCGCCTCGGACTCGAAGGTCACGCCGCAGGCGCGCGCCGGGCCCACGATGGCCGCCCGCAGGCCCTCGGGGGCCATGGGGCGCAGGAAGTGGAACGCGTGCTCCACCTCCTCGCCCAGGCCCGGCAGGGACGCGATGCGGGTGAAGAAGTCTCCACGCACCGCCAGCAGCAGGCGCGTCCTGGTCCTGGCGCGGGCGATCTCGCCCAGGACCCGGGCGAAGCACGCGGTCTCCGCGGGATCGCCCATGGTCACCAGCTCCTCCAACTGGTCCACCAGGAGCAGCGCGCCCTCCCGCTCGTGCGCGGCCAGCAGGCGCCGGCCCTGCTGCTCGGGATTGGCCAGGGTCGCGCGGACCAACTCGTCCTCCCGGGACGACAGGGCCGGGGCGAAGGCGGCGGCGAGCGCCTGGAGCGGCCGCCGCCCCGGGGTGAGAGCGTAGGTGGCCAGCCGCTGCCCCCCGCCAAGCGCTCCCGCCGCCGCCCGGGGGAGGATGCCGGCCCGGCACAGCGAGGACTTGCCGACCCCCGAGTCCGCCACGACCACCACCAGCGGTTGCCGGCCCAGGCGATCCAGCACGGCCTGGATGTCCGCGTCGCGCCCGAAGAAGAGGCCCTGGTGCTCCGGCTCGAACGGCGCCAGCCCGCGGTACGGGTTCGAAGCGAGCGCGGGCGGCACCTTCGCCGCCAGGCGTTCGAGCGCCTCGCACAGCAGGTCCGCCGAGGCGAACCGCCCGCGCGGATCCCTCTGGATGCAGCGTTCGATGATCGCCGCCAGGTCCGGATCCGCCTCCAGCCGGGGCGGGACCGGCGCGGAGGCGCGCCCGGGCTCCGGCCGGGTCGGCGCGTCCCCCGGCGTCCACCCGGTCAGCAGCTCGTGGAGGACCAGCCCCAGTGAGTACAGGTCGCTCTGCGGCGTGGCCGGAGCGCCTCCCAGGACCTCCGGGGCCATGTACCGGGGCGTCCCCGCGACGGCCCCCCCGCCGGGGCCGCTGGTCCGGGCGTCATCGCCGATGCGCTCGGCGAGGCCGAAGTCGAGCAGCTTCACCACGCCGTCCGGGGTCTCGATGGCGTTGGACCGCTTGATGTCGCGGTGGAGCACCCCCTGGCGGTGGGCGGCGGCGAGCCCCCGCGCCAGGCCCAGCCCGAGCGCCAGCACGCGCGACCAGGGCAGCGGGATCTCCATGCCGGCCAGGCTCCTCCCCACCACGTACTCGGAGACGATGTACGGGTGCCCGTCCGCCTGGCCCACGCGGAAGACCGCCACCACGTTGGGGTGCTGCAGCCGGGCCAGGAGCCGCGCCTCGTTCTCGAAGTAGTGCCTGACCAGCGGCTCGGGCTGGTCCCCGGCGATGAACTTGATCGCCACCCGGCGATCGAGCCCGGTGTCGTGGGCCAGGTAGACGACGCCCATGCCCCCGTGGCCCAGCTCGCGCTCGATGCGGAACTCGTCGATGACGCGGGGCGGCTCCCAGGGGAGCGGCGCCAGCGCGGCGATATCATCGTGACACGCGTCGCATTCCGAGGCGTGCCGGAGGGCGGAGGACAATTCCTCCGGCGAGAGTCTCCCCTCGCTCAGCCGGACGAGGAGCTCATCGCTGAGGCAGGAGTCCATTGCTCACCGAATACCACATGATAAACTCGTGGACCTCGGCCCGGCATGGATCCACGTCTTGTCGACATCTACGAGACGGCCCGGTCCAACTGGCCGGGCCTGCGGCTCTCCGCGGAGCAATTCATCCGCCACGTCACGGAACGCCAGGCCCTGGAATCCACGCACATGGCCGACCTGTACCTCGCCTGCGCCTGCGCGGCCGGAATCCCGGGCGCGGTCGAGGCCCTGGAGCGGGACTACCTGGCCCGGGTGCCGGGCATCCTGGGACTCCAGCACCGCTCCGCGGAGACGATCGACGAGGTCTGCCAGAAGCTGCGCGAGAAGCTCCTCGTCCGGGACGGCATCTCCTCCTACTCCGGTGAAGGCAAGCTGCTGAGCTGGATCGAGGTCGTCGCCAAGCGGCTGGCGAACAAGGAGGACCGGTCCAGGGGCGGTACGCCGCCCGGCGACGCCGGCTCCGGCGATCCTCCCCAGCAAGGCGCCGATCTGGAGCGGGACGCCATCAAGAAGCGGATCGTGGCCGAGCTCCAGGTCGCGGTGCGCGCGGCCGGCTCCGTCCTCTCCCACGAGCAGCGCGAGATCCTCCGGTTCCACTACCGGAACGGGATGTCCGAGTCGAGGCTGGCCAAGCTCTTCAACACCAGC
>DATBSS010000251.1:0-6912 GCA_036559665.1 Myxococcaceae bacterium
ACCGCGCCCCCGGCCGCGATCTCGCGGCGGCTGGGCAGCTTCCGGATCGTGACCGCCGCCTCGCCGGCGTACCTCGCCGCGCACGGGACGCCGTCCACCCCGGACGAGCTCCACCGGCACACGTGCCTGAGCTTCCTGCTCGACGGCCGGCCGCTCCCGTGGACCTTCGCGGGACCACAGGGGCCGGTGAGCCTGGAGCTCAAGGGGCGCCTGGACGCGGGAAGTGGGTTCGTGCTCCGGCGCGCGGCGCTCGACGGCGTCGGCATCGTCCACCTCTACGAACCGTTCCTCGCCGCGGACCTCGCCTCCGGCGCGCTGGTGCCGATCCTCGATGCGTTCGAGACGGTCCGGGTCCCGGTGTTCGCGATCTACCCGGACCGGCGGCTGCCCTCGCGGGTGCGCCTCCTCCTGGACTTCCTCCGCGAGGAGATCGGCGGATAGCGAAAGGCCTGGGCGGTCCTCAGCACTGGCCGCAGAGCGCGCATGCGTCGGCGCAGCAGTCGCCGAAGCTGACGCACGCCGGGTCGCACCAGCACCCGTTGCCGGAGCCGCCGCAATTCCCGTTGCAGCTATTGGTGGCGTTTTCGACCACGCCCTTCGGGTGTCCCCACCTGGCGCCGGAGTCGCCGTAGGTCCAGCTTGCATTCAGTCCGATGCCCCACCCGGAGGCGCTGTCGCTGGTCAGGGGGCAGGAGCTCAGGTAGCCGCCGTAGAACGCGCCCAGGCCGGAGTTCTGACTGCCCCATGGCCCGTTGCCGCCGCCCGCGTTGGTGGTGAGGACCAGGGTGCCGGAGTAGCCCGAACGGCCGCAGCGGGCGTTGTCGTTGTCGTGGCCCTCGTTGAGCGAACCGCCGTTGCAGCGATAGCCGTGATACGGCATCTCGCAGGTGAGCGTGGGGTCGACGTTGCGCTTGAAATCGTATTCCAGGCCGGGGTGGAAGAAGACCAGCGTGTTGTCCACGGTGTAGCCATGGGCGTCGCCGTCGTTGGTGCGGCGGGCGTATTGCTTGTGGTGCGACCCCATGCAGCCGGCGATGCCGCAGCCGTCGCGCCCGTTCACGAACTGCGGGTGGGCGCCGGTGAAGTCCAGGTTGCTGGAGTGCACGGCGTAGCCGTCGTCGCGCCCCCGCACGTACCAGACGTAGGCCGTGAACGGGTCCGCCGGATCGACCCGGATGACCACGATGTTGCCCTCGGCGTCGCCGCAGTGGTCGGCCGAGCCCGCCACCTGGTTGGCCCACAGGTACGCGTGCAGCATCTGGAAGGTCCAGGCGTTGACGATGCAGTCGGCAGGCATCCCCGAGCACGAGGTGATCTTCCGGATCTCCATGTCGTAGACCGCGGGCGGGTCACAGGTGCGCCAGCCGCCGAGGCAGTCGTTCGAGCTGAAGTTCTCGTCCTTGGTGACGTAGTAGGGATGGAACGCGCGAGCCAGCACCTGGTGCAGGTTGGGGTCGTTACGCCAGGAGAGCAGGTTGTGATTGAACCGGATCTTCTTGGCGTTGTAGTAGTTTGACGACACCCAGCTGATGCAGTGACCGCCGTGGCAGTACCCGACGTCGTTGTTGCTGCCGTCCGGGGTGGCCCCCGCGGCACGGCTGGCCAGCGTCGGCGGTGGAGTCCCGTACCCGCGGTCGGCCGGCTGCGAGTAGACCGCTTGCGAAGACTGCGCGAGCACCTCCTCGTCCAGCTCCGCAGTCGCACAGCCCAGCAACGACGCCAACCCTCCGACGCACGCCAGCCAAACGAGTCGCATGATCCCTCCGTGTCCTGCCCGGAGTCCCGGTTCGCCCACGCGGCACGGTTCCGGCATAACCTCTCCATTGTGGCCGAGCAGCCGCGCGTCCTGGTAGTGGACGACGACCCGCATCTGCGCGAGGTGGTGGGCTTTGCGCTGGGGCAGGCGGGCTACGCCGTGGAAGAGGTGGCGGACGGGCGCGCCGCGCTGGAGGCGTTCCGGCGAAGGCCGCCCGCGCTGCTGGTGCTTGACGTGATGATGCCGGAGATGGATGGGCTGGAGGTCTGCCGCGCCGTGCGGCAGCAGAGCCGCGTCCCCATCATCTTCCTCTCCTCGCGCGACGACGAAGTGGACCGCATCCTCGGGTTGGAGCTGGGTGGCGACGACTACGTGAGCAAGCCGTTCAGCCCGCGCGAGCTGGTGGCGCGGGTCAAGGCCGTGCTGCGCCGGCAGGTGGCGGTGGAGGCGGCCCCCGCCGCCCCCCGGAAGGGTGGAGACCTGCTCCGGCGCGGTTCGCTCTCGGTGGACCTGGAGCAGTGGCGCGCCTTCTGGGGCGAGCGCGAGGTGACGCTCACCGCCACCGAGTTGCAACTGCTGGCCGCGCTGCTGCGCGCGCCCACCAAGGCGTTCACCCGGGAGGAGCTGATGAGCCGCGCCTACGAGGGCGTGGTGGTGAGTGACCGCACCATCGACAGCCACGTGCGGCGCATCCGCCAGAAGTTCGCCGCCGCCGGTGCGGAGGTGATCGAGACCGTCCATGGCCACGGATACCGGCTCTCCGTCGCGCAAGGCTGACCGGGCCCGCCCGCGGCTCTGGATGGTGTTCGCCGCGGTCGGCGTCACCGCGCTGGCGCTGGCGCTGATCGGCCTGACCTGGCTGCGCCTGTACGACGACCAGCTCCTCCGCCAGACCGAGGGCGAGCTGATCGGCCAGGGCGTGGTGCTGGCGGAGGCGTACCGGGCGGCGGTGGCCTCGCGCGGCCCGCCGGCCGGGTTCGGCGTCCCGCGCTCGGACCCGTGGCCGTTCCCGGTGACGCCGGATGGTCTCCAACCGGTGTTCCCCCGCCTGCGCGCCAGCGACCCGGTGCTGGCCGCGCCCGAGGACGCGCCCGCCGCCGCGGAGCCTCCGGACGCCATCTCCTCCGCCGCCGGGGATGCGGTGGCGGACATGGTCAGGCAGGCCGGACGGTCCATGCTGGCCGGCATCCGGGTACTGGACGCGCGCGGCGTGGCGGTGGCCAGCAGCGGCGGCGTCCTGGGCGGCAGCTACGCCGGCCGCGAGGAGGTGCAGGTCGCCTTGCGCGGCAGCCCGGCCAGCGTGCTCCGCCAGCGCCTGCGCGACCCGCAGGACGCGCCGCTGGAATCGCTCAGCCGGAACACCGGGGTACGCGTCTCGGTGGTGCTGCCGGCGTTGGAGGGCGACCGGGTGGTGGGCGCGGTGCTGCTCACCCGCACGCCGATGACGCTCGCCAAGGCGGTGTACGAGGACCGCTGGGGCTTCACCTCCACCGGCCTGGTGCTGCTGGTGGTGGTGGGCCTGGTGTCGCTGCTGGCGGCCGGCCTGGTCCTGCGCCCGCTGCGCGCGGTGGTGGCCCAGGCGCGGGCCATCGGGGCAGGGGACGCGGCCGGGAGCCAGGCCATCCGCGCGCCGGTGGTGGCGGAGTTCGACCAGCTCTCACAGGCGCTGGCCTCCATGTCCTCCGCCCTGCGCGACCGCAATGAGTACATCCGCTCTTTCGCCGCCAACGTGTCGCACGAGTTCAAGACGCCGCTCGCCTCCATCCAGGGCGCAGTGGAGCTGCTGCGCGACGGCGCCGACTCGATGCCGGGCCAGCAGCGCGCCCGCTTCCTGGCGAACATCGACTCGGACGCGCACCGGCTCACCCAGCTGGTGCAGCGGCTCCTGGAGCTGGCCCGGGCCGACTCGATGGCTCCAGGCGGCGAGTCGTCCGAGGTGGAGGCGGTGCTGCGGGAGGTGGTGGAACGGGGGAAGGCGCAGGGGATCGACGTGGCGCTGGACGCACCCGTGGCCGCTCGCGCCGCAGTGCCGCCGGACGTGCTGGACGCCACCGTGTGGCAGCTGGTCTGCAACGCCGCCCAGCACGGTGGGCCGGGCGTGCAGGTCCGGATCACCGCCGCCGCCGCGTCCGGCGATGAGGTGCGGATCGCGGTGCGCGACTCGGGCGCCGGCATCTCGGAGGCCAACCGCGCGCGGGTGTTCGACGCCTTCTTCACCACCGCCCGCGAGCGGGGCGGCACCGGCATGGGCCTCACCATCGCCCAGTCCATGCTGCGGGTGTTCGGGGCGCGTCTGGAGCTGTCGCCCCCGGGCGGTGGCGGCGCGCAGTTCGTCGTCACCGCGCCGCGCGCCCGCTGAAGTGGTACAGCACCCGGCGCATGAGCCGGATCTGGATCCCCCTCCCCGATCGGGACTTCGACGTCACCGAGGTGGCGGTGCCATGGAAGCAGCTCACCCGGGCCGGGCACGAGGTGGTGTTCACCACGGAGCGGGGTGGCGAAGCGCCGCGAGCGGACCAGCGGCTGCTGGACGGGGTGCTGTTCGGGCAGTTGGGAGCGGCCGAGGAGCCGATTCGCTTCTACCGTGAGTTGGAGCAGGCGCCCGCGTTCCGGGCCCCGCGCGCGTGGGGCGGGCTGGACGTGGCGGACTTCGCCGCGCTGCTGCTGCCGGGCGGGCACGCGCCGGGGATGCGCCAGTACCTGGGGAGCGCGGAGCTGCAGGAGCGGGTCGCCGCGTTCTGGAAGCTGGGGCGGCCGGTGGCGGCGATCTGTCACGGGGTGTTGCTGGCCGCGCGGTCGAAGGACCCGGCGACGGGGGCGAGCATCCTGCGCGGCGCGCGCACCACCTGTCTGCCAAAGTACATGGAGCGCAGCGCGTACTGGCTGACCGCGTGGAAGCTGGGGAAGTACTACCGGACGTACCCCGACTATGTGGAGGACGAGGTGCGCCAGGCGCTGGCGGACCCCGAGCGGCAATTCGCCCGGGGGCCGCGGGTGCTCACCCGCCGCGGGACGGAGGAGGACGACTCGGCGGCCTTCGTGGTGGAGGACGGGCGATACGTCTCCGCCCGTTGGCCGGGTGATGCCTACCGGTTCGGGCGGGCGCTGCTGGCGCGCCTGGGCGCCGGGTAGCGGCGCCGGGGCTCGCGTCCGCGCTGTTCGAAGATCCACATCGCTGGTGACCGGTGGCGGACGGAAGCACGTCCACCAGGCCAACCTGGCACGGCCCTTCCCTGGAGTTGGACTCCATGCCCCTCGAAGTGACCTTCTTCCATCTGCCGTGCGGAGCGCGCTGCGCCCGGCTGAACGCGCGCGGGATCATCTCCGAGGAGGAGGCCGTGGCGTACCTCAAGCGGGTGGATACCCCCGAGGGGGACATCCAGGGGATGCCCGTCCTGACCTGCGCGCACGAGGTGGAATCCGTCACCCCAGGGGCGCGCCGCCTCTTCGCCACGCGCAACGCGGAGGACCCCTGGGGGGCCATGGTGATCACCAACCCGGTGCTCCGGGTCGCCTTCAACTTCCTCTTGCGCGTGCGGGGCTCGGCGAAGCTCAAGTTGTTCACCGCCGAGCCGGAAGCCTTGAAGTGGCTGGACGACAGGGTCCGGGAGGAGCTCGCGGCGAGGCCGCCGGAGTAGCGCCGGCCCACTGCCGGCCTCCTGGAGCTGCGCGGAGCTTCAGGGACTTCTGAATAGCTCGCTGCCTCGCTGGCACCACCTCGACGAGTCGATGTGGTCCTCCGGAATTCCGATGAAGCTGGAAGCGAGGCAAGCCCGATGTCCACTCCCGCCGCCCGCTCGTTCCTTCGCCGCTGGGCGCGGCGGATTCTCCTGGGTGTCCTTGGCCTGATCGCGCTGATCCTGGCCGCAGGGAGCGTGTACGAGCGCATGGGTCGCCGGCGAGCCGCCCGCGACTTTCCACCGCCCGGCCAGATGGTGAACATCGGGGGCCGGAGGATTCAGCTCGACTGTCGCGGCACCGGCTCGCCGATCGTGGTGTTCGAGTCCGGGCTCGACCTCTACGGCTCCCTCAGCTGGTCGCTGGTCCACGACGAGATCGCCAAGACCACGCGAGCCTGCGCCTATAGCCGGGCGGGGCTCATGTGGAGCGATCCGCCGCCGGGGCCTCAGAACGGAATGACCGTCGCGGAGGATCTCCACGCCACGCTCGAGAAGGCGGGCGAGCAGCCTCCGTACGTCCTGGTGGCGCATTCGCTCGGCGGGCCGTACGCCATGACCTACACCAAGCGGCATGCGCCGGAGGTCGCGGGCCTGGTGTTCGTCGATGCGACACACCCGGACCAGTTCCAGCAACTGAAGGCCGTGATGCCGAACGCCCGACCGCCGCTGGGCGTGATGAAGGCGGTGGGGGCGCTGTCGTGGACCGGCCTGCTGCGGGCGCTCATGGCGATCCAGCCACGCGTGCCCGGCGTGCCCCGACCGCCGCCCGAGATCTTCCGGGTGGCGGCGGCCTTTGCTCCGATCTCGTTCGACGGGTCACTCGAGGAGATGAAGGCCCTGGACGCGACCCTGGCCGAAGCGGGCACGTTTCACCGACTCGGCGATCGGCCCCTGGTGGTGCTCACCGCGATGGCTCCTCTGCCGGAGGTGGTCCTGGCGGTCAACAAGATGACCCGGAACCAGGCGGACGAAATGCAGGCCAGGTGGCGCGCCCTCCATGAGGAAGAAGCCTCCTGGTCGTCTCGGGGTCAGCATCAGCTGGTGGACGATGCGACGCACTACATCCAGTTCGACAGGCCGGACGTGGTGATCGCCGCGGTCCGCACGGTGATCCAAAGCGTCCGGGATACGGGCAGCGCGAGCGGGGTTCGATAGCTCGACGGCTGGCGTCACGGGGGCGGGGGTGCAAGCCCCCGAAGGGGCGCATCCCTGCCGGCCGCGATGAAGGGAGCCCAGAAGTGGGGATGGGGCTGTTGGGTGCGCAGGGCGAGCATGGCTTCCCTGAGCGCCGTGACGCGACCCTTGCCGGCGAGAAGGTTGCGGTAATAGCTCTCCATCAGCGTGCGAGTCGTCTCGTCGTTGACCTTCCACAGGCTCATCACCACCGTCTCGGCCCCCGCGATGGCGAGCGCGCGGCGCAGGCCGTAGACGCCCTGGCCGAGCTTGACGTCGCCGCGCCCGGTGTCGCAGGCGGAG
>DATBSS010000252.1:0-3273 GCA_036559665.1 Myxococcaceae bacterium
AGGGGAACTACTCCGCCGCCAAGGCGGGCATCTACGGGCTCACCCGCACCCTCTCCATCGAGTTTGCCAAGTTCGGCGTCACGGTGAACGCCGTCGCCCCCGAGGCGCTGACCCGCATGACCGAAGACCTCCCCATCCTCAAGGGCGTGACCGTCGAGGACGCGGGCCCCCAGCACATCAGCCCCGCGGTGCTCTTCCTCGCCTCCGACCTGGCGGCCGACGTGACCGGCGAGGTGATCGGCGTGCGGGGGCCCAAGCTCTTCATCTACCGGATGCAGGTCACCGAAGGCGTGGACAAGGACCCCAAGAAGGGCCTGTGGACGCCCCAGGAGATCAAGGAAGCGTGGGGGAAGATCGGGGCCTGAGGCGCGGGCGGACGGCTACACCGACATGTCGATGATCACCACGCCGCGGCCGGGCTTGTCCTCGTCCTGATCGCTCTTGCGGCGCGGGCGGTCTTCCTCGACCGGAGCAGGCAGCGGCAGCTCCGCCGCAGGGCGCTCGCGCTCCTGCCGCAGCCGTTCGCGGCGCTTGATCTCTTCGATGATGAACGCGTCGAGCATCCGCCGGACCCTGATTCTACGCCCCAACGCCCTACCTGACCCTCACAGAAATTTAATGCAAGGCTGGGGCCTTGTCCCCAACCGCCAAGCCAGCGGAATTACTGATCTCCGGTTTGTTCTCTGCTGGACCCGGTGCAGGGATCTTAATCGTCCCGAGCGGGCCCGCAAGCCGGGTCGCTCTACTTGAGGGATTCCGCCCGCTTCTTCACTGACTCGAGCATCTTGGGGAGCTGGGTATCCACCAGGGCGTTGACGATGGTCTTGGGCACCAGCGGCCCCAGCGCCATCTCGATCTGGTAGGTGGCCTTGGTCTGGTTCGCGCCGGCGGGCTCGAGGAGCCAGGAGCCTTTGTTGTCTTTCATGAACTCCCCCTCGATGAAGGTCCAGGTGACCTTCGAGGGGCGCTCCTCGACCATCCGGAGGCTGTACTTGATGGTCTTCATCAGGTCGACCTTGAACTGGACGTCGACCTGGTTGCCCTTGCGGTTGGAGGTCCGGGCCTCTTTCACCTCGCCCATGAACTCCGGGTACTTCTCGTAGCCGGAAACGACGTCGAAGACCTTGTCGGGCGCGGCGTTGATGACGATGGACTTGGATGCTCCGGGCATGGCTTGGCTCCTCTCTCGGGCGCGATCTTAGAGCGCGTAGCTGGGCTTCTTGTCGAACTTGTGGACGGAGGTGATGTAGCGAACGGTACCGGTCTTGGAGCGCATCACCACCGAGTGCGTCTCCGCGCCGCCGGAGAAGAAGCGGACGCCTTTGAGGAAGTCGCCGGTGGTGACGCCGGTGGCGGCGAACATCACCTCGCCGCGGGCCAGCTCCTCGGCGATGTAGATCTTCTCCAGGTCCTGGATGCCCATCTTCTTCGCGCGCTGCTTCTCGTCGTCGTTGCGGAAGCGGAGCTGGCCCTGCATGTCGCCGCCCACCGAGCGCACCGCGGCGGCGGTGATCACGCCCTCCGGCGCGCCGCCGGACCCCATCAGCACGTCCACGCCGGTCTCCTCGAAGCAGGTGGCGATGCCGGCCGCCACGTCGCCGTCCTCGATCAGCCGGACGCGGGCGCCGGTGGAGCGGACCTCCTTGATCAGGTCCTTGTGGCGCTCGCGGTCGAGGATGATGACGGTGAGGTCGTCGATGCCGCGGCCCATCTTCTCGGAGATGGAGCGGAGGTTCTCGGTGGGGCTCCTGGCGAGGTCGATGGCGCCGCGCGCGCGGGGGCCCACCACCAGCTTCTCCATGTACGTGTCCGGCGCGTTGAGCAGGTGGCCCCGGGAGCCGATGGCCACCACCGAGATCGCCCCCGGGCGGCCGTAGGCGCACAGGTTGGTGCCCTCCAGCGGGTCGAGGGCGATGTCCACCTCGGGCACGCCGTCCGCGGTCCGGCCCACCTTCTCGCCGATGTAGAGCATGGGCGCCTCGTCGCGCTCGCCCTCGCCGATCACCACCGTGCCGTCGATGTTGAGGGCGTCGAAGGCGCGGCGCATGGCGTCCACCGCCAGCTGGTCGGCCTCGTTCTTCTGGCCGCGGCCCATCAGTCGGGCGGCGGCGATCGCCGCGATCTCGGTGACGCGCACCACTTCCATCGCCAGGTTGCGGTCCATGCTGGGGTGCTCTCCTCGTTCGTCAGTCAGTGGATGGTTGGCCGCCGGGCTCCTGGAGCAGTTGCACCAGGTCGGGCGGGAAGCGGATGGGGCGGCCCTCGGGGTTCACGAAGGCGTGCACGGTGTGGCCGGAGCAGAGCACGTCCTGCTCGCCGTCGCGCCGCACCTCGTAGCCGAAGGTCATGGAGACGCGCCGGAGCTGCCGCACGAAGGTGCGGACCACCAGCAGGTCGTCGTAGCGCGCGGGCGAGTGGTAGTGGGCGTGCGCCTCCACCACCGGGAGTCGGCCGCCGTCCCGCTCGATCTCCTTGTAGGGGCGGCCCCGGGAGCGGATGTACTCGCAGCGGGCGTGCTCGAAGTAGCGGAGGTAGTTGGCGTGGTACACGACGCCCATCTGGTCGGTGTCGCCGTAGATCACGCGCAGGCGCGCCTCGAACATCGCGGGGCGGGCATAACAGAAGGTTCCGGCGAAAGTCAGTTGCTTCCGGGGGCGGTCTGGAAGAAAGGTCCCTACCTTCCATGAACCGACCGCTCCTCGCGCTGGCCGCCGCCCTCGCCGCCGCAGTCGCCGCCCTCCCCGCCCCCGCGCTGGCCAAGCCGCCCCGGCTGACGCTGGTGGTGACCATGGATTCGCTGGGAGCGGACCAACTCCTGAGGATGCGGGCGCGGCTGAAGCCGGGCGGGCTGGCGTCGCTGATGGCGCAGGGGGCGTTCTTCCCCAACGCGCGGGTGGAGTACGCGGACGCGCGGACCGGGCCGGGCCACGCGACGCTGGTGACCGGCTGCAACCCGTGGCGGCACGGCATCGTGGGGAACGACGTCTTCAACCGGACGACCGGGAAGCTGGAGCCGGTGTTCGCGGACCCTGATCACCCGGTGCTGGAGGCGCCGCCGGCGGCGCTGGACGTGTCGCCGGCCAACCTCCTGGCGGAGTCGCTGGCGGACCGGCTGCGGCTGTTCACGCAGGAGCGCGGGAAGGCGGTGGCGCTGGCGCCGAAGCCGCGCGCGGCCATCGCGATGGGCGGGCGGCTGGGCCAGGCGTGGTGGTTCAGCGAGGCGGTGGGCAAGTGGGTGACGGGGACCTGGTACACCAAGGAGTTCCCGGGCTG
>DATBSS010000253.1:0-11640 GCA_036559665.1 Myxococcaceae bacterium
CCGAGGAGCCGGTGAGCCGGTAGCCCAGCTCCGCCGGGTGGGCCTCTTTTCGCCAGAGCTTCCGGATGCAGTCCCGGTAGCGGTCGTTCCACTCGCTCCACGGCATCGGGAAGTTGGCGACCTGGTAGCCGCCCTCGCCCACGTCCCACGGTTCGGCGATCAGCTTCACCCGCGAGAGCACCGGGTCCTGGTGCACCGCCTGGAGGAATGGCGCCCGCGGGTCGAAGGGCCCCCGGGCGCGCCCCAGCGTGGTGGCGAGGTCGAACCGGAAGCCGTCCACCTGGTACTCGGTGGCCCAGTGCCGGAGGCTGTCCATCACCATCTTCAGCGTCTGCGGGTGGCCCAGGTTGAGGCTGTTCCCGGTGCCGGTGAAGTCCAGGTAGTAGCGCGGGTCGTCCGGCTTGAGGTGGTAGTAGGTCCGGTTGGCCAGGCCCCTCCAGCACAGCGTGGGGCCCATGTGGTTCCCCTCGCCGGTGTGGTTGTAGACCACGTCGAGGATCACCTCGATGCCGGCCCGGTGCAGCTCCTTCACCATCCACTTGAGCTCGTTCACCTGCCCGCCGCGGGAGCCCTGGCAGGAGTAGCGCTGGGCGGGGGCGAAGAACCCGAGCGTGCTGTAGCCCCAGTAGTTGAAGAGGCCCTTCTCGCGGAGGAAGCCTTCGTCCACGCACTCGTGCACCGGGAGCAACTCCACTGCGGTGACGCCCAGCTCCAGGAGGTGGCGGATGATCTGCGGCTGGCCCAGCCCCGCGTAGCAGCCGCGCGTCTCCGGAGGGATCTCCGGGTGCAGCCTGGTGAGGCCCCTGACGTGCGCCTCGTAGATGACGGTGTCCCGCCAGGAGGTGTTGGGCTTGCCGACGCCGCCCCAGTCGAAGGCGTCCACCAGCACCACGCTCCGGGGGACGCCGCCCGCGTCGTCCTCGGTGTCCACGGTGAGGTCGGCGTCCTTGACGGCGCCGCGCTTGTAGCCGTGGAGCGGGGCGCGGAAGTCCACCTCGCCGCTGAGCGCGCGGGCGTACGGGTCCACCAGGAGCTTGGAGGGGTTGAACCGGAGGCCGCGCTGCGGCTCCACGGGGCCGGTGGCCCGGTAGCCGTACAGCGTCCCCGGCCCCAGCCCCGGCACGTAGCCGTGCCAGGTGCGGCGGGTCTGGAAGGGCAGCGGGTAGCGCCGCACCTCCCGCGACGGGTCGGCCGCGTCGAAGATGCAGACCTCCACGGAGGACGCTTCGTCCGCGTAGACCGCGAAGTTCACCCCGTGCCCGTCGAACGTGGCGCCCAGGGGCTCCGGCGAGCCCGGCCGCGCTTCACTCATTCGCCGCCGCCCTCCAGCAACGCCACCGGGAAGTCGGCCAGCAGCTCACCCATGTCGATGCTTCCCTTGCGCACCCGCACCTTCTTCCCCGTCAGAACGCTCCGCAGCGGCACCCGGGCCAGCTCCTCCGGCAGCGCGATGGCCGTCTCCCGGTAACCTTCCCCCAGCGGGCGGCCGCGCGCCACCAACCTGTGCACGAGCCGCGGGGCGGCGGCCACCACCCAGGACCGCCCGTGGAAGCGCGCCAGGGCGATGGTCCGGTCCTGCATGGGGCCGCGCACGTCCAGCGGGCGGTAGCCGCCCTCGCGGAAGAGCGCCGCCCGCCGCCGCCGCAGGCGCAGGCCCTGGGCGGTGAGGAAGAGCTTCGCCCGGCCGTCGTCCAGCGAGCGCGACAGCTCCCGGCACAACCTCCCCAGGTCGCGGGCGGCGGCGGCGTCCAGCTCCGAGAGGAGTCGCTCCCGCAGCGCGAAGTCCACCGGGCGGCGGTTGTCCGGGTCCACCAGCGACAGGTCCCACAGCTCGCAGCCCTGGTACACGTCCGCCACCCCGGGCGAGGCCAGCTTGAGCAGCACCTGTCCCAGCGCGTTGTGCTGGCCGGCATGCTCGATCTGCCGCTTGAAGGCGCGCGTCTCCTCGAGGAAGGCGCCGCCCCGGCCCGGGTCCAGCGTCCGCTCCACGAAGGAGACCACCGCCGCCTCGTAGTCCGCGTCGGGGTTCACCCAGCTGGTATGGGCCTTGGCCTCCTTCACCGCCTTGGTCATGTACGCGACCAGCCGCTCCCGGAACGCGCGCAGCGCCTCCGGCGGGTGGTGGGCCCCCATCGGCCAGGCGCCCACCAGCGTCTGGTAGTAGAGGTACTCGTCGTTCAGGTCCGGCGCGGAGGTGCCGTCGGTCAGCCGGGTCCGGTAGCGCGCGTTGAGCCGGCTCCAGCGGCGGACCAGGCGCTGCCAGTGCTGCGGCACCTCGGAGAGCACGCACAGCCGGGCGCGGACGTCCTCGCTCCGCTTGGTGTCGTGGGTGGAGGTGGTGAGCAGAGAGGAAGGCCACTGCTCGGCGCGCTCCTGGTTGCGCAGGTGGAAGGTGGCCACCGAGGTGCCGAAGCGCTCCGGTTCCCCGCCCACCTCGTTGAGCGCGGTGAACCGGTGGTACAGGTAGAAGACGGTGTCCTCCAGGCCCTTGGCCATCGCCGGGCCGGTGACCTGCTGGACGCGCATGGTGAAGCGCAGCTTCTGCGCCCGCTCCTCGTCCGTGCCGCCCGGCCCCACGCGCTGGAGCAGCACGTCCTGGAGGAAGTCGTAGATGGAGGCGTTGGAGGCCGGGTCGTGCCGGCGCGCGCGCGCGATGGCCCAGCGGATGTACTGCGCGTCGCGCTCGTCCATCTCGCGCCGGCCGTCCACGTAGGTGCGGTACACCGGGAAGCGGGAGATCAGCTCCACCAGCGCGCGCCGGAGCGCGAGGAGCGTGAAGTCGCGCGTCCGCCGGTTGAGCTCCGAGATGCGGTTCAGCTCGCGCGCCAGGACGTTCACCTCGCTGGACATGGACATCTCCAGCACCAGCCGCTTCCGCTCCGCCACCAGCGCCGCGTAGTCGACCGCCTGGCCGATGAAGCGGTGGTAGCACCCGGTGAGCGCGCGCTCGGCGGCGCGGTCCACGAAGACGCCGGTGGTGGCGTTGGCGAAGCGGTAGCCCACCGTGCCGCGCACCGCCCAGGCCGCCGGGATGCGCTCCTTGCCGCCCTGGATCTTCTCCACCACCACGTACAGCGCCTTGCGCAGCGGGTGGTCCTCCCGCTCCCGCACCTCGGCGCGCCACAGCTCGCGCAGCGGCCCCTCCAGCGACTCCCAGGACAGGCCACCGCCCCTTCCTTCCATGCGCCGCCGGGCCCGCAGCAGGAAGTAGCGCTCCTGGAGGTCGAGGAAGTAGGCGGTGGGGTCGAACAGGCCGTCCGGGTGGTCGATGCGCAGGCCGTGCACCTTGCCCTCGGCCAAAAGCCGCAGGGGCAGCGCGTGCGCCTCCTCGAAGACCTCGGGGTCCTCGACGCGGATGGCGGCCAGGCCGTTCACGTCGAAGAAGCGGCGGTAGTTGATCTCCTCGCCCGCCACCCGCCAGTCCGCCAGCCGGTAGCTGCAGCCGTTGAGCAGCCCGTCCAGCAGGTCGAAGCTCGAAGGGTCCTGGGGGTCGCCGTTGAAGCGGCGGAGGCTCTCCTCCAGGTGCGCGCGGACGGCGGCGTCGCGCTCCACCAGCGCGTGCAGCCGGCGCTTGACCACCTCCTTCTCGCGGCGGCGCACCAGCACGCGGGCGCGGTCGGTCTCGGTGCGGGCGGGGAGGTGCTCGATGGCGGTGAGCACCGACTGCAGCTCCTGGAGGTCCGGGTGGTCCGCGCCCAGCCGGCCGGCCAGCGCCTCCAGCCCATGGCCCAGCACACGCCCGTACTGGCGCGGCGCCAGCGGGAAGGCGTGGTCGTAGTAGCGGACCAGCAGCGCGCCGCGCTCGTAGCAGAGCTTGAGCTCCCCGCGCTCCAGCACCTGGCCGTACTGCCCGCCCAGCACCGGGAGCAGCACCTTGTCCTTCAGCTCCGCCTTGGGCGGGTCCCAGTCGATGTCGAAGGTGCGCGCGTAGAAGGAGGAGGGGCCGTTCTCCAGCACGTCCATCCAGAGCGCGTTGCCGCGCTCGATGCCCATGTGGTTGGGGACCACGTCCAGCACCTGCCCCATCCCGGCGCGCTCCAGGGCCGCGCAGAGGTGGGCGTGGTCCGCCTCGCCGCCGATCTCCGGGTTGAACGACTGGTGGTCCACCACGTCATAGCCGTGGAGGCTGCCCGGCGCCGCCGCCAGGTAGGGCGAGGCGTACAGATGGGTGGCGCCCAGCCTGGACAGGTACGCCACCACCCGGGCCGCCTGGCGGAACGGGAGGTCACGGTTGAGCTGGAGGCGGTAGGTGGAGAGCGGTGCCGGCGGCGCTCCCAGGAGCTCCTCGCGCACCTCCTCGAAGAGCGCGCGGGCGGCCGACTCCCTCGGGTCGCCGGTACGTTCGTAGGTCACGCCACGCGGATGTACGCATCGTGCTCCGGAGGGGCAGGGCGCGGGTGGGGTGGGGGCTTTGCTGGAGAACACTTCCGCCACGGGCTGATACGATCGCGGTGTGATGTGCACCTGGCCCGGACGCAGAGTGCTGGCCTTCGGCCTGCTGGCCACACTGCCTGCCTGCACCGAGGCCCCGCTGGTGCAGCTCACCCTCGACTACGCGGGATTCGAGCCGGCCTGTGTGCAGGTCGTGGTGGCCGACTCCAGCGGCGCCGCGGCGCACCCGCCCGTGCCGGTGCACGTGCCGCCCCAGACGCGCCAGGGCGAGCTGAAGGTGGCCATCTATGGGCAGGACGGCTGGGGCAACGAGCTTTTGATCGCCGCCGAGGCGCACGAGCTGTCGTGCCCCGGCCCCATCGTGTCGCAGCCCCGGGCCACCGTCCCGGTTCAAGCAGGGCGCACGGCCGTCGTCGTGATGGACATCGCGGCCACCGACGTCGACCGGGATGGCTTCGTCTCCACGGCGAACAACGGGACGGACTGCGACGACGCCATCGCGGCGGTGCACCCCGGCGCCCAGGAGCTGTGCAACAACCGGGACGACAACTGCGCCGGCGGCGTCGACGAGGGCTTCTCGATCAACATGGCCTGCGGGGACGCCGGCTGCGGCAGCATCCAGTGCGCGATGGACGGCGGCTCCTTCTGCGCCCCCGGGTTGGCGTTCTACCCGGACGGCGACATGGACGGGTACGGCCGGACGCCGGAGGTCACGTTCGCCTGTACCGCGCCGGCCGGGTTCGCGCCGGACGCGGGAGATTGCGACGACAGCACCTCCCGCGCGCATCCCGGCCTGGCCGAGGTGTGCGACGGCATCGATAACGACTGCGTCAACGGCGTGGACCAGGGCTTCAGCGTGGACGCGGGGTGCACCACCCCGTTCGGGTGCGCCGGGCTGAACGCCTGCGCGCTGGACGGCGGGGTGCTGTGCCAGCCCACCGGGGGTGGGACGAACCTGCACCCGGACGACGACGAGGACGGCCATGGCTCCCCGGTCGAGGTCTGCTCGGCGGACGCCGGCGGCATTCCGCTGGTGATGAGTGCGGACGACTGCGACGACGGGGACCCGTTCACCGCGGCCGGCTTCCCGGAGATCTGCGACCGGCGCGACAACGACTGCGACGGGCAGGTGGACCGGTTCGACGCCGGCACCGCGGCCTGCCCGGCGGGCGCGGCCTGGATCGCCCACCAGGCGGGTGCCGCGGGCCATCGCTGGAGATCGATCTGGTCGTGGACGGACGGGGGGACCTGGGCCACCGGTCTTGCCCAGAAGCACCGCGTCCACCTGCAGAGCGACCCCTATACGCCGGCCTCACCGTGGACCAACTACGACGGCGACTGCCCGAACGGCGACTACACCGGCATCTGGGCCGACCCTTTGACGGGCCAGTCGTTCGTAGTGGGGCTGAACGGCGCGACCCCGCTCTACTGCACGCACGCCATCACCGCGCCCGTGAGGGACCAGAGCGCCCTGGTCGGGCCGAACCTGGCCGAACCGGTCTCGGTGGTGGGGTTCCGCAACGGGTCGTCGGTCGAGCTGTACGTGGCCGGGCGGAACGGAAACACGCTGCGCTGGCTCCCGGACGGCGGCTCGCAGTCGCTGGCGCCCGCCCCAGCCCGCCTCACCGATATCCACGGCACTTCGGTCGACAACCTCTTCGTGTCCGGGGTGGTGGGGACGGCCACGCCCCCGGACGCGAGGGTGTTCAAGTTCCAGCCCCCCAATGGCTGGCAGGTGACCCCGCTGCCGGCGGGGGTGCGGAACACCGGCGCCTCGGTGGAGGCCGTCTATGCCGTGAGCCCGAGGCTCGCCTACGCGGTGACGGACGCCGGCAGCGTCCTCGAGTGGGACGGCGCGGTGTGGGGCCTGCACCCGGCGCCGCCGGGCGGGCCGCCGCTCCGGGGCGTGCTCGCCTTCGGGCGGCACTCGCTCTTCGTCATCGACGCGCAGACCGCCTGGGAGTGGAACGGCACCACCTGGACCAAGCTGCTCGACGCAGGCGTGCCGACGCCCAGCTCGCTGGTGGACCTGCACGGCACCCACCCGGCCGACATCTGGGTGGCCCAGGATCCGCAAATGATTTATCGCTGGCCGCAATGACCTCTGCGCTCAGCCGTGCGGCGGCCGCGATCGGTCTCCTGATCGTGGCCAACTCCTTCATGACCTTCGCCTGGTACTACCACCTCAAGCAGCGGAGCTGGCCGCTGCTGATGGCCATCGGCATCTCCTGGCTGGTGGCGCTGCCGGAGTACTGCCTCCAGGTCCCCGCCAACCGCCTGGGCCATGCCGACTGGGGCGGGCCGCTGAGCGCGCCCCAGCTCAAGGTCATCCAGGAGGCGGTCACCCTGATCGTCTTCAGCGTCTTCACCACCCTGGTGCTGGGCGAACGCCTGCGCGCGACGGACGTGGCCGCCTTCGGGCTGGTGCTGGCCGGCGTGGCGGTGGCGGTGTGGGGGAAGCTGTCGGGCGCCGCCTAGCAACCCCGCCGCGAGCCGCGCCCCGCGGAACCCCTGGATGCACGAAGGGCCCGGCGGTCCCTGGTCGGGAACCGGCGGGCCCTGGGTGCGCTCGAAGCGACGGACGGCCTAGCTGAGCTGCTTGTTGACCAGCTTGGTCATCTCGAACATCGAGACCTGCTTCTTGCCGCCGAACACCGCCTTGAGCTTGTCGTCGGCGTTGATCATCCGACGCTCCTTGGCGTCCTGGAGGTTGTTCTTGCGGATGTACTGCCAGAGCTTCTTCACGACCTCGGTGCGCGGCAGCGGCTTGCTGCCGACGATCTCCGCCAGCGCCGCAGAGGGCTGCATCTCCTTCATGAACGCGGCGTTCGGCTTGCGCTTCGCGCCCGCCGACTTCTTCGCGGGTGCCTTCTTGGCGGGTTTCTTGGCGGCCATTCTTCGGTGCTCTCCTCCCCCTCAGAGGGGCGTTTTAGGGCAGCGCACCTGTAGCATCTCCTCTGGGAAAGTACAGGTGGAAGTGAGGGCCGCCCCAGAGAGCGGAAGCCCCTTTTTGCTTGCCTTCATCTCCGGTTTTCTCCAGGAGGCCCCGGAATGCGAGCGCTGGTCACCGGAGCGAACGGCTTTCTTGGCACCTGGCTCACGCGCAGGCTGGTCGAGCGCGGGGACGAGGTCCGCGTCCTGTTGCGCTCCACCGCCGACGAGTGGGGACTCTCGAAGCTCCCGGTCCAGCGCTTCCAGGGCGACGTCACCGACCCGGCGTCGCTGGGGCCGGCGGCCCGGGGCGTGGAGGTGGTCTTCCACCTGGCCGGCATCCGTCGCGCGCCGTCCCGCGAGCTGTTCGACCGGGTGAACGCCCAGGGCACCCGTTTCGTCTGCGAGGCGGCGGTGGCAGGCGGCGCGCGCCGCGTGCTGCTGTGCGGTTCGCTGGCGGCGAGCGGGCCGTCGTCCCCGGACCGGCCCAAGGTGGAGGAGGACCCGTTCGCGCCCCTGGTGGCGTATGGGGAGAGCAAGGCGGCCTCCGAGCGGATCGCCTTCTCCTTCAACGACCGCCTGGAGGTGGTCTCCGCCCGCCCGTCGCGCATCGTGGGCCCCGGCGACCGGGAGAACCTCACCTTCTTCAAGCTGGTGAAGAAGGGCTACAAGCTGGCGGTGGGCGGGAAGGCGCGGCCGCTCTCCATGGTGGACGTGGAGGACGTGGTGGACGGGCTGCTGCTGGCGGCGGACCGGAAGGAGGCGGCGGGGGAGGCGTTCTTCATCTCCAGCGCGGAGACCACCACCCTGGAGGGCCTGCAGGACGTGGTGGCGCTGCAGCTGGGGGTGCGCCCTCGCCGCATCCTGGTGCCGGGCCCCATCCTCTTCGGCGCCTTCGCGGCGGCGGACGCCATCTCCCGGCTCACCGGCAAGCACCTGCCGGTGAACCGGAAGCTGGCGCGGCAGCTCCTCGCCCCCGCGTGGACCTGCTCCATCGACAAGGCCCGGCGGATGCTGGGGTACGCGCCGAAGGTGACGGTCGCCGAATCCATCCGCCGCTCGCTGGTGTGGTACCAGGAGAACGGCTGGCTGTAGGGGTGTGGCCCACAGGTCACGGGCACCCACGTAGATCGAACGCGGGGCTGGTGCGTTTCGCCCCGGCATGACCTTCAAGAGCACGCTGTTGGGCATCACCTCGATGGCGGCGTCGCTGGGCGCGATCGCGCTCCTGCTCGCCTCGGACGTGGCGGTGGCGGAGGAGCCCGTCCAGGCCGCGCCCCAGGTACAGGCGCAGGAGCAGACCGCGCAGGTCAAGGAGGCGGCGCCGTCGAAGGAGGTCGCGCCGGTCCTCAAGGCGAAGGCGAAGCCGCGGCGGAAGCGGATCGACCTGGGCCGGTTCGAGGGGTACTGACCGGTACCGGCTTCTTCGGGGGGATCTCGCCATGCTGGAGACCGTCGCTGGCGCGCTGGTGTTCCTGGCGATCTCTGCCGGCCTGCTGGGCCCTCTGGAGCGGTTCTTCCCGCACGCGGGCGTGAAGCGGAGCGCGAGCGCCTCGGCGGTGTGCGCGGCGCTGTTCGTCCTCAACACGGTGCTGATGCGCGTGGTGGGCGACCCGCTCCTGGGATGGCTGGAGTCGCTCCGCGCGGAGGCCGCGACGCCGTCGGTATGGCGGATCGCCGCCGCCTTCGTCCTCTCGGACTTGTTCGGCTACGCGGCGCACCGCGCGCTGCACCGCGTGCCGGTGCTGTGGCGCTTCCACCGCATCCACCACGAGGCCACCGAGCTGCGCTGGCTGGACGCCTGGCGCCAGCACCCGGTGGACTTCGTCATCCAGGGCCTGGCGGTGGGCATCCCCGGCGCGCTCCTGGGCGCTTCGCTCACGGACCTGATCTCGGTGGTGCTGCTGCGCAAGCTGTGGACGTCCTTCCTCCACGCCGACGTGCGCGCCCGCTTCGGCCTGCTGGAGTGGGTGGTCGCCACGCCCGCCTTCCACCGCGTCCACCACAGCGCGGACCCCGCGGAGTACGACCGGAACTTCGCCGGGACGTTCCCTTTGTGGGACATGCTGTTCGGGACGGCGTCGATCAGGCGCGCGCGCGCTTGAGCGCGGCACCGAGCCTGGGGGCGGCCCCGAAGACGAAGGCGTGGCCGCGCTTCATCTTCTTCAGATAGCCGGACCGGGTCAGGTCCAGCAGGTCCTCCCGCGCGGTCTGGTACACCACCCCGTGCGCGCGCTGGTGGGCCTGGATGGTGTATTCGTCGGCCGGGTGGCGCAGGGCATGGGAGAGCACCGCCCGCTGCCGGTGGTTGAAGCGGTGGGCGCCCTTCAGGACCCGCTCGGTCTCCCGGATCTGCCCCTCCTCGCGTTCGACGTACGCGAACAGCTCGTCGGTGGCGCGGTGGACGACCTCCATCTGGTGGAGCAGGAAGTAGGTGAGGTCGCCGCGGCTTGTCTCCGAGTGCAGGAAGGCGCGCACGTACTGGTTGGGGGCGGCCTTGATGATCCGCGAGATGGCCAGGAAGTCGGTGAGCCAGTACCGCTGCCGCAGCATGCTCCAGTAGAAGAGCGCCCGCGCCGTCCGCCCGTTCCCGTCGACGAATGGGTGTTCGTAGGACAGCATGAAGTGGAGCACCGCGGCCCGGGCGAACGGATGCACGAAGACCTTGTTCGCCTCGGCGTTGGCGAACCGATAAAGCGCGGACAGGCGTTCGGAAAGGTGGGCGGCCTCCGGAGGGACGTGGAGCACCGCGCCGTCGCTATGGGATTGGACGGTGATCAGCTCATCCGGCCGGCGGAACCTCCCGACCTCACCGGGCTCCAGGGTGCCCTCGGTCAGGATGCCGTGGAGTTGGAGGACGAGGTCCTCCGAGAGCGGTTCGTCGAGGTGGCCCCGCAAGAATTCCATCGCCTGGAAGTTGTTGGCGATCATCCGTTCGTCCCGGTCCCGGGGCTTCCGGCCCGAGAGGAGGAGCTCCCTGGCCACCTGCCGGGTGGTGGACGCCCCCTCCAGCTGGCTGGAGGCGATCGCCTCCTCCATCAGCGAGGCGATGAGGTAGTGGTCGTGGCGCTCGGCCGTGACGAGGCTCGAGTCCGCCGACTCCATCCGTCCACCCAGCCTCCGGTCGATCCGGTGCACGCCTTCGTCCAGGCTCATCGTCCGCGCGAACCAGAGGGGGCGGCCGTCCTTGTCGCCCAGCGGAAGCGGGGAGCGGAGCGCCTCCCGCTTCATCCCGACGGCAGTCCACCATTCCCCGTGGGTGAGGTCGCCCGGCGGCGTCCGCCGGCGGAGCTCGTCCCAGTGCAGGTAGCGGCCCTCCGGCTCCGCGCCCACGCTCTCGCGGAAGACCACCTTGTAGCGGTGGTCCGCCCCGCCCATGAGGTCGATGAGCATTTCGCGGACGTCCGGCGCCTGATCAGGGAGCTGCACGAGTCAATTACTAACTCGTCCTGGATTAGTAGCCAAGTGGTATTTGCAAACTACTCATTCGGCCAAAATCAGTAGCCGACTGGTAGTTGCCCTCTGGCTACTTCCGCTTCTGCTCCCGCCAGTCCAGGTTGATGTTGCTCTTCCCCTGGCCGCCGAACTCGGTGCGGAGCTGCTTGATGGATTTGGCGTCCAGCGCGTTGAGCTTCTCCAGGGCATCCAGGGAGTACTGCTGGCGGGACATCTTCCGGAGGAGCAGCGGGTCGTCCTCCAGCTTCCCCATCAGCACCGGGTCCGAATAGGACAGCTCCGCCTGCTCCTGGATGAAGTTGTCCACCGTGTCCTTGGCGGCGCTGGCGCAGGCGGCCGCCTGGCGGGGGTCCCCGGTGAGCAGGCACTCGAACGCGGCCACCAGGGCGTTCCCGGCGTCCGCCGCCCAGGAGACGCTCTCGTCCGCGAAGTCGTCCAGGTCGGGGACCAGCTTCTCGCAGCCGGACTTCAGCTTCCGGATGCCGTCCGGGTCCACCGCCCCCGTCCCCAGGGCGTCGTAGACCTTCTCCAGCGACTCCCGGAGTTGCTGGGGGTCCCCCCAGCGGCACAGGCGCGAGAACATGGCGTAGTTCGGGAGCATCCGCTCGGTGCAGAGCGCGGCGAATGCAGCCCGGTGCCGGGGAGGCAGCCGCGCGATCCGCTTCTCCAACGAGTCCAGATCAAACGCCACGGAATCCAGACGATAGGTCAAGGCGTACAGGGCCGAAAGTTTCGGCCCGGGCCCGGGGGAGGGCCTTGGCCTGCGCCCGGATGCTCGGCCTTCGACTTTCCCCAATGACCTCGTGTACAAGCCCCCCGCCGATGCTGTCCAAGGCCGCCTTCTACGACGTGGACGGAACG
>DATBSS010000254.1:0-6382 GCA_036559665.1 Myxococcaceae bacterium
CGGTCGTAGAAGAAGACGTCCCGCTCCACCCAGGAGACGTTCAGCAACTCCGTCTCCATCCCGGCCTCCTGCACCCGCACCCAGTCCGCCGCCCTCCGGTCGTGCACCGCGGCGATCTGCGCGTCCGTCATCCCGCACACCGACCCGTCGTCGCACGTGCTTCCCGGGTTGAACACCTGCTGCGACGGGATCCCGACGATCGCCATCGCCGAGGCGTGGCCCTCCTCGTGCTCCCAGCCCTGACCCAGCGGCCCCAGGACGGAACCGAGGTCCAGCAAGGCCGTGGCGCCGAGCTCCGAGAAGTACGCCCAGAACGGCCACTGACCGAGGAGCTTCCACGCCCCCACGTGGATGGCGTGGTTGCCGCCCACGATCAGCGCGTGGTGGATCGACATGGATTGCCCCCAGGTCAGCCGGTAACCGGTGTCCAGGGAGCGGGGCACCTCGAAGAGCGGCAACGGGAGTGGATCAGCAGCCTGCTCTTCGGCGGCGGCGAGCGGCGCCCCGAGGAGCGCCGCGAACATCAAGAGGTGGCGAATCATGCCACCCGTTACGCAACATGGCCGGCTGGATTGCAAGCGGGCTCCAACCGGCCGGGATCGTTTCAGAGGGGCTTAGTGCCGGTACCCGGACTGCATCAGCCGGTGAAGCATGTCCTGCGTGGCCACGCGCTCGATCTCGAGGTTCCGCACGGTCTGGCACACCGGGGCCTTGAGGTTGGAGCCGGGCTTGTGGCCCTCCTCGCAGATGTACGTCTTGTCCGGCGACGTCGCGGTGGCGTCCAGCTCACTCATCTCCACCACCTTCACCTCGGTCCTCTTGTTCAGGGGCGCCGTGGCGCAGCCCACCGACAGCACGAGCACCGCACACCCCAGGAGCAGCTTGGTCATGGTCTCTCCTCGTCAGCTCTGCGCACCCGTGGTGCGCGCTCCCGATAGAGCAAGCGCCCGAGATTCGTGACCAGAACGACACAGCGCGCCGCCCCACCTTGCAGCCAGTGGGTCACGGCGCGCCGCGAATGGGGCCTTTGGCCGGCCTCACCACCCTACTTCACGCCCACCGCCTTCCACGCCTCGGCGACCTTGAGTGCTTCAGGCGACCCGGCGCCGTACAGGTCGGCGGCGGCCTTCAGGCACGCCTGGCGGGCCTCCTTGAAGGTGGTGCTGGGGGTCATGTACGTGGTCAGCGCGCGGGCGAAGATCTTGAGCGACTTCTCCGGGCCGATGGCGTCCTTGACCTCGATGCCGCTGGTGCGGTTCTTCCCGCCGTGGGACAGCAGGTAGAAGGCGTTGTTGGCGATGCCGGACGAGCCGTGCACCTCCGTCTGCTTCGGGTAGTCCCGGTAGTTGTCGATGGAGTACCCGTCCTTCTTCGGGTCGTTCATGTACCGGAGCGCGTCGCCCTTCTTGCCCGGCGTCCACACGTCCTCGCCGATCAGGTAGTCCCACTTCACGTTCGGGTTCCGCTTGGCCGCGTACCACTCCACGCCCACCCCGCCGAGGATGTCGCTCATCGCCTCGTTCAGGCCGCCCGACTCGCCGTCGTAGATCAGCCCGGCGGTGCGCTCGGTGAGGCCGTGGGTGATCTCGTGGCCCGCCACGTCCAGCGCCGTCAGCGCGGAGGCGTCCACCCCGTCGCCATCGCCGTAGTTCATCTTCTCGCCGTCCCAGTACGCGTTGACGTACTTGGAACCGACGTGGACGTAGGAGTTGAGCGCCTCACCCTTCCCGTCGATGGAGTCGCGCCCCAGGATGCCCTTGTAGAAGTCCCAGGTCCGCTCCATCCCGTAGTGCGCGTCGATGGCCGCCTTCTCCCGCTTCGAGTCGCCCTTCTCGCCCCACACGTTGTTGGCGTCCTTGAAGGCCTTCTTCCCCGACGCCGGGTCCTGGTTCCGGGCGTCCCAAGTCGCCCCGCCGCCCCGCTTCTGGTCCTTGAGCGTGAAGCTCCCGTCCGCGTTCTTGGTCGTCCCGATCTGCACGGTGCCCGAGTACATCGAGTGGCCCTTGCCCAGCGCCGCCTGGCCGGCCGCCGCCGCGGAGGCCGCCGCACCCTGCCGCTCCGGAGCGACGCCTGCGCCGGAAGCCCCCCCTGCGCCCGCCCCCTGCGACCGATCCACGAACCCACCGAGCTGGTTGAACTGCCGCAGCACCTGCCCGCTCTGCGCGTCCACGAAGTAGTTCATCTTGACCGGGACGTCGCCGTCCTTGACGTTGGTGAGCTGCACCTGGAACGCCCGGTGGTACTGGCCGTCCGGCGCCTTGTAGAGGAGCTCGCGCGGCGTGGAGGACTGCTCCGGCGAGATGCCGCCAAACTCCTTCCCGAAGGCGGCGCGCGCCGTCTCCAGCGCCTGGTACGGGGAGACCTTCGCGGCCTCCAGGGCACCTTGCGCCATCGGCAGCGGCGCGGTGTCACCGGTGGTGTCGGCCGGCTTCCCGTCCTTGCCGAAGTGGACGATCACCTGCTGCCCGAAGACCGGGAGGCCGTTCTCGCTCCGGTCCATCCGGACGTGGGTCATGCCCAGCTCATCGCGCTCCACCGAGCGGGCCGCGAAGGCGCTGCCCTCGCCCGGCGCGATGCCCTGCCGCTGGCCGCGCCCCAGGACCTCCTGCGCCCGCTGCACCATCTGCCGGCCCTTGGCGCTGTCGAGCGCGATGGGGCCGGCGGCCGGGGCCTCGCGGGCGAGCGAGAGGCTGGGCAACGGCACGTGCTTCTCGCCGCTGGTCCGCGCCGCCGCCGGGCGCGCGTCGAAGGAAGATGCCGGCGCCTTCGCGGCGGACCGGGCGGTGGTCTGCTGCTGCGGGATCTCCTCGCCGGGCCGGGTGCTGCGGACGGCGGGCAGGTTGGGCTTCGAGATGCGGGAGGACGAGGCGTTCATGGCAGGGGGCTCCAAGGGAGAGATGAAACCGTTTGCACCATTTTCGATTTTGCCCCGGATGTGTTTCTTTTACACACAAACGCCCATAATCAGGCTAGTCCGCCTCGAAATCAGGAACATTTAGATCTAAATGGTAAAGCTGGCTACGGGGCCTGCGGCGCCGGTGCACCAGCTGAGAGTCCGTCCACGGCCAGCTTCACGATGATGGCGGCCAGGGGGTCGTACTCGAGGGTCTCGTCGAAGAGGGACTGGTGGACGATCATCCCGGAGAAGGCGCTGACGATGGTGTGGCCGACCGAGGCGGGGTCCACGTCCTTGCGGAACTCGCCGGTCTTCTCCTGCCCGTAGCGGACGATGCCGGCCACCGCCGACGCGTAGGCCTCCAGCACGACCCGGGTGGCGGAGGCGACCCGGTCGTTGGCGTCGGCGGAGAGCGCGGTGAGCATCCCGAAGAACTTCCCGTAGTGCCGGTGGTAGCGGAAGAAGTTCTGGGTGCGGTCGAAGAAGCCCTTGAGCTGCTGGCGGGCGGTGAGGCTGCGACCCTCCTTCACCAGGAAGTCGAACTCGCGCATGAAGCGCTGGTGCAGCTCCTCCAGCGCCCCCAGCAGGAGGTCCTCCTTGGTGGGGAAGTGCCAGTAGAGGGCGCCCGGGGTCATCCGGATGGTCTTGGCGAGCTGGGCCATGGAGGTGGCCTCGAAGCTCCGGGACGAGAACTCGCGGATGGCGGCCTCCAGGATCTCCTCGCGGGTCCTGGCGGCGCGCTCCTGCTTGATCTCCCGCTTCACCGGCGCCGAGCTCACGGTGCCTGGACCTTAACGGCCCGCGGGAATCTCGACTAGGGTCGCGGCGAGGTCCTCACGCGCCGCCCGCCATGCCAGAGCCCGCGACCATCGAAGCCGCGCTGTTCGAGGGGATGTTCGTCCGCGCCATGCGGCCGGACGCCTCCTTCGCCGCGGAGCTGAAGGAGCTGGGCTTCGACGTGAACAGGATCCAGTCCCGCTACCCGGTGGAGGTGTGGCGCAAGGCGCTGGAGGCCGCCCGCCGGCGCCTCTTCGGCGAGCGCCCGGAGGAGCGGGGCTACCGCGCGCTCGGCGACCTCTTCGTGGAGGGCTACTTCCAGACCATCATCGGGAAGATCCTCTCCGTCCCGCTCTCGCTGGTGAGCGCGGAGCGGATCATCCAGCGGATGCCGAAGACGTGGCAGACGGCGCGCTCGGACATCCGGATCGAGCCGCCGGTCCAGGAGGCCCCGCAGCGCTGGCGGGTGCGCTTCCACGACTCCAACCCGCTCCCCGGCTTCTTCGCCGGCATCATCGAGGGCGCCTCCCGGCGCACCCGGATGAGGAAGCAGGCGACCGTGGACATCGAGCGCCACGAAGGCCAGGGCTTCGACCTGGTGATCCACTGGTGAAACCGTGACGATGGGTGACGACCTCACCGGCCGCACGCTGCTCGGGCGCTACCTGGTGGAGGAGCGCATCGCCGCCGGCGGGATGAGCGTCGTCTACGCCGGGAAGGACGAGCGGCTCCAGCGCCGCGTCTGCGTGAAGGTGCTGGTCGGCATCGCCTCCTCCAACGAGTACCAGACCCTCTACGAGCACTTCGTCCAGGAGGCCTTCGCCCTCTCCCAGCTCCAGCACCCCAGCACCCTGCGCATCTACGACTTCGGGTACCTGGACGAGGAGGCGAAGGAGACCCAGGAGACGAAGACCAGGACTCCCTTCTTCGTGCTCGAGCTGATCACCGGCGGCACGCTGCTCCAGCAGGTCAAGCGTTCCGGCCCGCTCACGCCGCAGGCGGCGGTGGACGTGGTGGAGCCCATCGTCCAGGCGCTCGCGGAGGCGCACGCGCGCGGGATCATCCACCGCGACATCAAGCCCTCCAACATCCTCTTCGCCGAGGTGGGCGAACAGCGCATCCCCAAGCTGGCCGACTTCGGGATCGCCAAGATGCGCAGCGGGCCGGGGAAGGCGGCGGACACCAAGGGCGCCTCGGGACCGCCGATCTCGCTCTACTCCGCCGGCTGGGCGGCGCCGGAGCAGATGCGCAAGAAGCCGGTGGGCCCCACCGCGGACGTGTACTCGCTGGGGCTGCTGCTCGCGTTCGCGCTCACCGGCAAGAAGGTGTTCCCGGACGACGACAACGTGGTGCGCACGCTGGCCAACCGCATCGAGGGGGACGAGTTCGTGGCGGACTCGCTGGGGAAGATGGAGTTGCCCGAGCCCATCCGTGAGCTGATCGCCCGCGCCTGCCGCGTCGACCCGGCCGAGCGCCACCAGACCGCCCCGGACTTCCTCCGCGCCGCGCGCGAGGCCCTCAAGGCGCTGGTGCCCCCCGCCCCGCCGCCGCTGCCCCCCGCGCGGACGCCCACCGGCGCCGGCGCGGTGCTCCGCGTGTCCAACGTCTCCGAGCCGCAGATCCTCGCCGCCGGCCGGCGGGTGGCGCTGGTGCCGTCCAGCGGGACGGTGGACCTGGGCGGGGAGGGCTCCCCGGTGTCCACGCCGGCGCGGGCGCGCTTCACCTTCGTACCCGGCCCGTCCCAGACGCTGCGACTGCACGTGAAGGGCCTGAACTGCTTCGTGGCCAAGGAGGGCGGCCGGCCTACCAGTGCAGTGGAGGTGGCCAAGGACTCGCTGCTCCACCTCCAGACGCCGCAGGTGCCACCTCTGACGCTGGACTCGGTGCGCTGCCAGTTCGCGCGGCCGGGCGATCCGTCGGCCTTCCAGTTCCCGGTGGGCGGCGGCGTGACGCTGGCGGTGCCCCTGGAGCAGGCGGCCTGCGCGGTGCTGCTCGACTTCGGGCCGGGGCGGGAGCTGGCCCTGGTGTATTCGCGCCCCGGGTGAGTTCTTGGTAGCGTCCCCGAGCTGAGATGCCCCCCAATCCGCCTGGCCCGTTGCCTCAGCGGACGCCGACCTCGCAGCGACCGCAGGCCACCCCGCAGGGGGCGTCCGGAGAAAAGGCGGCGGCCGCGTCCCCGGCCCCGCCACCGCCCGCCCCGGCCCAGGTCCAGGTCCAGGTCGGTGGCGACAGCACCCAGGTCTCCTTCAAGGTCCCCTCGTTCGAGAACCACGTCACCCGGTCGCGCACCTACGCCTTCGTACTGCACGAGGGCGCGCCGGTGGAGCTGGGGTCGGGGCGGTTCGCCAAGGCGTACCTGGGCGAGGAGCGGTGGGTGGAGTCCAAGACCGCCTTCAAACGGGAGGTGGCGATCAAGCTGCTCCAGAAGGGCGTGAGCGAGGAGGACGCGCTCCGCTTCCAGATGGAGAAGGAGCTCCTGGAGCGCGTCCAGGGCCACCCCAACATCATCACGCTGTACGCGTCGGGCGAGTCGGACAACCCCGAGTTCATCCCCGCGTCGATCCGCGACAAGGTCGAGAACGACTTCATGATCCTGGAGCTCGCGGACATGTCGCTCGAGGAGCGGCTGAAGGGCTCGCGCAACCGCGGCCTGCGCGACGACCTGCTCGCCTACCCGATGCGCGAGCGGCTGTTTCGCGTGCTCGAGTA
>DATBSS010000255.1:0-13034 GCA_036559665.1 Myxococcaceae bacterium
GCCCAGCGATCGACGAGCAGCTCGACGTGCCCTACGGCGAGCCGACCGACGACGCGCCGCTCACCACCCACTTCTCCGAGCAGACTCCGGAGCACCTGAACTTCCTGATGCGCGCCGCGGGCCGCGGCGTGACCGGCGCCGACCGCATCGCCGGCGCCAGCCAGGCGATGGCGCGCGTGGTCGACCGCCACTTCGGCCGCGCCGCGGGCCGCTGGCTGGACAACCAGCTGGAGGCGTTCAGGTCTCCCGACAGCGTCCGCAGCGCGTCGTGGGGGGCGGCCTTCGGCAACGCCTTCGACCGCGACGGGCTGACCGAGTCCTACCTGCATTGCGAGTGGAGCCCGTTCCTGATGGAGGCGCTGCCCGCGCCGCTGCACCGCATCGCGCGCGTGGCGATGGACTCCATGCCCGGCCTGCGGCCGGTCATCATGTCGGTGCGCTGCGGCCGCTCCGCCGGCGCCCAGCAGCTCTCATTCGAGTCAGAGCGGCCGCTGTCGCTGGCGGCGCTGCAGCCGCTGATGGACCAGCTGAGCCTGGGCCACCGCCACTCGGGCCTGATGAGCGCGGCGGCGTTCATCCTCGGCGCGCGCTTCGTGCTGCCGGCCGACTCCGCGACGCTGACGCTCAGGCCCCTGCGCCAGGGCGTGGAGCTGCGGCTGGACGTGAACCTGGACGCCATCCCCGACCTGCCCTCGCAGCTGATGGCGTTGACCAGGCTCCAGATGACCGAGCGGCCGCGCAGCGTGCACGGCATGGACCGCTGGCTGATGGCGCTGACGCCGGACGGCTACCCCGGCCCCGGCACCGTGTCGGTGCTGTCGGTGTGGGTGCGGCCGGATCTGCCGGCGCGGGTGGCGCTGTACCTGCGCCCGGCCTCGCTCGACCCGCGGCTGGAGAGCCTGAAGGAGCGCGCCGAACCGCCGCCACCTGCCCCCGGACCCGTGGCCGGCCAGGCGCTGTGGTCGTCGTCGGCCTGGATGCCCACCACGCCCTGAACGCCCCTGTGCACACGAAGGGTTCGCCATGAACGCCGCCGCCGCCACCGCCGCCACCGAGGACCGCCTGCTGGGCGACATCCGCTCCCGCGTCAAGCAGGCGCTGACGAACAGCGCGGCCTTCAACGCGCTGCCCCCGGACAAGCGCAGCGAGCTCGCGCGCAACACGGTGCGCGCCTTCCACTACATCCTCGGCGGCGCCGACGGGCAGTCGCGCCCGGGCGCGGTCACGATGGCGGGCAACAGCACCGGCTTCGCGCCGGCGCTGGCGCAAGCCCAGGCGGGCAAGCCGCCATCGCCGCTACCGCAGCGACCGCCGCCGCCGCGAGCGCCGCGACCGCCGCTGCGCCAGCCGCCGATAGGAGAGGCAGCCCGCCGCGGCGGCAGGGCGATGTCCGACCTCATCCAGGAGGTGGACTTCCCGGCCTTCGTCGGTGGGCTGATCGACGGCGTCTTCAATTCCATCGTCAGCAGCTCCATCAAGCAGATGGAGGCGTACGCGGAGCTGGTGAAGAACGTCAGCAAGTCGGTCGACCAGTACATGAAGGACAACGTCAGCGAGAACAACGCCCGCGACTACCTGGTGCAGCGCTACCCCGAACATCTTGAGATGGACCCGGCGGCGGAGACCGCCAAGCTGAAGCCCCGCGAGGGCGCCGACGAATCGAACCTGCCCGACTTCTTCGCCGACCTGGGACTGAAGGTGCCGATGACCGGGCTCGACCAGGACTCCGCGGAGGAGCAGCTGGTGCCCGCCGCGCGCCAGCGCATTGCGATGGACCGCCAGCAGATGCTGGCCACGATGGTGATGATGGGCGTGAACCGCCTGGTGGTGACCAACGGGTCGATCGAGGCCTCGTGCCTGTTCCAGCTGGACACCCGCGACACCCGCGTGCGCGACCGCGTGACGACCGAGACCGACGCCGGGAGCGACACCATCCACTCCGACAGCGGCGGCAAGGGCGACGACCACTATGAACGCGAGCGCCAGGAGAGCGACCGGTGGAAGAGCCGCAAGTACTCGGGCAACTCGAGCTGGTACAACAACAACAGGCGCGACCAAACCGCCGCGTTCAGCGTCACCACCGTCGACACCAACAAGAACGAGGAGGAGATCAAGCTCCACGCGGAGCTGGCGGGCAAGGTGAAGCTCAACTTCAAGAGCGACTACTTCCCCATGGAGCGGATGATCGACGCGCTGCAGATCAACCAGATCCGGGAGAAGACACCAGCCGCCGCCCCGGCCGCGCCCGCGCCGGCGTTCCCGCAGCCCCCGCCGCTGCCGCCGATGCCGGCCCTGCCGCAGGTGCCCGGGGTGACGGCGCCTCCCACCGGCGGCACCCCCACGCGCTGAGGACCGACCGTGAGCACCTCCGACGACGGGCTGCTGCCGCTGGTACGCCAGCGCGTGAGACAGGGATTGCTGGCCAGCCCTGCATACGCGCGCATGTCCCCGGAGAAGCGCCTGGCGGTGGCCAACGACACGGTGCGCGCCTTCCACTACATCCTCGGAGGAGCCGACGGGCAGACCCGGCCGGACCAGGTGACGCTGGCAGGCCGCGCGCCGGTGGCGTCGTCGCTGGCCGACCAGCGCCGTCCCATGCCCGAGGGCGACACCGCCGGCCAGCGCTTCGGCGAGAGCGGCGCGGTGGCCGCGCAGCAGGGCAGCGACGCCTTCACCGAGATGATCCAGAAGGTCGACTTCCCGGAGTTCGTGGCGGGGCTGATCGACGGCGTGTTCAACGCGATCGTCGGGTCGTCGATCAAGCAGATGGAGGCGTACGCGGAGCTGGTGAAGAACGTCAGCAAGTCGGTCGACCAGTACATGCGGGACAACGTCAGCGAGAACAACGCCCGCGACTACCTGGTCGACCGCTACCCCGACGTCTTCGAGATCGACATCTCCGGCGACAAACCCCGCGTGCGCAAGCGCCAGGGCACGGCCGACGAGAGCCTGCCCGACCTGCAGGGCGACTTCGGGTTGCCGGAGCCGGTGACGTCGCTGGATGACGACATGATCGAGGAGAAGCTGGTGCCGGCCGCGCGCCGCCGCATGGCGCTGGACCGCCAGCAGCTGCTGGCCACCATGGTGATGATGGGCGTGAACCGCCTGGTGGTCACCCAGGGCACCATCGAGGCCTCGTGCATGTTCGAGCTGAACACCACCGACGCGGTCCGCCGCCGCATGCAGCAGCAGCGGTCCGCGGACTGGCACTCGCAGAACAAGTCCGAGTCCGGCCGCCAGGGGACCTACAGCCGCGAAAGCTCCGGCTTCCTCGGCCTGGGCGCGACCAAGAAGCGCAACTCGAGCTGGTACGGCAAGAACAGCTCCGAGAGCTCGGCCAACTTCAGCGTGACCACCACGCGGAGCGAGGACTCCGAGGCCAAGGTGCAGATGCACGCCAAGCTCGCCGGCAAGGTGAACGTGCAGTTCAAGAGCGACTTCTTCCCCATGGAGCGAATGGTCGACGTCATGCAGATCAACCAGATCCGCGACAAGACACCGGCCGGCCGCGAGGAGCCGAAGCCCGCCCCCGGCCAGGGCACGCCTCCCTCGCCTCTCCCGGCACCGGCCCGGCCGGCACCGCCCGCGCGGTGACCCGACGGAGCCCATGATCATGCCGCCCCGCGCCACCCGCCCCGACCTGCTCGCCGATGCGATGCGCTCCCTGCAGCGCGCGCTGGCGCCGCGCGCGCGTGGCCTGGGCGAGGCGGGCGACCCGCTGCAACTCGCGCTCTCGCCGTGCCCACCCGGTGCGCTCTCGGAGGAAGGGCTGTCCGCCTGGGCCGCGCTCTACCTGCACGCGGAGCTGGACGAGGCCGGCGTGCTGCCCGCCGTGGAGGCGCTGGCCGAGCACCGCCACGCGCTGGCCCTCCAGGACCGCCGCACGGCGGAGCGGCTGGAGCGCTTCGCCCGGACCGCCCGCGACTACCCGCGCCGCGCGGACCGGGCGCGGATCTACGCGCGCCTGTTCGGCATCGGCGACGCGGCGACGGCGCAGGTGCGCGCCCAGGCGGCGGGCGGCGCCTGGGGCCACGAGGAGCCGCGGCTCGACTTCACCCAGCAACTGCTGCGCCTGGCCACCGCCGCCGTGCGCGCCGACCTGGACCGCTCCCGCCTGGGCGCGCCCGGTCTCCGGTCACAGGCCGCGTGGCGGGTGGCGGCGCAGGACATGCTGGCCTCGCTGCGCGCGCAGGCGGCCGGCTCCCTGGTCGCGCAGGCGCGCCGCATCCACGCGCGCACGCTGCAGGCGTTCGAGCTGCTGGGGGATGCCGGGCTGAAGCGGCAGCTGGTGTCGCGCACGCCGTGGGAGTCGCTGCGGCGGCTTCTGCCCGGGGAGGGCGCGGCGCGGCGCGACGCAGCCGCCCGGCGCGGCGCCGTGGGGCAGGTGCTGCTGTGTTCCCTGGCCCGTGCCCAGGGCGCGGAGGTGCCGGACAACGAGACCGTCCAGGCGGCGCTGCGCTGGCTGGTGGCCAGCGGCCTGCCCGTGCCGAAGCCCGCGGCCGGGGATGAGCGGGTGCCGGGGACCGCGTTCGCGGCCGGCGGTGCCCGGGGCGCCGCGCTGCCCGGGGACACCTGGACCGGGGTGGCGGCATGAGCGCCGCGCTCCTGGCGATACCGGCGCGCGCCGGGCGAGCGAGGCCCGCTCCACCCGCGCCTGCCCTCGCACCTCCGCCCGCTCCGCCGGCGCGCTCCACCGCGCTGGCCGGCGACTTCGCCACCGCGCCCGACCCTCGCGGCATCCTTCCCACGCCGGCCACGGAGGGGCTGGTGCGCACGCAGGTCCGCAGCCTGCTGGAGGCCACCCCCTCGTACCACCAGCTCGCCGAACCCGAGCGCGCCGGGCTGGAGGACAAGCTGGTGCGGGTGGCGGGGTACGCGGCCGAGTGCCTGCGCGACATCTACTGGCAGTCCGAGAAGCTGGGCCAGACGCCGGTGTGGAAGGAGACCCGCGTCAGCCGGCCCGTGGCGCCGCGGGGGAAGGCCGCGCCCGCGCTGGCCCGGGCCCAGGCCAACGACTTCGCGCCGCGCGCGGCCAGCCAGATCGGCAGCGTCACCCAGCAGACGCTGCGCGCGATCGCCTTCCCCACCTTCGTGGCGGACCTCATCCGCGGCACCTTCGACGCGATCCTCCAGACCAACATCAAGCAGATGGAGGCGTTCTCGCGCCTGCTGTCCAACGTGACGAAGACGGTGGACCAGTTCATGGAGGAGAACGTCACCGACGAGCAGGCGCACGGCTGGCTGGCGCAAACCTGGCCGAGCCACCTGACGCTGCGCGGCGGCAAGGCCGTGCCGCGCGACGGCGCCGACCAGCTTCCGGCGCCCGACTTCGACAGCCAGCTGCACGTCGGTGCGAGCCTGGACGAGTCCTCGGTGGAGGAGACGCTGCTGCCCGCCGCGCGCCGGCGACTGGCGGAGACCCGGCTCCAGATGCTGTCGACGATGGTGCTCATGGGCATCAACCGCATCGTGATCACCGCCGGGAAGATCCGGGCGACGATGGCCTTCCACATCGACACCAGCGACAGTGCGTTCGAGCGCACCGCCGAGGACGTCGACGCGCGGATGGCGATGCGCGGCCACTACAACATGCTGGTGTGGGGCGTGGAGGCCTCCGCCTCGCTGGCCTACGTGAACAGCAGGCGCGCCGGCAGCGACGCGGAGATCAACGTGCAGACCGACCTCACCGGCGAGGTGGAGCTGCACTTCAAGAGCGACTACTTCCCGGTCGAGCGCTTCGCGCCGCCCGGCACGCTCCGCACCATCTCGAACAACACCGCGGTGCCGGAGGCCAACCCGCCGCCCACCTTCCCGGCACCGTCGGTCGGAGGCCCGGCCCCGGGCGCGGGCGCCACGCCGGCCCGGCCGCGGCGCCAGCGCGAGGCGCCGCCCCAGATGACGCCCGCCGGCTCGCCGCTGCCGGCCGCCCCGGCGCCGCCCACCGCGCCCGTCGAGCGGGGTGCGCTGGATCCAAACGCCCGGCAGGCGCCTGAAGGCGGCTCGTCCGCCCCGGCGCCCGATGGAGAGTCGTCCGCCCCGGCGCCCGATGGGGAGTCGCCCGCTCCGGCGGCCGGTGGGGGCTCGTCCACTCCGGCGCCCGGTACGGGCGGGGGTGGCGAGCACGCGAGTGGAGCGACTGAACCTGAAGCGGAGGGTGCTGCCGCCAGCCTCGCCGCCGCGAGAGGATTGCCATGGACCGACCGTTGACCACCTCGGCCTCGGTCCTGCCCGGGCCGTTCGACACCGCGCCGGTGGCGCAGGGCATGCGCATCACGCCGCCGGTGTCGCGGCTGGTGCACGCCCAGGTGCGCGCGCTGCTGGAGTCCAGCCCCTCCTTCCACGACCTGCCCGCCGGGCGGCGCGAGGTGATGACCCGCGACCTGGAGAAGATCGCCGCCTACACCGCGGCGCTGGTGCACGAGGAGTGGGCCCAGAGCAAGGTGCTGGGCCAGACGCCGGTGGTGCGCCAGCGCCTGACGTTGCCGGTGCCTGCCCCTGCGCCGGCGCCCGCCTCTGGCTCGAAGGACGCGGGCCCGGCCCCGGCTGCGCGCGCGCTGGCGGATCCCCCGCCGCAGGAGAGCTTCAAGCCGCGCGCCGCCAACCAGGTAGCCCGCATCACCCGCGACACGCTGAACGCCATCGCCTTCCCCACCTTCGTCGCCGACCTGATCAAGGGCACCTTCCAGGCCATCATCAACGCCAGCATCCAGCAGATGGAGGCCTACGGCACGCTGCTGGCCAATGTCGCCAAGACGGTCGACCAGTTCATGGTCGACAACATCAGCGACAACAACGCCAGGGACTGGCTGGCCGGCGCCTTCTCCAGCGTGTTCCGCGTCCAGACCTCCAACGAGGGGGCGCGCGTCGTGGTGCGCGACGGCGCGGACCGGGCGGCCAAGCCCGACTTCCGAGGCACGCTTGGGCTGGACGAGGACGTCGACCTCACCGACGAGGCTGCGGAGGAGAAGCTGGTGCCCGCGGCGCGCCGCCACCTCGCCAAGGGCCGGCACCAGATGCTGTCCACGATGATGCTGATGGGCATCAACCGCATCGTCATCACCAGCGGGCGCATCTACGCGCGCATGGGGTTCCAGATCAACGCCCAGGACACCGGGCAGGCGGAGAGCGCCAGCCAGTTCGACTTCAAGCACCAGAACCGCGTCTCCGCGGGCGGCGGCATCGTCGGCTTCCTGGGCGGCCCCAATGTCGAGGCGACCACCAGCGTGGCCTACGTCTCGTCGAAGAAGGCCAACAGCAGCGACGCCATCGACGTGCACGCCGACCTCACCGGCGAGGTCGACCTCAAGTTCAAGAGCGACTACTTCCCGATGGAGCGCTTCGCCAAGCCGGAGCTGATGTCCCTGATCATGGGCAACACGCCCAACCCGGTGGCCAACACCCCGGTCAGCAGCCACGGCGGCGAAGGGGCGAAGGCCCCGGCACCGGCCGCCTGAGCCCCAACATCAATCCCACCTCCCAATCCTTCGAAGAGAAGAGGAGATCGCCATGGAGTCGTCATCCACCACCATCGTTCCCGCCACGCCGGCCAGCGCCCTGGTCTTCGGCGACTCGTTCCCGGCGGCGGTCAGCGCCTTCGGCGCGAGCGGCTCCGGCGAGCAGATCGTTCACATCCGGCGCCTCCAGAGCCACCAGCAAGCCGGGTTCTCCTACAACCTGAACGGTCCCAACTGCGCGATGCGCTGGGCGCACGTGCCGGCCAGCCTCAACGGGCCGGTGGACGTGGTGGTGCACCTCCACGGCTACAAGGGGCACAACCAGATGCAGCTGAGGGCCAAGCTCGCCGCCAGCGGGCTCGACCTCGGCTCCCCCGGCGTCGCCGGCCCCACCCTGGGCCTGGTGCCGCACGGTCACCCCTTCGCCTCCAGCACGCAGGGCCAGGACGGCTTCGACTTCCCCGCCATCTCCACCAAGGCCCAGCTCGACCAGTTCATCGACGACGCATTGACCGAGCTCGCCAGGATCACGCAGACCCATCCCACGCGCGGCCGCGTCACCCTCACCGGCCATTCAGGAGGTGGAGCGGCGCTGAACGTGCTGATGCAGGCGATGGGCGCCCAGCCCGGAGTGCTGGGCTTCGAGTACTTCGACGCCACCTACGGCCAACGGCAGCAGCCCAACGCGCGGATGCTGGCCGCGCTGCGCACCTGGATCGACGCCGCCATCGGGCGCGACCTGGCGCTGGCGGGCGGCAGCGCCGGCGATGCGGCGCGGCAGCGCCTGGACGCCGGCGGCGGCCACGTGCGCATCTGCTTCATCGCCGGCAGCGGCACCGACCCCACGGCGCGCGCGGCCGACCGGCTGATGGCCGCCTGCCTGCAGACGCTGGTGCCCGATGCCGGACTGCGCGCGCTGATGCGCCAGCGCTACCGCGCGCAACTGGTGGCGGACCCGCGGCGGGTGGGCCACAGCTTGGTGGCCCGGACCTTCGGCGGCCGCCTGCTGGCCGATCCGGCCGATGACCTGTCGCCCGACGCCCAGGACCTACCGGCCGCCGCTCCACCACGGGCCCCGGCGCGGGGCCACGGCTTCTCCGAGGGGGAGGAGGAGTGGGGCGAGGAGGAGGGCGGCGCCGGCACCGCCGGCGTCGCATGGCAGAGCAGGGCGGAGGTCGTGTCGGCGAAGATGCTGCGCGCGCCCGATCGGGCAGACGACGCGCCGACCGGAGCGGAATTCATCCGGTCGCTGGGTAACCGCCAGGGCGAGGAGCGCGAGAACCGCATCTTCGAGCAGCTCCGCGCTGGCAACATGCCGGCCTCGCTGCGGACGTTCTACGCCGTGCGCACCACCGCCAAGGATCGCGCCGGGAACGAGAAGGAGATCGAGTACTGGGTGACGCCGGACGTGCTCATGATCGGCAGCGAGAGCGAGAGCGTGCGCATCCCGGTGGACCCGGTCACCGCCCAGCGCCTGGCCGACCACTTCCGCTGCCTGCTTCCGACCGCGCGCATGGTCGAGCAGATCTATCAGGCCGCGACCAAGAAACAGGTCTTCATCTACGGCGGCTATGCCGACACACCGCGTGCGCACCTGCAGATCGCGAGCTCCGCCTACCTGGACCACAGCCGGAAGATCGACGCAAAGCTGCACCACGGGCAGGTCCTCTCTGCCGTCCTCGGTCTCACCGCCGGCCACAAGAAGGAGTTGGTGATCACCGACAACTACTTCCGCGAGGGGAAAGCGAAGCTGGCCTACTACGGTGCCCACGACTCGAAAGGCAAGCCAACCGAGGTCGGGGAAATCGACAAGAAGAAGATTCGTGACAAGGCGTCGGTCGCGCACGCGCCCTGGTACGTCGACTACAGCCACGGCGTGCGGCTGGTGTGGCCGAAGATGAAGGTCGCCGGCGCCGAGCGCGACGTGGCGGAGGTTCTGCGCCACACGGATGACTGCCTGCTGCTCGCGAGGGAGGGGCTCATCACCTCGCCGCGCTACACGCTGGACCGAAAAGGGAAGTTGTTGAGCGCGGGGTCGCAGGCCGCCGGCTATGACCCGCTCGGATTGTCGCCCGCGATGGAGGTGGAGCCACTGGGCTACGGCACCTCCTGGGATGAACGCCTGCGCCCCACGGTCGAGGGTTTTCTGGCGAGCTTCATGGCGATCCCCGTGAGCGTCGGCTCGCAGACGGTGCGCGTGCACCCGCCCTATTTCATGAACTGGGACGGGAAGAAGGAAGGGCCGACGAAGAAGCGCCATCAGCTGGCCACGACCCACCGCAACGCGGCCCCGGCGGCGCTGCGCACGCTGCTCAACGAGCGCCGATTCACGAACGCCCTCATCGGAAAGCCCACGCCGGAGATGCTGCGCAACCTGCTGGAGGCCGCCGACCAGGGCGGGTTGCTCCAGGCGGACCCGAGGGTGAACCGGCAACCGACCCCGGCCAACCTGCGCGCCTTCCTGAAGCATTACGGCCTGGGCGTCGACTGCTCGGCTTTCGTCTCGCAGGCGCTGAACAAGCTGATCGACCTGTTCCCCGGCGCCGCGGCCACGGACCGCATCGCCCGGCCGCACAGCACCCCCAGCGGCTCGCTCAAGGGCGGCGCGTCCCGGTTCGACCGCGTCACCGACCCTACGCAGTTGTGCCCCGGCGACACCATGTGGCGCGACGGGCATATCCGCATCGTGTGCTGGGCGGAGCGGCGCAACGACCGCATCGTGTTTGCCACCGCCGAGTCCCGCTCGACCCCGAACGACATCGGTCCCTCGGTTGCCTACTGGCGGTACATCCCCAACTCCGGGCGCGCGGTCGACAAGGTCGACTTCAGAGGCTGGCGGCTGGAGCGCAGCGACGACCTGAACGCGCCGGACAGGAACTGGGCGAGGGCGGACGACAACCACGTCTTCGGCCACTTCCAGCCCCTGCGCTCGTTGCTGGGGAGGGCCGGCGTCACCCCGACCGCGCTGGACTACCCCACCCCGGCGCCGGCCCCCGGCATGTCCCCGCCTCCACCACCGGCCCCGGTTCGGGCCCCGGTTCGGGCCCCGGCTCCGGCTCCAGCCCCCGGCCCGGTCTCGCCGGTGTCGAGGACCGCGACCACCCGCGACCTCACCCAGGACGAGGTCAACCGCCTGGCCGCGATCCGCTTCCGCAACGCGGCTGACATCGCGACATTCTTCAGCCGCAGCGGGCAGGCGGGCTTCATCGACTGGTACAACGCCGGCCTGGCTCACAGCGCTCCCTTCCGGGATCGCGGCGCCACCGCCACCAGCCGGATCGCCCGCGACCGCTACACCGCGTTCTGGAACCTGATGAGCACCGCGTTCGACCGCAACCAGATCACGGCGCTGGACTTCGCGGCCTTCACCGCGATCTCCATCAACGAGACCGGCGGCCACCTGTGGGCGAATCCAGAGAAGAGTGGCGCTGTCGACGCGCAAGGCGTCTCTCACCCCGGCCTGGCCTACTGCTTCGACGCCCTCAAGTTCCGGAAGAAGGGGAGCAAGCGCAGCTACAACCTGCTGGGCCGCACCGCCGGCTGGTGCTTCAACGACCCCGACTTCATCGCCGCCCACGGCACGCTTGCGGGTGGCGCCCAGCTCGCCCACCACGGCGACGACTGGGGCAGGGTCTGGCACGGCAACCGCTACCCGTCCCCGCAGTTCTCCACCGACGAGATCCCGGCGACCAACGGTTTCATCATGCAGGCCGACTTCTACAAGTTCCGCGGGCGCGGCGTGATCCAGACGACCGCCCGGCCGGGGTACCTGCGGGCGGCGCACTGGATCAAGGGCTACGGCGGTAGCAACCCGGTGCTGCTGGGCTTCAAGCGCCAGTGGGCTTCCTATACCGACGACGTGGCCTGCACCCGCAGCCGCACCGAGGACTGGGACCAGATCTTCGGCCAGTCCGAGACGCTGGCGAAGGGGCTCTCACTGCACGCGGGTATGCAGCAGAGGGACTACCGGCAGATGAGCACCAGCGCGCCGGATCTGCTGCACGTGCCCGGCGCCAGCGACAAGGGGCGCACGCGCCAGGGGTCGATCTGCGAGATGGGGACCCGCATCAGCGGCTCCCTCAGCTATGGCCAGGGCATCTACCGGCAGCGCGCGCTGGCCCTGATGCACGGGATGCTCGCCATCTGACGAGCGGGTCCCGCCACCCAACCCTGCGAAGAGAAGAGGAGATCGCCATGGAGTCGTCGTCGACCACAATCGTCCCCGCCACCCCGGCCAGCGCGCTGGTGTTCGGCGACTCCGCCGCATGGCAGAGCGAGGCGCAGGACGCCGCGTTGCCGGTGCTGCGCGTGCCCTCGCGGGCCGCCAACGCGCCGAACGGCCCGGACTTCATCCGATCGCTGGGCGACATCAAGGGCGAGGAGCGCGAGAACCGCATCTTCGAGCAGCTCCGCGCCGGCAACATGCCGGGCTCGCTGCTGAAGCTCTACGCCGTGCGCACCACCGCAAAGGACCGCGGTGGGAACAGCAAGGAGATCGAGTACTACGTGACGCCGGACGTGCTGATGATCGGCACCGAGCGCGAAAGCGTGCGCATCCCGGTGGACCCGGTCACCGCCCAGCGCGTGGCCGACCACTTCCGCTGCCTGCTGCCGACCGCGCGCATGGTCGAGCAGGTCTATCAGGCCGCGCCCCTCAAGCAGGTCTTCATCTACGGCGGCTATGCCAAGACACCGCGTGCGCACCTGCAGGACGCGAGCTCCAGCTACCTGGAGCACAACTTCAAGATCGACGGAAAGCTGCACTACCGGCAGGTCTTCATCGCCGCTCGCGACCTCACCGCCGGTCACAAGAAGGAGCTGGTGATCAGCAACAACTATTTCTACGAGGGGAAAGCGAAGCTGGCCTTCTACGGCGCCCACGACTCGAAAGGCAAGCCGACCCAGGCGGGGAAACGCGAAGACAAGAGGGTGCCCGGCCTGCCGTCGTTCGCGCACGAGCCCTCGTTCGTCGACTACAGCCACGGCGTGCGGCTGGTGTGGCCGAAGATGAAGGTCGCCGGCGTCGAGCGCGACGTGGCGGAGGTCCTGCGCCACAAGGATGACTGCTTCCTGATCTCGATGGAGGGGCGCATCGCCGTGCCTCGCTACACGGTGGATCGCGCCGGGCGGAAGGTGGGCGCTACGTCGCAGGCCGCCACCAGCGAGGATCCACTCGGCCTGTCCCCCGCCGTCGCCGTGTCGGCCCTGGGCTACGGCGACACCTGGGACCGGCGCTTGCGCATGGTGGTCGAGGGGTTCCTGGCGGGCTTCAGGGGCATCCCCATTCGCGTCGGCTCCCAGATGGTGGCGGTGCACCCGCCCTACTTCATGAACTTGTACCCGGGGGCCGGACAGGCCACGCAGGAGCGCCATCAGCGGGCCACGGCTCACCGCAACGCCGCCCCGGCAGCACTGAACGCGCTGCTCAACCGTTTCGGGCACGCCCTCGTCGGCAAGGCCACGCCGGAGAAGCTGCGCGAACTGTTGCAGGCCGCCAGCGATCGCGGGCTGCTCCAGGCCGACGCGAGGGTCGGCCAGCAGCCGACCCCGGAACGTTTGCGCGCCTTCCTGCGGCACTAC
>DATBSS010000256.1:0-45373 GCA_036559665.1 Myxococcaceae bacterium
GGACGTGCCTGCTGTGCCACAACCGGGACAGCTACTCGGTCAACCCGAACGTGCGCCGCGTCCACGGCGTGCACCGCGGCGAGCACCTCATGGCTCCCGGCGTGGCCCACCCCGAGTACGGCCTGCCGAACACCGACCCGGCGATCCTCGACTACACCAACGTCGGGTTCCCGCCGCTGCCGGGGTCGGAGAAGAACTGCGCCAAGTGCCACGCCGACGACCGGTGGAAGACGCGCTTCTCCCGCCTCGCCTGCGGCACCTGCCACGACAACCTCTTCTTCGACACCGGCACGCTCAACCCGCCGCGCGTGGTGGGCACGCCGGCGGCGGGCGCCTGCACCGCCGACCCGGACTGCGCCTCGTTCGGCGCGGGCGTCACCTGCCAGGTCGCCACCGGCGCCTGCATCCGCGCGTCGCACCCGGTCCAGAACGACGACGCCCAGTGCGCCACCTGCCACGCCGACGCGCCCACCTCCTTCGCCTCGGTGGTGACCGTGCACGACGTGCCCGGCCTCACCAAGATCCGCGGACTGAAGATCGTGAACACGTCCGTGGGCGGCGGCACCGGCGCCGGCGGCTCGTTCAACGTGGGTGACACCCCGGTGGTCTCCTTCCAGCTGGTCACCCGGGACGGCGGCGTGGTCACCGACCTCAAGACCAACTCCGCGCTCTCCGGGACGTTCATGGCCTCCGGCCCGACCGAGGACCCGGAGCGGCTGATCGCCTCCACGACGATGAAGAGCTCCGGGACGCTGACCTTCGACTCGGACGCGGGCGTCTACAGCTACCGCCCGCCGGGGACGCTGTCGGCCACCTCGCTCCCGCCGCTCAACGGGAACCCGATCGACACGCGCACCAACCCCGCGGGCACGTACACGCTCTACTTCTACGTCGTCGAGGCGTTCAACCCGCCGGGACAGGCGAGCTACCGCGACGCGGACGGCGTCAACGTGCCGATCAAGCTCCTCGCCGACCAGCCGGTGCGCCCGCGCCAGGTGATCGCCAAGTCGGCCTGCAACACCTGCCACGTGGACCTGCAGCTCCACGGCGGCTCGCGCAGCGATCCGGAGGCGTGCATGAACTGCCATACCCGGAATGCGCAGGACAAGCCGGTGGGCGCCAAGGGACGGGCGTGCACCACCAGCGCCACCTGCCCGGGCTTCGCCTACGGCTGGGAGTCCTGCCAGGACACCAACGCGGACACCATCCCTGACGCGTGCGTGATCACGGCCGACCCCACGCCCAACAGCAACATCCGCTTCTCGTTCCTCGCGCACGCCATCCACTACGGGCGCCGGCAGGGCGGCTACAGCCAGCGCAACAACCTCCAGAACCCGGGCGAGATCGCCTGGATCGGCAACCAGAACAGCTACAACGGCTTCGGCGAGATCCTGATCCCGCTCGACGCGCGCAACTGCACCAACTGCCACGCGGACACCGGCGCCCACTGCGGCGCGGCGGCGGACCCGCCCTGCGGCACCGGCCAGGAGTGCGTGGCCAGCCGCTGCGTGAACGCCGCCTGGAAGAAGCCCATCGGCGAGGTGTGCCTGGCGTGCCACGACAATGCCGCCGCCTTCGGCCACGTGCAGATCAACACCTGGTTCGGCACCACGCCGCCGCTGGAGACCTGCGACGTGTGCCACGGCCCGGGCTCCGACTTCTCCGTGGAACGCGTCCACAACATCTCGGATCCTTACGTCCCGACGTACCAGCGCGACCCGTAGCCAGACGTTCCACCCGAAGCCCACCACGAAGCGAGGACCTCACGATGCGCATCCCCCTCCACTCCGCTGCCCTCGGGCTCGGCGCCTTTCTGCTCCTGGCCGCGGCCGCCCCGGCCCAGGCCGGCGCACCGGACAAGAAGACCGAACGCCTCTGGAAGTCCAAGTGCGCCTCCTGCCACGGCGAGGACGGCAAGGGCGACACCGAGAAGGGCAAGGAGATGAAGGTCGGCGACCTCTCCTCCGCCGACATCCAGAAGAAGACCGACGACGCGATGAAGAAGGTCATCAACGACGGGTTCAAGGAGGAGAAGGGCGGGGTCAAGAAGGAGATGGACCCCTACAAGGAGGAGCTGAAGCCGGAGCAGGTCGACGCGCTGGTGGCCTTCATCCGCGGGTTGAAGAAGTGACCTTCCTCCCCGGCCGCGCCGTCGCGGCTGCCGCGCTCGCGTTCGCGTTCGCGGTGGCCCGCCCCGCGGCGGCCGGGGTGGAGGTGTCGTTGATCTCCTATCTTTCCGCCCGTCCCGAGCTGAGGGACGGGCGCGCGGTCACCGCCGCCCCGTTGCTGGAGCTGGTCTCCATCGACGCGTGGGGGCTGAACGCGCCGGGCATCCGGGGCGCGCGCGTGCACGTCTCCGGGTGGGGATCGCTCAGCCCGCTGGAGCTGTCGCAGCGCGGGGCCGCCGCCGGCGACCTGGACCTGGCCTTCGTCGAGGGCCGGGCGCTGGAGGATCGCCTCCGCTTCGTCGCCGGCCGGCAACTGGTGGCGGGCGGCGCGGCGCGCTTCCTCCAACTCGACGGCGTGCTGGCCGAGTACGGCGTGGCGCGGTTGTTGAGGGTCACCGCCTGGGGCGGCGTGCCGGTGTCGGCGCGCTTCAACGTGCGGCAGGGCGACGCGGCGGGCGGCGGGCGGGTGGCGTGGGCGCCGTCCTGGGACTCGGAGGTGGGCGCCTCGTACGCGCTGGTGCTCGACCGCGGCCTGGTGGCGCGGCACGACGCCGGCGTGGACGGGCGGTGGGCACCGTGGCGCTCGGCCTGGGTGGCGGGTCACGCGCTGTACAGCCTGGCCGAGGCGCGCCTGGTAGAGGCGGAGCTGGGCCCGCACTGGCGGGTGTGGCCGTCGTTGGAGGTGGCCCTCTCCGCACGCCGCGTCTCGCCGGACTTGCTCCTCCCGCGCGGCTCCATTCTCTCTGTGTTCGCGGAGCCGGCGCGCGACGAGCTGGGGGCGATCGCCGTCTGGGAGCCGCGGCCCGACGTGGCGGTCACCGCCGACGCGCGGGTGGTCTGGCTGTCCGGGGCCGCGGGGAGCGACGCCGGCGCGCAAGTGGTGGGTCGGCCGGTGCCTGGGACGGTGCTCATCGGCGAGCTGCGGTGGCTCGATGCGTTCGGTGACCGATACGTGCGCGTGCGCGGGGCCGCCTCGCGCCGGGTGACGCCGGCGCTGGCGGTGGGCCTGGACGCGGACGCCTTCTGGCGGGGCCGGGCCATCAACGGGGTGAACCACTCCGCGGTGGCGGCGGCGACGGCGAGCTGGACCTTCGCCCCGGAGTGGCTGGCCGTGGCCGAGCTGGGCGCGGGCACCACGCCGGAGCTCGCGGCCGAGGCCCGCGCCATGGTGAAGGTGGCCTGGCGCTGGCGCACGGGGGCCGCGGATCGAGGCGGGCCATGAGAGGGCGGCTCCGGGTGGCGGTGGCGGCGGTGGCGCTCGCCGGGGCGGCCTGCGCGTCGATCTGGGGCGCGCTCGGCCGGCGGACGGACGGCATCAAGATGCCTCACGCGAAGCACGTGGAAGCCAAGGTCGACTGCCTGGCGTGCCACGAGACGATCTTCGACGCCGAGGTGCTCTCGGAGGCGGACCTCCCGAAGGAGAAGGTCTGCCTGAAGTGCCATCGCGAGGAGAAGGAGAAGGGCAACTGCGGGATGTGCCACCGGGAGCCGGCCACGCCCGGGACGTACCCCCACCAGGAGCGGTCGGTGGCCATGTCCCACGCCAAGCACCTGGAGCTCAAGGAGGTGAACGAGGACTGCCGCACCTGCCACCTCGAGTTGCCGGAGCCGGCGCGCCCGGAGGCGAAGCCGCCCATGGCGTCGTGCACCAACTGCCACCGCCACGAGCAGGAGTACGCGTCCGCCAACTGCCGGTCCTGCCACGCGGACTTCTCGCGCTACGCGCTGCGGCCGCTGAGCGACTTCTCCCACCGGGATGGTTACCTGCGCTCGCACGCGGCGGACGCGCGCGCCCGCGGCCAGGCCTGCGCCACCTGCCACGAGCAGACCTTCTGTGCGGAGTGCCACGCGCGCACCGTCGCCATGCCGGTGACCTGGCTGCTTCCGGAGCGGGTGGATCGCCAGCTCATCCACCGCGGCGACTTCGTGGGCCGGCACGACGTGGAGGCGAAGGCGGACAGCGCCACGTGCGCGCGCTGCCACGGGACGACGTTCTGCGCGGACTGCCACGCGCGGCGCGGGCTGGTGTCGACCTCCAGCACGCCGCTCGATCCGCACCCGGCGGGGTTCTCGGATCCGCGGTCGGCGACCTTCCACGGGCCTGTCGCGCGCCGCGACATCGCCACCTGCGCCGCGTGCCACGACCAGGGCGCCTCGTCGACCTGCGTGCAGTGCCACCGCGTGGGCGGCGTCGGTGGGAACCCGCACCCGGTGGGGTGGCTGGCGCGGCACCCGCGCGAGGAGCTGAGCACCAACCCGATGTGCCTCGCGTGCCACCCATGAGGGCGACCGATCCAGCGCTCCTGCTCGCCTGCGCCCTGGCTGTCGCCGGCTGCGGCATCCCGCGCGATGGCCTGCTCGGCCAGCCGCACTGCCCGGACTTCGAGACGGACATCGCTCCGGTGCTCGAGGCTGGGTGCGCTGGGTGCCACGGCGGTGCCATGCCCGCCGCCGGCTACTCCGTGGCGGATCGCCTCGCCGTGCTCGAGCGCCGCGACGACGCCACGCCAAGGCTGCTCCCAGGCGATGCCGAGTCCGAATTCCTCATGGCGGCGCGCGGCGGCCGAGCCGGCCACACCGCCCTCCCCTCCGACCAGGCTGAGCTCCTCGAAGATTGGGCCGTCCGCTGCCGGGCCGCGCCACGCCAGCTCGCTGTCCACCCGCCCGGCTGGACCACGCCGACCGACGTCCAGCAGTTCCACGGCGCCGCCTTGAGGGAAGGCGCGTACGAGCTGGAGCCCTGCCGCGAGTGCCACGGCACGGACCTGGGCGGCGGCGCTTCGAAAGTGGCTTGCGCGACCTGTCACCCGCAGGGGCCGCTGGCCTGCAACACCTGTCACGGCGACGCGACCTCCATTGCGCCCCCACGCTCGATCTTCGGCGCGCGCGCGACGGCCGTACCCGGCGTGGGCGCCCACCGCTCGCATACCAGCGACTGCACGACCTGCCACGTCCTCCCCACCACCTCGGAGCAGGAGGGCCACTACCGGACCGGCGGGGTGCTGGACGCCTTCCCCGCGGAGGTGCTCCTCCTCTCGGCGCCCGGCCTTACCGCGCGCTGGGATCGCGCCGCCGCCACCTGCTCGGGCTCCGCGTGCCACGCGCCCTCCGGCGCCGACGCGCGCGCCACGCACCAGGTGCCCCGGTGGACGAACGTCGGGGCCGGCGAGGCGGCGTGCGGGACCTGCCACGGCCTGCCGCCCGAGGACCACGGCGCGTCGGGCACCGACTGCGCGCGCTGCCACGGCACCGCGTACGCGAACGGCCAGCCGCTACCGCCGAAGCACGCCAACGGGGTGGTGGACGTGGGCGACGGCCAGGGCCAGGGGTGCAGCAGCTGCCACGGCGATGCGAGCTCGCCCGCGCCCCCGCGCGACGCCGCCGGGCGGTCCAGCGAGGCGCTCGCTTCCGTCGGCGCCCACCGCGCTCACCTCGAAGCGCGCCACCGCCTCCGCGGGCCCATCGCCTGCACCGAATGCCACCAGGTGCCGGCGACCCCCAAGGCGACCGGCCACATCGACTCCGCCCTGCCGGCGGAGGTCTTCCCCGCCATCCCCGGCGTGGGCGCGCTGGCGCGGGCGGACGGAGCGGCGCCGGTCTACGACCCCGCCACCACGAGCTGCGGATCCGTCTACTGCCACGGGGCGGGGACGGCGGCCGCGCGCGACCAGGCGCCCAGCCGCATCCTCAACCCGAGCTGGACGGGCGGCACCTCGCAGGCGGTGTGCGGGTCGTGCCACGGCATCCCGCCGAAAGACGGCCTCCACCCGCTCACCCTCACGCTGGGGGATTGCGTCCAGTGCCACGCCCCCAGCGTCACCGCGGACGGCAGCATCCGGATCACCACCGATCCGGTCACCGGAGCGATCGGCTCCACCCACATCGACGGGGAGGCGACGCTCGGCACGCCCTGAGCGTTCGCGAGAGGAGGCCATGGACAAGACGTCTGGTTGGCGCGGGGTCCGAGCCCTTCACGTCTTCCGCCACTGGCTGAGCTTCGGCGGGGCCGCGATGGCGGCGGTGAGCGCCGCGCTGTTCGCGGTCCTCTACGGCGTGGAGGTGATGGGCCACGCCTCCGGGCCGTACACCGGGATCATCGCCTTCGTCATCCTGCCCACGGTGTTCGTGCTGGGCCTGCTCATCATCCCCATCGGCCTGTGGAGGGACCGGGCCCAGCGGCGGAAGGCGGCGGCCGGCGGAGCGCCGCTGCCCGAGTTCCCGGTGCTGGACTTCAACCTCCCGGCGGTGCGCACCGCGGCGCTGCTGGTGCTGGGGACGACCGTGGTGGCGGCCATCCTGCTCTCGGTGGGCACGTACAAGGGCGTGGAGACGATGCACTCGACCCAGTTCTGCGCCAGCAGCTGCCACACCCTGATGACGCCGGAGTACGTCGCCAACCAGCGTTCGCCGCACGCCGCGGTCGCCTGCTCCGAGTGCCACGTGGGCCCCGGCGCCTCCCACTTCGTCACCTCCAAGCTCACCGACGCCCGGCAGCTGATGCACTTCATGCTCAACAGCTACCCGCGCCCGGTGCCGGCGCCCCACGACCTCCGCGCCGCGCCGCAGACCTGCGGCCAGTGCCACAGCCCCACCCGGGCCATCGGCGACAAGCTGAAGATGCGGACCACCTTCGCCGACGACGAGGCCAACACCGCCAAGCACACGGTGATGATGATGAAGGTCGGCGGGCCGGACGCCGAGGGTCGCTGGCACGGTGCCCACTTCCACGCCTCCGGCGGCGTGCAGATCCGCTACCTGGCGGACGCCGCGCGCGACACCATCCACGCGGTCCAGGTGGACGCGCCCGGCGCTCCCACCCGGCTCTTCAAGGGCCCCGGCGCCGACGCGGCGCTCGCTGTGGCGAAGGAGGAGGACTGGCGGACTATGGACTGCATGGACTGCCACAACCGGAAGGGCCACCGCTTCGACCTCCCGGCCGCGGCGCTGGACGAGGCGCTGGCCGCCGGCAAGGCCGACCGCGCCCTCCCCTTCGTCAAGCGCGAGGGCGTCCAGGCGCTGCAGGCGACCTACGCCTCGCACGAGGAGGCGGCGGCCAGGCTCCCCGAGGTGCTGGCCGCCTTCTACCGCCAGAAGTACCCGGAGGTGGCGAAGGACAAGGCGAAGGAGATCGCCGCCGCCGGCCGGGCGCTGGCGGACCTCTACAACGGCAACGTGTTCCCGGACATGAAGGTCGGCTGGGGGACCTACGCCGACCGGGGCTCGCACGAGCGCGGCTGCTTCCGCTGCCACGACAACGAGCACGTCACCGCCGCGGGCGAGAAGATCTCCAAGCGGTGCGGCGGGTGCCACACGGTCATCGCCGACCAGGAGAAGGAGCCGGAGGTGATGGACGTGCTGTACCCGGACTGAGGTTCGATACACTCCGCAAGTTGCGGGCATTCCACTCCACCAGATCTGAAAGATGGAGCGAAGGGCGGAGGTGATCGCCGCCTCCAGCGTCGAGACCTGGCGCCTGTTCCGCCTGCTGTTCGTGGGCACCTCGGCGGTGATGGACAGCGCCGGCCACGAGGAAACGGCCGCAGGCCGCCGCATCAGCGCCCCCCGGGTTTCGGGGACCGGGGCGCGAACGAGTAGCGCGGCTAATGTCCTGTTGCGTCGAAGCCGTCCGTTTCATGTCTCATCGGTTCTTTTGGAGCTCTGAGAAGTACCTGAGGAGTCTCCACGCGTCTCGGCGTCCTCCTCGGGAAAACGGGCACCGCATCAGAACTTGTCATCTCGGCAGCGGACCCGCGCTGTTAGTTTGCCGCGAAACTCATGTCTCACGATCCTCCATCAGGAGGCGAGCTCGGAGGCGAGCGCGCCGCGCTGGAGGCCGCCGGCAAGAACTGGGAAGCGCGGCACGTCGCCGACCTCATCCAGCTCTCAGAGCTGACGGTGAAGCGTATGGCGCGCAAGGGCACGATTCCAGCCGTGAAGGTCGGCCGGAAGTGGGAGTTCCCACCGGCGAAGGTGCGCGCCTGGTACGCCGGCGATCCGTGGAAGGTCTCACCTCGCCCTCCATCCAGGCGCTGACCTCCCCGCGCGGCCTCAGGCGCTCTTGCGGCGCATCCGCCAGCGGGTCACCAGCGCGCCGGTGATGGCCCCGAGCGCGAAGACGGCCAGGCCGGCCCCGGCCACCACCCTGAGGATCTGGTGGCCCAGCGCCGGCACCGGCAGGCGCGCGGCGGCGTTCGCCGCGGCGGAGACCACCACGAAGCCCCTCGACTTCCCCGAGTCGAGGTCGGTGGTGTTCATGGCCTTGAAGAGGTCCTCGGCCTTCGCCCAGTACGGCGGGTACCGGAAGCGCGCCACGTCGAGCACCAGGAACCGGTCCGTCCCCTCGTGGTAGGCGGCCACCGGCGACCAGTGGGCCCCGAAGTCCTGGCCCAGGTCCCCGCGCCAGAAGTCGGCCACCAGGTAGTCGTCCGGGCGGCCCAGGTTCGCCACCGCCTCCTTCCGGAACTCCTCCAGCGACGACGCGCTGGCCAGCACCGGCCGGGCGGCGACGCCGTTCGAGCCGAGCAGGTGTGCCAGCTGCTCCACCGTCAGGCCCCCCTTGGACACCGTCTCCGGCGAGGCGGCCTTGCGCGCCTCGTCGTTGAAGACGTTGTCCTCGGTGAAGGCCCGGAAGGGCTTCCACTCCTTCACCTCGGGGGCGGCGACGGGCATGGCGTTGAGCACCATCACCGCCGAGGCCACGCCGCAGTACGAGGTGCTCCGCTGGGTCAGGAAGCGGCTGGAGAGCGCGAAGTAGTCCCGGTTGGCCTTCGACTCCAGCAGCAGCTTCTGCCCCTCCTCGCTGTCCAGGGAGACCAGGGTCGGGGGAAGCGGCTGGAGCTGGGCCGCGGCGAGCGAGATCAGGAGCGTGGGGAGCATGGGGCGAGTGTAGACTGCGCCGCCAACTCAAGAGGGGAGTCCTGCATGGTTCGCATCGGTATCCTCGCGCTCGCGGTCGCGGTGAGCGCCTCGGCGGCGCCGCCAAAGAAGCTGGGCAAGGGTGAAGGTGAGGTCTCCATCGTCGCCTGGCCCGGCTACATCGAACGCGGAGAGACGGACAAGGCCTACGACTGGGTCACCGGCTTCGAGAAGGCGACCGGCTGCAAGGTCTCCGTGAAGACCGCCGCCACCAGCGACGAGATGGTGACGCTGATGAACGAGGGCGGCTTCGACCTGGTCACCGCGTCCGGCGACGCGTCCATGCGCCTGATCCGGGGCAAGCGCGTCCAGGAGGTCAACACCGCCCTCATCCCCTCCTGGAAGAACGTCGACCCGCGCCTGCAGAACGCGCCCTGGCACACCGTGGACGGCAAGCACTACGGCACCCCGTACCAGTGGGGACCCAACGTGCTCCTCTACAGCACCAAGGCCTTCAAGGAGCCGCCGAAGTCCTGGTCGGTGGTCTTCACCGAGCAGAAGCTCGCCGACGGCAAGAGCAACAAGGGCCGGGTGCAGGCGTACGACGGGCCGATCTACGTCGCCGACGCCGCCCTCTACCTCAAGAAGCACAAGCCGGAGCTGGGCATCACCGACCCGTACGCGCTGGACGAGAAGCAGTTCAAGGCCGCGCTCGACCTGCTCCGCGAGCAGCGCAAGCTGGTCGGCCGCTACTGGCACGACGCGATGATGCAGGTGGACGACTTCACCAACGAGGGCGTGGTGGCCTCCAGCTCCTGGCCCTTCCAGGTGAACCTGCTCAAGAGCCAGAACAAGGCGGTGGCCAGCACCATCCCCGAGGAGGGCGCCACCGGGTGGGCGGACACCACCATGATGCACTCCGAGGCCAAGCACCCCAACTGCGCCTACCTGTGGATGGAGCACTCGCTGTCCAACAAGCTCCAGGGCGACCTGGCGGCGTGGTTCGGCTCGGTGCCCGTGGCGCTGGCCGCCTGCAAGGACAACGCGCTGCTGGGCGCGGACGGCTGCAAGACCAACGGCCTGGACAACTTCGACAAGATCGCCTTCTGGCGCACCCCGGTGTCGGACTGCGGCGGCGGCCGGACCTGCACGCCGTACCATGAGTGGGTGACGGGCTACGTGGCGGTGATCGGGGGGCGGTGAGCCAGCCCGAACGCCCGGTGGCGGTGCGGTTCGACGGCGTCGTGCGCCGCTTCGGCGACGTGCGCGCCGTGGACGCCGTCAGCCTGGACATCTTCGACGGCGAGTTCTTCACCCTGCTGGGGCCGTCCGGCTCCGGCAAGACCACCTGCCTGCGGCTGATCGCCGGCTTCGAGCACCCGGACGGAGGAAAGCTCTTCCTCCACGGCGCCGACTCCGGCGCGCTCCCGCCCTACGAGCGCGACGTCAACACCGTCTTCCAGGACTACGCCCTCTTCCCGCACATGAGCGTGGAGGAGAACGTGGCGTACGGGCCCATGATCCGCGGGGTGCCGCGCGCGGAGCGGCGCCGCCAGGCGCTGGAGGCGCTGGAGTTGGTGAAGCTGGCGGACCTGGCCGCGCGCAAGCCGGCCCAGCTCTCCGGCGGGCAGCGGCAGCGGGTGGCGCTGGCGCGCGCGCTGGTGAACCGCCCGCGGGTCCTGCTCCTGGACGAGCCGCTGGGGGCGCTGGACTTGAAGCTGCGCCAGCAGATGCAGGTGGAGCTGAAGGCCCTGCAGCGGCAGGTGGGGATCACCTTCGTCTACGTGACCCACGACCAGGAGGAGGCGCTCAACATGAGCGACCGCCTGGCGGTGATGCGCGGCGGGGCGATCGAGCAGGTGGGCGCGCCCGGCGAGGTCTACGAGTCGCCGCGCACCTGGTTCGTGGCCAGCTTCGTGGGCGCCAGCAACCTCCTCTCGGGCGCGGTGGCGCAGAAGCTGCTGGGCGCCCCCGGCCCGTTCGCCGTCCGGCCGGAGAAGATCGTCCTCCACCCCGCCGGCGCCAGCCTCGGGGATGGCGCCGTGGTGGTGGACGGCAAGGTGGTGGAGGCCGCCTACCTGGGCGCGGTCTCCCGCGCGCGGGTGGAGATCGAGGGCGGCGCCGCCACGCTCACCGTCGTGCTCCAGAACGTGGAGGCGGGCCACCGCGACGTGGCGCAGATGCAGGGCCGCGAGGTGCGCCTGGCCTTCAAGCGCGAGCACGCCCGCGCCGTCGAGGCCCCCGAGGGGGCGCCCGCGTGAGCGCCCGGCGCCGGCTGTCGACGTTCCTCTTCGCGTGGCCCCGGGTGACGCTGGCGATCGCGCTGGCGCCGCCGCTTCTGTGGCTGGGCGTCGTCTACGTCGGCTCGCTGGCGGCCCTGCTGGTACAGAGCTTCTTCACGCTTGACGACTACACCGGCCAGGTCGTGCGCGAGCTCACCCTCTCCACCTACGAGCGCCTCTTCACCGCCGCGCACGTGGACATCGTGCTGCGAACCGCCGGGATGGCGGCGGCGGTCACCCTGGCCTCGGCGATGCTGGGGTTCCCGGTGGCCTACCTGGCGGCGCGTCACGCGCAGGGCCGGATGAAGGCGCTGTTCTACCTGGGCGTGCTCCTGCCGCTGTGGTCCAGCTACCTCGTCCGGCTCTACGCCTGGAAGCTCATCCTGGCAAAGGAGGGCGTGGCCACCTGGTTCATCGAACGGATGGGCCTTCTGGGCGCCCTGGAGGCGGTGCTGGAGCTGCCGGTGGTGGGCGGGCCGTCGCTCTCCGCCTCGTACCTCGGGATGTTCGTGGTGTTCGTCTACATGTGGCTGCCGTACATGGTGCTGCCCATCCAGGCGTCGCTGGAGCGCGTGCCGCCGAATCTCCTGGAGGCCTCGGGCGACCTGGGCGCGCGGCCCGCGGCGACGTTCCGCCACGTGACCTGGCCGCTGGCGTTCCCCGGCGTGGTGGCCGGATCGATCTTCACCTTCTCGCTCACGCTGGGCGACTACATCATCCCCGGCACCATCGGGCAGTCGAGCCTGTTCATCGGCCAGGCGGTGGTCCTCCAGCAGGGCACCGCCGGCAACATCCCGCTGGCGGCGGCGTTCTCCATGGTGCCCATCGTGGTGATGGGCGCGTACCTGACGGTGGCGAAGCGGCTGGGGGCCTTCCATGCCCTCTAGCGTGGCGCGGCCCCCGAAGGCGCTGACGGCGGCGGCCTTCGCGGTGCTGCTGTTCCTCCACGCGCCGGTGGCGCTGATCATCCTCTACACCTTCACCACCGACGCGGCGTCGTTCTCCTTCCCCCCGCCCGGCTACACGCTCCAGTGGTTCGGCGTGGCCTGGGGGCGCCAGGACGTGTGGCAGGCGCTGGGCCTGTCGCTCCGGGTGGCGGCGGGCGCGACGGCGGTGGCGCTGGCGCTGGGGACGCTGCTGGCGGGCGCCGTCTTCCGCAGCCGCTTCTTCGGGCGGGAGGCGATCTCCTTCCTGGTGATCCTCCCCATCGCCCTGCCCGGCATCGTCACCGGCATCGCGCTGCGCTCCGGGATGAACCTGGTGGGGATGCCCTTCAGCACCTGGACCATCGTGGCTGGGCACGCCACCTTCTGCATCGTCACCGTCTACAACAACGTCATCGCCCGGCTCCGGCGCACCGCCTGGTCCCAGGTGGAAGCGTCCATGGACCTGGGCGCGGACGGCTTCCAGACCTTCCGGTACGTGGTGCTGCCCAACATCGCCACCGCGCTGCTGGCGGGCGGGATGCTGGCCTTCGCCCTCTCCTTCGACGAGGTGATCGTCACCACCTTCACCGCCGGCCAGCAGCAGACGCTCCCCATCTGGATGCTCTCCGAGGTGGTGCGGCCCCGGCAGCGGCCGGTGACCAACGTGGTGGCGGTGCTGGTGATCATGGTGACGCTGATTCCCATCCTCCTCGCGCACCGGTTGACGTCCGGGACGGAGACCGTTGCGGGCGGGGGCAAGTAGGCACGAAACGAAAGGAGCGGAAGCACATGCAGGCCGAACAGATCCTCGACCCCGCCACCGGCGAGGCGATCCAGCAGGTGCCCACCTCGTCGGCGGCGGAGGTGGACGCGGCGGTGAACCGCGCGGCGGCCGCGTTCCAGACCTGGCGGCGCGCCACGCCCGCCGAGCGCGCCGGGAAGCTGCTCCAGCTGGCGGACCGGGTGGAGCGCGACGCGGAGCGCCTGGCCAAGCTGGAGTCGAGGAACTGCGGCAAGCCGTACGTGCGCGTGCTGAAGGAGGAGATCCCGGCCATCGTGGACGTGATCCGCTTCTTCGCGGGCGCCGCGCGCTGCATGACCGGGAGCGCGGCCGGCGAGTACCTGGCCAACCACACCTCGATGATCCGGCGCGACGCGATCGGCGTGGTGGGATCGATCGCGCCCTGGAACTACCCGCTGATGATGGCGGCGTGGAAGATCGGCCCCGCCCTGGCGGCGGGCAACACGGTGGTGCTCAAGCCCTCCGAACAGACCCCGCTCACCACCCTGGAGTTGGGGAAGATGGCGAAGGACCTGCTCCCCGAGGGCGCGCTGGAGATCGTCACCGGGGCCGGCGAGGTGGGCGCGGCGCTCGCCCAGCACCCGAAGGTCGCCATGGTCTCGGTCACCGGGAGCATTGGCACCGGGCAGAAGGTGCTGGAGTACGCGGCGAAGACGCTCAAGCGCACCCACCTGGAATTGGGCGGCAAGGCGCCGGTGATCGTGTTCGACGACGCGGACCTCGCCGAGGTGGTGGCGGGGATCCGCTTCGCCGGGTTCTACAACTCCGGCCAGGACTGCACCGCCGCGTGCCGCGTCTACGCCGGCGAGAAGATCCACGACAAGCTGGTGGCCGACCTCGCCTCCGCGGCCGGCTCGCTCAAGCACGGTCCACCCACGGATGATTCGACCGAGCTGGGACCGCTGATCAGCGCCCGCCAGCGCGAGCGCGTGGACGGCTTCGTGCAGCGGGCCCTCGCCTCCGGGCACGTGAAGGCGGCCACCGGCGGCGGCGCGATCCCGGGCGCGGGCTTCTATTACAAGCCGACCGTCCTCGCCGGCGCGCTCCAGGACGACGAGGTCGTCCGCAAGGAGGTCTTCGGCCCGGTGGTCTCCGTCACCCGCTTCTCCGACGCCGACCAGGCCATCGCCTGGGCCAACGACTCCGACTACGGCCTGGCCGCCAGCGTGTGGACCCGTGACGTGAAGAAGGCGATGAAGGTCGCCGCCCAGCTCCAGTACGGCTGCGTCTGGGTCAACCAGCACTTCATGCTGGTGAGCGAGATGCCGCACGGCGGCCTGAAGATGAGCGGCTACGGCAAGGACATGTCGATGTACGCGCTGGAGGACTACACCGTGGCGCGGCACGTGATGGTCAACTTCGGCTGAGCGCTGAATGGCCGGAGGGAAGCCGAGAGCGAAGTTCCCGCGCGACGGCGAGGAGATCTCCGCCGTCTACGGGAAGTTCCTGCTCGTGCGGAAGCTGGCCGAAGGCGGGATGGCCGAGATCTTCCTCGCCAAGCAGATGGGCGCCGAGGGGTTCGAGCGCAACGTGGTGATCAAGCGGATCCTCCACTCGCTCTCCTCGAAGCAGGAGTTCGTGGACATGTTCCTCCACGAGGCGAAGCTGGCCGCCCGGCTGTCGCACCAGAACATCGTGCAGATCCACGACCTGGGCTTCGCCGAGGGCTGCCACTACATCTGCATGGAGTACCTGCCCGGCGAGGACGTCTCCACCATCCTCAGCGCCTCCCGGCGGCGGCGGGAGCACCTCCCCCTCGGCGCGGCGCTCAAGATCGTGGCGGACGCGGCGCGCGGGCTCCACTACGCGCACGAGATGAAGGACGAGCACGGCGCCCCGCTCCACATCGTCCACCGGGACATCTCTCCCTCCAACCTCTACGTCACCTACGAGGGCCAGGTGAAGGTGCTGGACTTCGGCGTGGCCAAGGCGGCGACGCAGGTCGTCCACACCGACGCCGGCCGGGTGAAGGGCAAGCACCAGTACATGGCGCCGGAGCAGGCGCGCGGCGAGGAGGTGGACCGGCGCGCGGACGTGTTCGCGCTCGGGGTCACGCTCTACGAAGCGCTCACCCTGGTCCGCCCGTTCGCGCGCCCGAACGACCTGGCGGTCCTCAAGGCGATCACCGAGGGAACCCACGAGCCGATCCGGAAGCTGAGGCCCGATCTCCCGGCGGAGGTCGAGGCGGTGGTCGTCCGGGCCATGGCGCGCACGCCCGGCGAACGGTTCCAGACCGCGGGCGAGCTGGCCGGTGCGCTCGAGCACTTCCTGGAGGGTCACACGTCCAGCACCTCGGCGGCGGGGCTGGCGGCGCTGATGCGCGACCTGATGGGCGACGAGCGGATCGAGCGGCGGACGCGGATCCGCTCCGCCAGTGCCTACGCCCGGAAGCTGCAGACGAGCGTGGGCGCCGATGGATCTTCTCCCCTCACCCCCAGCTCCAGCGGCGGGGACCCCGGCTCCTCCTCGTCCGGCCGGTGGGAGCCGCTGGTGGTAAGGCCGCGGCGCTCGACGGTCCTGCTCGCGGTGCTGGGGGCGGTGCTTGCCGCCGCGGCGATCGGAACCGTGCGCGTGTTCACGGTGGCGCCGCCCGACCCCCCCCGCGGAGCGGACCGCGCCATGGCGAGGATTCGATTGAGTGTCGCCGAAGGACGGCTGCGGGACGTCGCGGTCGGCGAGCTCGAGACCGCGTACCGGTTCTTCCCGGACGACACGCGGCTCCCGGCGCTCCGGCAGGACGTGGCGGAGGCGCTCCGCGAGGAGGGAACGCGCGAGCTCCGCGCAGGGCGGATCGGGCCGGCGATCGAGGCGCTGGAGCTGAGCCTCCACGTCAATCCCGACGCCGTCGCCACCGCCCAGCTCCAGGCCGCCCCGGCAGGCCTCGTTCGCCCTCGACGCGGGCATGGTCCAGGTAGCCGGCGGAACGTGGATCGACCGGTACGAGTACCCGAACGAGAAGAACGCGGTGCCGATGACGAAGGTGGACTGGCACGAAGCGGAGGCGCTCTGCGGGAAGGCCGGGAAGCGCCTGTGCACCGAGGCCGAGTGGGAGCTCGCCTGCGCCGGCCCGGAGAAGCGCGCCTATCCCTACGGCCCCGGACTCGTGGAGGGACGTTGCCAGGCGGGCGCCGGCGGGCAAGGTCCGGCGCCCTTGGGGAGGAAGGATGGGTGCGTGACGGTTGATGGCGTCGCGGACCTCAGCGGCAACGTGGGCGAGTGGACCTCCAGCGTGGTGGCGCCGGGATCGCCGCAGCGGGTGGTGCGCGGCGGGAGCTGGCGGTCCAGCGGCGTGTCCTGCATGGCCCGGGACTACTTCCTGCCCGGCGCAGGCGGCGCGCAGGACATCGGCTTCCGGTGCTGCCTCTGATCAGCGCTCCGCGCGGGAGGCGAGGAAGCGGAGCAGGATGCGCGCGTCGTCCGGGGAGATCCCGGAGCCGGTCTTCCTCCGCATCCGCTCGATGATCGCCTCCCCGGCGGCGAGCGAGTCCACCCTGGCGAACACCCGGTTGAGCGTGTGGCACTTGGAGCAGCGGTCCTCCAGCAACCCCGGCGGCCTCGCGGTCCTCGGGGGACACCAGCGGCTCCACGGGGATGACCGGCGAGAGCGCCAGATCATCCTCCCCTTCCGGCGACGCGGGCGCGGCGATCCCGGGCGGAGGCGCGCGCGGGGGCGGGCGGCGCGGCGACTCCGGAGGGACCAGCTTCAGGTCGTTCACCAGGTAGCGGACGATCACGTCCACCTCGGCGCGGCTGATCAGCAGCGGCGAGCGGCCCTGCATCTGCTTGACCACCTTCCTCCACTGCGATGGGCGGAAGCGGAATTCCTTCACCCGCGCCATGGAGTGGCAGTACCCGCACCGGGCCTCGACCAGGTCCGCCGCGGCTGGCTGCGTGGCGGACAGGACGAAGGCGAATACCAGTGAGGCGGAGATGGCCATGGCGCGTTCCCTAGTAGCTGAACACCACCGCGGCGCGACCCGCGTGGACGTTCTCGAACGTCGTTCCCCGGAACGCCCAGAATTCGTAGTCCAGCTTGAGCAGCAGGTTCGGGTGCACCGTCATCGACGCCGCCAGCGTGTGGCGGAGGACGGCCGCGAACTGCCCGTTCAACCCGGACCCCGGAATCGGCATCCCCAGCCGGTTCACGCCGTCCAGCCGGTAGATCGCCGTGAGCCAGGGGAGCGCCTTCCAGTCGACCTGCGCGTAGTACCCCAGCTTGAGGAAGTACGGCTCCGCCGGGTTGATCACGAAGGGGTACCCCGGGGCGTTCACGTCGAAGTCGGTGAGGCGGTTGATCAGCTCGACGCGGACCACGAACGGCCCCCGGCTGTAGTAGCCCTCCAGCCCGTAGAACAGGTACCGCAGCCGATCCGCGGGGTCGTAGTAGCCGCCGCCCAGCGATCCGCCCAGCGAGAGGTGGTTCCAGGTCGCCACCACCCGGCCACCGATCGCCGGCGTGTGGTTGTTGTCGCGGACGTCGCGCGCCGCCTTGAAGTCGAAGTCGTTGTTCCCGACCAGGCCGCGGACCACGTAGACCGTGTAGTCGAGCTGGATGAGGTGCTGGAGCCAGAAGCTGCCGAACACCTCGATCCCGTTGTCGGAGTACGGCGTGGGCACCACGCCGAGGTTGAATTCGCGGTAGTGGACCATGTCCCCCATCGCGTACGGGAGCGGCTTGGAGGGCGTGGTGTAGTTCGCCGGGTCGTGGCGGAGGTTGAACTCCCCGACCGGGACGTTGAACCGGCCGATGCGGAGGTTCAGCCGGTCCTCGAATTGGAGCTCGGCGTAGCCCTGGTCCACCTCGAAGCCGTGGCAGCCATAGCAGGCCTTCACGCTGACGCTGAAGCCCGGGCTCACGTCCACCACCAGCTTCGACGCCAGCTCCAGCGTGGTGGAGTCGATCCCCACCGACGCGGGCGTGGCCAGCTGGAGGCTTTGCGCGCCGAGGAATTCGCGGTGATCGAGCGCGCCGGACCCGGTGAGCAGGAAGCTCGTCGCGGAAGAGGCGCCCGGGGCGAGCAGGACTACGAGCACCAGCGCGGTCGCGGCGCCGATCGCGGCGCCCTTCACGGCGGCGCACCCTGGAGGATCCAGCACTGGACCGCGGCGCGATCCGCCGCGCTCGGCGCATCGCTCTTGCCCGTACAGATGGGGTCCTTGGAGCCGCAGCGGGCGCCGGAGTTGCACGGCGGGCTCATGGCGCTGAGGCAGGCGGAGCCGCACGCGCAGCCCTGCACGTACCGCCAGAGCATGCTGTTCTCCAGGTCTCCGGGGACAACCAGCCGCCAGGACGGGTTGGCGCTGCTGGAGGGCGGACCGCAGACGCCGACCGGGAACCGGTTCACCAGCGCGTTCCGCGAACGGCCGTTCCCGAGGTCCGGGGAAAAGTCGCTGGGGTGGCAGCCCGCGCACTTGCGGTTGAAGAACGCCTGCACCGCCGGCATCTGGCTGGCGGAGGGGCAACCCCCGTCGCTGGTGCCGCCGTCCGCGGCCCCACCGTCCGGCGCACCTCCGTCGGGCAGCCCCGCGTCGGGGTCCGGCGGGACCGGCTCCAGGGGCTGGAGCGAGCAGGCCACGGCCGCCGAGAACGCCAGGGCGGCGAGCGCGAGGTGGAGGGGCGTGGGGCGCATCGCTTGCCCAGGAGGCTACCTCACGCTCACCCGAGCGGCGCCGGCTTGAACCGCTCCAGGCGCCGCAGCGCGCTCGTCGCGGCGTGGTAGCCGCACATGCCGTGGATGCCGGCGCCCGGAGGCGTCGAGGCGGAGCAGAGGAAGACGCGCGGGTTGGGCGTCGAGTACGGGTCGAGCCGGGCGACGGGCCGGGTGAACATCTGGGCGAGGTCCGCCACGCCGCCGCTGATGTCTCCGCCCACGTTGTTCAGGTTGTAGCTCGCCAGGTCCGCGGGCCGGGTCGCGTGGCGCGCGAGGATGCGGTCGCGGAAGCCCGGAGCGAATCGCTCGACCTGCCGCTCGATCGCCTCCGTGAGGTCGGCGGTGGAGCCCGGTGGCACGTGGCAGTACGCCCAACCCGTGTGCTTGCCGGCCGGGGCGCGGCTGCGGTCGATCTCGCTCTGCTGGCAGAGCAGGACGTAGGGCCGCTCCGGGTGCTCGCCGCGCCAGACGGCGGCCTCCCCGGCGGCGACCTCTTCGAACGCGCCGCCCACGTGAACGGTGGAGGCTTCCAGGCACCTGGGGTCCTTCCAGGGGATCGACCCGTCCAGCGCCCAGTCCAGCTTGAAGGCCCCTGGACCGTAGCGGTAGCGCTGGAGCCGGCGGACGTAGCCTGCCGGCAACACGGGGCCGGCGATCCGCGCGAGCTGCCCGGGGCCGGTGTCGAACAGGTAGACGCGCGCCGCGGGGAGATCGCCCAGGGACGTCACCTGGACGCCCGTCTGGATGCGGCCGCCGAGCGAGCGCAGCAGGCTCGCCAGCGCGTCCGTGATGGCGCGCGAGCCCCCGGCGGCGACGGGCCAGTTCTCGACGTGCCCGGTGAGCAGGAACATCAGTCCCATGGCGCCGGTCAGCGCCCGATCGAACGGAAGGATGGAGTGCGCCGCGCAGCCGGCGAAGAGCGCCCGGGCCCGAGGGCCCTGGAAGCGGCTCGCCAGTCCTTCGGCCGAGGCCAACCCGGTGATCCCGAACCGCAGCATCTTGAAGGGGTGGCGCGGGAATCGGACCGGCGACAGCGCGTCCCTCATGAAGCCGGCCGGATCGCGGAGGTACGGCTCCACCAGGCGGCGGTAGGCGCGGGCGTCGGCCCCGTCCAGGCCGGACGCGGTCTCCTCGACCGAGCGGCGGAGCAGCACCGCCGGCCCTTCGTCCAGCGGGTGCGCGACGGAGGCCTTCGGGTGCAGCCACCGCAACCCGTGCTCGGCCAGCGGCAGTTCCTGGAACCAGGGCGAGCAGAAGCCCATGGGGTGGACCGCGGAGCAGACGTCGTGGGCGAACCCGGGCAAGGTGAGCCCGGCCGTGCGCGTGCCCCCCCCGATCTCCGCGTGCGCTTCCAGGACCAGCACCGACGCGCGCGCGCGCGCCAGCCGCACCGCCGCCGACAGCCCGTTCGGCCCCGAGCCCACGATGACCGCGTCCACGTCGCTCATGCGGCCATCCATGGCTGGACTTCGCGAAGCGGCGCGACGGGGATCTCCCCCGACTCCATCAGCCCGGTCGCGGCGTCGTGGATCCGGTAGGCCAGCGCTTTGCCTCCCAGCGGCTGCGCCTCCACGAAGATGCAGCGCAGCTCGCCGGGCTCGAAGGCGCACTGCGCCTGGACGGCGCGCAGGAGTCCTTCCCGGTGCAGGTGGCCGTCGCCGAAGTTCCAGCCCAGCACCAGCCCAGCCACGATCTCGCCGTCGAGGTACTCGTAGTCCTGGAGCCGCTCGACGGCCCTGGGGAGGAGCCGCGGCAGCGCCCGGCCGTGCAGGTGCATCATCCGGAACGCCATCACCCGGCTGATGATGCCCATCGTGGTGCCCCGGTCATAGAAGCGGCCCAGCTGGTCCGCGATCCAGGGCGAGCTCTTGGTGAGCCGGTCGAGCTTCCGGTAGCTCTCCCCGCGGAACAGCCACACGCCGTACGCCCAGTTGCCGGCGTAGTAGCGCATCGAGAGCAGGAACGAGATCCGGCCCGGCGCCAGGTTGCCGAGGAGCGGGACGCCCGCCAGCGCGACCAGCAGGAACGCGCCCAGCGGCGCCGAGCCGAGGTCGAGCACGCTCACCTCGGGGTGGGCCCAGAACAGCGCGAAGCCGCCGTACACGACCATCAGGTTCCACTCGATCGGCACGCCCATCGGCACGTTGCTGGTGATGAAGGCGTGCAGCGCGATCATCAGCGCCAGCCCGGCGATCAGTGGCCACCCGCCGGAGGCCCAGACCAGGATGAGCGGGACGAGGAGCTCCACCGCGGTGCCGGCGTGGGCCATGACCTCCGCCAAGCGCGAGGGGCGCAGGTCATCCGGGTAGCGGCGGTACATCCAGCGCCGCAGCGGACCGAGTCCGGTGAAGGGACTGTTGCTGGTCATCACGCCCACCACCGATGGGAAGTGGTGGTTCAGCTTCGAGAAGCCGGCGAAGAACCACAGCGCGAGTTGCACCGCCTTGGCCCCGGCGATCCAGTTGCCGGCGAAGAGGAAGCAGAGCGTGGTGGTCCAGTAGTGCTCGGCGCGGAGCGCGAGGAAGGTGGTCCGGTCCACGAGCCCGAGGAGCGGGACCAGGGCGGCGATCGGCGCCAGCGTCCAGGCGTCGAGCTCCGGCGACGCGAGCGCCCGGAGCAGCGCCACCACCAGCGCCGCGTAGAGGGCGACGTCCAGCCAGGTCCGCCGGATGCCGCCGAGCACCGGCAGTCCAGGGATGGCCGGGAGCTTGGTCGTGCCAGGCCGGAGGAAGTGGAGGAACGCCGCGAACGGCGGGAGGTAGCGCCCGGTGAGCGGACCACTGCCCGCCCCCAACCCCAGCCCCTCGAACAACATGCTCCACAGGATCGCCTTCTGGAACGCGAGGACGCCGAGGAGCGGAATCCCGCGGCAGAACAGCAGCCACCCGCCGGCGTAGAGGCCGGCCTTGAGCGCGTAGAACGCGTACGCGCCGAATGGGGCCCCGTAGCCCTGCAGCGCCCATCCTTCGCACACCAGCCGGCCCCGCTCCGCCAGCGGGAGCTTCACCCACTGCTCGGGGTCATAGGGCGGCGCCGCGGGCCGGAAGAGGCGCATCGGTTCTCCTTCTTGCCACGTCCTCCTGCCACAATGCCTCCCTGGACCTGGCCCCGGAATACTCCTGGCCTGGAACCTGCTCAGGCGGGAACACCCATGATGACCTACCCAGAAGGCCACTGTCCGGCGTGTGGTGCCGCGGTCACCCAGACGCGGTGCGAGAAATGCGGCGCGGCGGTGAGCGCCGGCGGGTACCGCGTGAAGTCGGTGCTCGCCCAGACACCGCACAGCCGCATGTACGTCGCCGAGGACCCCGCGGGCCGCAAGGTCGCCCTCAAGGAGCTGCTCTTCGCCGCCGTCCCTTCGCTGAAGCAGGTCGAGGCGTTCGAGCGGGAGGGGGCGCTGTTGCAGGAGCTCGACCACCCGCGCATCCCGAAGTTCCTGAGCAGCTTCAAGGAGGGCGAGGGCGCGGGGACACGCCTGTACGTGGCGCAGGAGCTGGTCGAGGGCGAGTCCCTGTGGCAGCGGCTCCACGCCGGGGCGTTCGACGAGCCGCAGGCCCGCGACGTGGCCGCCCAGGTGCTGGACGTGCTGGCGTATCTCCACGGCCGCGCGCCGCGGGTGATCCACCGCGACGTGAAGCCGCACAACCTCATCCTGCGGCCCGACGGCAGCATCGCCCTGGTCGACTTCGGCGCGGCGCGCGAGCTGCTCGAGGGCGTCACCCACCAGTCCACCCTGGTCGGGACGTACGGGTACATGCCACCGGACCAGATCGCCGGCACCGTCGACGCCACCTGCGACCTCTACGCGCTGGGCGCGAGCTTGATGCACCTGCTCACCGGGCGCCCGCCGGAGAAGCTCATCGGCGAGGACCTGGAGCTGGGCGCGAACCTCTCGCTCAACAGCTCTCCCGAATTCGAACGCTTCGTCCACAAGCTGGCCGCCAAGATCGCCGCGAAGCGGTTCCCCACCGCCGAGGCCGCCGCTCAGGCGCTCAAGGCCCTGCCGCCGCTGAAGGTCACCCGTGGGAAGCGCGCGCCGCGGGTGGCGGTGGCCGCGGCCGCCGGCGCCGCGCTGGTGATCGCCGCGGCGGGCGTGGTGTGGAAAGTGACGAAGGCCCCCACCGAGACCACTCCGGCCGTCGCGCCGGCCGCCGCTGCGCCAGTCAGGGTCTGGGCGTGGGAGCCGAAGGTGCAGGTCTACGAGGCGGCGAACGCCAATTCGGCGCTGTCCGGCAAGGTGATCCCCATCGGCATCGAGCTGATGGTGGATCGCGCGCCGGGCTCGGGCGCGGAGTTCCTCCAGCTCCAGTCCTCGCTCACGGGCTTCGTGCGGTCGGCCGACGTGCGCTCCATCGCGCCCCGGTACGACGAGATCTTCGAAGCGTCCCGCCGAGCGCTGGGGGACGCCGATCTCAAGGTCACCGAGGCCGAGCGGGCGCACGCGCTACGGCCTCACGAGCGCGAGCCGCTGGCCCTGCTCCTGGCGCTGTACAACGAGGAGCAGCGCCCCGACGACGCTCGCCGCATCAACGATCTGCTCAAGCCCATGGGAGCGGCGCCCTCCAGTGCTCCCGCCGTGACGGACGAACGCGCCGGGCCGGGGCCGAAGCCCGAGGAGTCATGGTTCATTGGCGCCACCTCGCTGCGCATGCGCAAGAAGCCGGCCTCCGATGCGAAGGTGCTGGCCGAGCTGAGCATCAACGAGCAGGTGCAGGTGGTGGCCGTGCGCGGCGACTGGGCCGAGGTGACCTGGGAACGGCCGATCATCCCGAACGACCTCAGCCTCACCGCGGCCTCCAGCGTGGAGGACACGGAGATGGAGCGGGTGCAGGGCTTCGTGGCCCAGGCGTACCTGGTGCGAGAGACGGTCGACAAGGACTGGACGCTGACCAAGGCGGCGGAGGCCGAGCGGCGAAACGACGGCGCGGAGCTCGAGCGGCAGCTGGCGCGCGCCGCGGCGATCGTTCCAGACCGGGACCTCGAGCTGCGCCTGGCCAAGGCCGCGGTGGCCGTGCGCGATTACCCGGTGGCGGCGAGCGCGGCCGTCACCGCGAACGTGCTCGCGACCGGCGCCAACGAGCCGCTGGTGGAGCTGAAGCTGGCGTACCGGTGCCGCGGCGACCGCAATCGCGCCGAGTGGATCGACGACTCCGCCAGCGTCGAGCGCATGCCGGACGACGCCTGCATCGAGAGCCTGGAACAGGGGGAGTGCGAGCCGTGTGAGTGCTCGTATGAAGACTTCGAGGCGCGGGGGATGGACATACAGAAGTGCGTGAACGAGGGCCCGGAGGCCCGCGGGGTGAGTGAAGAAGAGCTGCCGTCGACGTGCGAGCGGGAGTACGACGAGGCGCATACCCAGGCGGCCCAGACGAGTCCTTTCGGGGTCTGGCAGGAGCAGGAATCCGCCCGCACGAACAAGCTGCATGCCATAGACCTCGCGTTCCCGGAGCAGTCATGGCTCCGGGTCAAGGTGAGAGGACCGGCGCGGGCGTCCCCGGACAAGGCCCGCATCGTCGTCTACGGGTACTCGGTGGAGGAGCAGCCGGATCCGGAATGCATGGAGCGCGAAGAGGGGAACGCCGACGACTGCGAGTGCGAATCGGCCACTGCCGCGGTGTCCGCCATCGACGCCGGTCCCATGCCGCCTCCCGGGAAGGAGGTCTCCTTCTGGGTGGAGGTACCCGGCTACGCAGGCCCGTATGGAGTGGTGTTCGGGAAGTCCCTCGCGTCGGTGGCTTCTGCCCTGGAGAAGAAGCTCTCGGCCTGCGGTGCCCCTGCCCCCGGGCGAACCATCGCGGGCGGTTCCACCGAAGCCACGGGATGCGGCGAGTGCCAGTGCACCTGAGCCCATGTCCCGACGGCTCGCGCTGACGTTCGCCGCCGTCGCGCTGGGCGTCGCCGGTTTCGTGACCGCCGACGCCGTCTCCGCCGGCCGGTTCGCCGTCCACGAGCTGATGCGCGAGGGCTCGCCGATCGCGTGGCTGTCGTCGATGCTGCTGGCGGGCGCGTCAGTGGCGGCGCTGGTGCTGGCGCTGCGCAGCTCCCGCGCCCCGGGCGCATTTTTTGCGCTGGCGGCGGCGCTCGCGGCGGCCGCCGTTGACGAGCGGTTCATGGGCCACGAGCGGCTCAAGCACTTCATCCTCGCGACAGCGTTCGGCTACGACCGCGCGGCGATGGGCCACTGGGGCGACGCGCCGATGGCGCTGGTGCCGCTGGTGGGCGCGTGGCTGGTCTGGACGCTGCGCCGGGAGCTCCACGGCCGCCTCTGCCTGGGGTTGCTCCTGGGGGCGATCGCGGCAGGGACGGTGGCCGTGGCGCTCGACATCGCGACCCTCGCGCCGGCCGCCCAGGCGGTGGAGGAGGTGCTGGAGGTGGTGGCAGAGACGTTGTTCCTGATGGCGCTGCTGGCGCGTGTTTCAATGGGTCGTGACTGATCCCGTTGCGCGGAAAAAACTGAAAGTCAGGATATTTCTGCAACAGCAGATCACCGTGTTACCCGCGGTCCCTCTGCTGGCGTACCTGTTCGGCGTCCTCTACCAGCTCAACGATCAGGAGGTCTTCGACACGTTCAAGGTGTGGCTCCCGCGGGTGGCGTTGACGCTGGGCATCGCGTCTCCCTACGGCATCGTCCACCGCCTGGTGGACCGCGCCCTGGCGCAGCCGGACGGCGACGCGCCCGGAGATCGGCTCCAGCGCATCCTCGCCCTTCCCCGCCGGCTCGAGCTGTTCGCCATCGGCGGCTACGTGGGCACCGTCGCGCTGATCACCATTCCCCTGGGCTTCGTGGCCGATCGCCCGCTGTACCTGGTCCTCCCCACCCTGCTGCTGACGGCGGTGATCGTCTCGATGCTGCTGGTGCGGCAGACGATCAAGGTCGAGGAGCTGCTCCGCCCGCTCGCCGTGGAGGAGCTGGAGCGGCATCCCGAGGTGCATCCCACCGGCACCGGGTTCCTGTGGCCCCGGCAGGTCTGGTACCTCCCGTACGTCACCGCGATGGTGATGATGGCGTCGTTCCTGGCGCCGGGCGTGATCGCCATGCGGCGCTTCCAGACGTTCAGCGGCGGCGTGGTGGAGGAGCTGAAACGGCGCGGCCATGAGTCGATGGCCTTCCGGGTGCCTGAGTGGCAGCAGCAGCTCGCGCACGATCTGGCCTGGCCGTTCGCGGGGAGCCTGGGCTACGTGCTGCTGCTGGGCGCCTTCACCGCGCGGGCGGTCGGCCGCCGCCTGCGCTCCGGTTCCCGGGCGGTGGAGGAGTCGGTGCGCGCGCTCGCCTCGGGCGCGCCGAAGCTGCCGGCGTGGCCGGCGACCGACGAGCTGGGGGACCTGGCGTTCGCCACCGCGGGGGCGCTGGCCGGCCTGCGGTCGAAGGCGTATGTCATCGCCGAGTCCGCGCGCTCCGTGGACCAGGTGGCGAGCGACCTGTCGGCGCTGGTGGCCCGCCAGTCCCGGGTGCTGGAGCACCAGTCGGAGACGCTGTCCCAGACCCGGCGGACGGCGCAGGAGATCAAGCACACCTCCGGCATGGCGTCGGAGCGGGCGCTGGCGGTGCTCGCCGCCGCCGAGGGCGCCGAGGCGGTGGGCCGCTCGGGGCGCGCGGCGGTGGAGGCCAGCCTGGAGCAGCTCGGCGATCTCCGGGGGCACGCGGGCGCCATGGCCGTGCACATGGCCGAGCTGGAGACGAGCGCCCGCCACATCGCCCGCATCACCATGGTGGTGAAGGAGCTGGCGGACCAGTCGAACATGGTGGCCCTCAACGCCGCCATCGAGGCCACCCGCGCCGGAGAGGCGGGGAAGACCTTCGCGGTGGTCGCCCAGCAGATCCGCCGCCTGGCCGACGAATCCAGCGCCGCGACCGGCCGGGTCGACGACGCGCTCCTCGTCGTGCAGGGCGGCATCCAGGAGGCGGTGAAGCTGAGCGGCGACGGGAGGGACCGGGCCGACTCCGGGATGGCGCTGGCCAAGGAGTACGGGGATGACCTCCGCCGGCTCTCGCGGATCGTCGAGGGCAACGCCGCCGCCGCCCGGCAGATCTCCGCCGCGGTCAGCCAGCAATCGGCGGGCATCGGTCAGATCTTCGAGGCGATCGCCTCGCTGGGGACGGCGATGGACGAGACCGCCGAGGCCCTCCACGCGACGGAGGCGATCACCGCCCGCGCTCAGGAGGTGGCGCGGGAGGTGGAAGGGGCGATGGCGGGATACCGCTGGAAGGCGCCCGGTTCGTAGCGCGCCAGCTAGAAGGTCCCCGCGATGCCGCCGGGCCCCATCCCGACCGTGATCGGCGGCAGCCCTCTCCCCTGCTCGGCCTTGAGGACCGGGAACACGTCGGCGTGCGGCATCGAGTCGACGATCAGCCAGGTGAAGATCGCGGTGATCGGGAGGCTGACGGCGCCGGTGATCAGGCCGGCGGTGCAGGCCCCACCGCGCCGCTGCAGGTCGCTGCACCCCACGGCCGTGAACGTGATCCCGACCACGACCCCCATCCCGCCGAGGGTGGTGAACACCAGCCCGTTGACGTACTTGGCCCGGTGGTGCCCGGTGGCCACCAGCACCGCGTTGCGCGTCTCCAGCGCCTCGCCCATCGACGACACCCAGATCTCGTCGCGCCGCCCGCCCTGGGACACCAGGGAGAGCGGGCGCAGCGGATCCACCCAGGTCGTGCAGGGCGTGGTGCAGACGTGGGCATCGCCCGCGAACACGTCCCAGGTCTGCTCCTCGAACGCCGAGACCACGTCCACCTGCGCCATCCCCGGCGGCGGCTCCTGGGGCCCTCGGCCCGGGACGCGCGACAGCGAGATCTGCAGCGGCGCCGAGCAGGCCGGATCCGGACCGCCCTCCGGCGTCCGGGCGCACGCCTGCGCGTCCCCGTTCGAGCGGATCATCCGCCCGTCGCCGGTCATCAGCGCGGAGGCGCCGACGGAGAGCGCGGTGATCACGTGGGTGGCGTACTGGCACTCGCCCTGGGGCGGGAGCTGCGCGCCGGCCCCGGCCTGGAGCCGGTATTCGCCCGCGACCTGGGTGGCCAGGCGGAGCCTCCCGGCCTGGCGCAGGTCCGCCTGGAGCGCGCCGGCGGAGAGCGGGAGCCGCTCGAAGAGCGCCCGTTCGCCGTCGATCTCCACCGACGCCTGCGCGGGGCCCGTGCGCTGCCAGGTGTAGCCGCCCGGGGCCCGGCACTGGGAGAGGACGCGGAGTTGGCAGCCCAGGTGCTCGACCGCGACCACGCCGCCGCCGGCGAGCGCTTGCTGGAGGTTGGCCTTCTCCGCCGGAGACCACTCGCTGATCAGCGCCGACGGCTGATCCGCGGCGGCCGCGCAGCGCGGGTCCTCCCCCGGCATCCCCGGCGATGCCACCGAGACCGCGGTGTGGGCGCAGCCGGAGAGCGTGGAAGCGGCGAGGAGAGCGATGATGCCGGCGCGCGCAGGCCGGCGCCGCGCCTCGGAGAGCCCGGACCCCTGGGACGTGGTCACCGGCTACTTCCCCCTGCCCTTGCCCTTGCCGTCGTTGGGCTGGTCATTGCCACCCTTGCCCGGCGGCGGAGCGACCCGAGCAGGCGGCGGGCTGTTGCCGCCGTTCCCCTGGCCTGGGTTGTTGACGTGGCCGGGCGGAACGGAACCGGCGCTGTGGCCGGGTGGAGTCCCGCCCTGCCCCGGCGGCGTGCCTCCGTGGCCGGGCGGCGGATTGTTGCCGCCGCTCCCCTGGCCTGGGTTGTTGACGTGCCCCGGCGGGACGGGGCTCGCGCCATGGCCGGGGGGAATCCCGCCGTGCCCCGGCGGCGTGCCGCCATGACCGGGCGGCGGGTTGTAGCCGCCCGCGCCCGGCATGCCGGGGGGAGCCGGGGGCGGGGTCGCAGGATGGGCTGGCTGTCCTGGGGGCGGAGTGACCACCACCACGGGCGGCGGAGGCCTGACGACGACGCCACCACTCCCACGCGGAGGCGGCGGAGGCGTGGCGACAATGACGCCACCACCGCGTGGAGGCGGCGGAGGCGTCGCCACAATGACGCCACCGCCGCGCGCAGGCGGGGGCGTGACGACGTAACCGCCGCCGCCGCCGGCCGGCACCGTGTAGACGGTGTTGGCCGTCGTGTCGCCACCGACCGCGACGTACACGTAGCCCGTATCGGTGTAGGAGTACTGGCCACCGAAGGGCGCGTACGGGTGATCGTGCCGGTACCCGATCTGGCACCAGCTACCGCCTGGCATGGGGTGACCCGTGCTGTACCAGTAGGCCTGGCTCCGATAGTAGCCGCCGCCGTAGCTGCTGTATCCGTAGCGCGTGCAGCACCCGCTCATCACGAGCGCTGCGATCCCTGCGACGCCAAAGACGAAGATCCGCTGCATGCGAGAGGCCCCCGAGGGAGTGTGTGTGGCCGGTGCGGCCGGTGCGGCCATCAGACGCGGCGGGCGGCGCCGAATTCAAATCTTCATACGGGTCCGACCATGTTCTCGATCCCGATCAGGAGGGACGAGCCGCGGAACTGCTCGAGGTCGGCGCGCGCGGCGCTGATGGTGGCCTGGAGCCGGCTACTCCCCTGCTGATCGAGCAGATCCAGCAGCGCCGTCGCATCCGCGAGGATCTGGTCCGGGACCTCCGGCGGCACCGGGCGCCGCTCCCTCGCTTCGCGCACCACGTCCGCCAGCTGCTTCGCCACCGACCCCATCGTCTGCTTGATCTGGTCGTCGTGGAGGATCAGCTCCATCAGCTCGTCGGTGTGCTGCCTCAGCATCTCCCGGTACGCCTTCCCGGCCGATACCTGGAGCAGCTCGTCGTCCCGGAAGGTGCGGAGCTCCTCGAGGTCGCCGGCGGAGAGCACGCCATCCCCCGACGCCTGCGCCGTGCAGACGGGGATGATGGCCGGTCCCACGATGTGGTCGTCGCCGGCGTGGTTCGGCGTGAGCTGGTGCCTGAAGTGCCCGCCGTACCAGACGACCAGGTCCTGGCGGTCGATCGACTCGCCGGTGATGAACGGGTCCAGGTTGGCGGCCGTCCCCGCCCCGCCGGTGTTGTTGTAGTGGTCGTCGATCTCGGTCGAGCGGTTGCGCAGGAACCACATGTCGCTGCGGGCGTACGCGTCGCCCTCGGCGGTGCCGTCGTGCTCGCCCGGGACGATCTCGAAGGCGGCGCCGGTGGCCGCGTTCCGGACGCGCCACTTCCGATCCACCGACGCGTCGCGGTTCCTCTTGATCTCGTTCTTGAGCTGCTTCCAGCCGATGTCTTCGTTCCACTCATCGATGGTGTCGTTGCTCGTCTCGTCGATGTTGAAATTGAGCCGCCAGTAGCAGTGGTGGTAGTGGGTCCTGCAGACGCACGAGCTGGCCGTGGCCGCGAACTTGAAGCGCGGCTGGATCCAGCCCGCCACGCTGAACGTCCACTCGGAGATGTACCGGTACCACCCGGCCGTCATCTCCGAGACGAGCACCAGCTGGCCGCGGGCCAGGTCCTCGTAGATCGCCACGCCGTTGAAGTTCCCGGCGTCGCTGTTGTTGTCGATGATCGTCTCCGGGGGCGAGTTGCACCAGCGGAACCCGGGCGCCACGTCGGTGCCGTTCGCGACGAAGTTGTGCTCCTGCCACTGCCAGTCGCGGTACGGACCACAGAAGTCGTTCTCGTAGAGCACGTTGAGGATGGGGACGTGGCCCTGGGTCAGCACGCGCTTGCCGTTGTAGTCGGCGAAGAGGATCTCCACGCCTGACCCTCGCGTCCCCGACGACGCCGACGGCCGGACGACCATGAGCTTCCAGACCGGGTTGTCGGCGGGCCAGCTGACCCACAGCGATCCCGGGGTCCCGCGCGGCGGCGACGAGAAGCTGACCGGGTCCGGGGCCCCGCACAGCGCGTCCGTCGCGGCGGCGGTCCGGGGCGCTCCCTCGTCGTAGCGCTCCACCACCCGGCGGATCAGGTTGACCGCGACGATCGTGTTCTTGAACTTCGAGTGCCCCAGCGGCCGGAGCCCCACGTGCAGGGACCGCTCGACCTCGCCCAGCTCACCCTCGCGCTCGGAGAGCGGCGGCATGGCCGGGTACGTGGCGATCTCCCCCGCCGCGAGCAGCTTCCCCAGCTCCGGATCGGCGCGCAGGACCTCCACCGCGTCGTCCATCTCCTCCACCGACGGCAGCGGCTGCGCCCGCCGCGACGACACCTCCACGTCCAGGCGCTTCCGTCCCTGCGAGGCATGGACGATCAGCGCCCGGTTCTTCACGTAGTCGTAGATGGTGGCCCGGAAGCGCGTGGGCTTGGCCGGGGCCGGGCCCTTGCTCAGGTCGACCAGGGGCTCCAGTGAGAGGAGCCGGCTGCGGTTCTTCCCCAGCTCGGCCTTGACCTTCGCGTGGCCGAGGATCCCCTTGCCCACCGACTTCAGCTCCGCCGGTTTGAGCTCCATGGGCGCCGCGACGGCGATGTTGGTGCCACGGGCCAACCGTACCTTGCGTCCGGAAGGGTCGACGCTGATTGCCATGAGTCCAGTCCTCTTTCTGTCGAGATGTGTGAGTCGATGATGGGAACTGCGCTGGCCCTCCAGGCCGCTGGCGCAAGCGCTCGAGGCAAAGGAGGAGGGGCCCGCGGCGGGTGAGCCAATCAGATCGGGGCGGGTCCGCCAACTGAGTCAGAATGCGGCCGGGACCGCCCCGGAGCTCCGCCTTGATGCAGGCCGCCTGTTACCTCCTCATCGCCTTCGCAGCCATCGCCACCATCGACGACTGGTACTACCACCAGCACGTCTGCCGGCTGCGCGACCGGCCCGAGTGCCAGGCGGAGGTCCACTGGCACAACATGCGCAGCGTGACCTTCGCCTTCGAGCTGCTGGTCATCGCCAACCTGCACCTGCGGGGGGCGGCGGTGGGCCTGCTGGCGGCGATCGTGGCCGGCGCCTGGTACGCGAAGATCCGCGACGTCCTGGAGGAGACCCGCAGCCGGAGCGCGCAGGGCGGGCTCCCTCCACTCGAATACCTCATCCACGTCATCGCCAGCGCGACCGAGGGCGCCTTCGTCACCGTGCTGGCCATGGCCGTCTGGCCGGACCTCCAGGAGCCCACCGGCGTGGACCTGGACCCGCCCATCCACGTCGCGGTGCGCTGGGTGATGAGCGCCGGAGGCGTCTACGCGGTCTTCACCTTCCTGATCGACCTCCGCAAGTGGGTCGCGTTCCGGGCGCGGCTGCGCGCGTCGTAGCGGGAGGCGTCAGCCCAGGGCCCTGGCCAACTCCGCCGCCAGCGCTTCCACGGCCGGCGGCGCCAGGAGCGAGTGGTGATCGCCGGGGACCTCGCGGGCCTCCAGGGAACGGGCCAGGCCGCCCCAGCCGAGCATCGGATCGCCCAGCTTGCGGATCAGCCCGTCGCGCGCCCGGAGGAGCAACACCTTCGCGTCGAGCGGGCGAGGCTCGTAGCGCTGCAGCGCGCGGAGGTTCCAGGCCAGGACCTCCACCGCGCGGCCGTTCCAAGGCGTCTCCGGCTCGCCCGCCGGCTCCGGAGCGAGAAGCCCCTCGCTCCGCGCCCAGTCCATCGCCACCGCCGGGTCGACCTCCGCCGCCGTGGGGAGGCCGAGGGTCCGCCGGCCCAGCGCGGGCGACGCGCTGTCGATCAACACCACCAGCCCGACCTGCCGCCCGGACGCCACCAGTTGCCGCGCCATCTCGTAGGCCACCACCCCGCCCATCGACCAGCCCCCGAGCAGGGAGGGGCCCTCGGGCAGGCTGCCCCGCAGGACATCCACGTAGCGCGCCGCCATCTCCTCGATGCACGTGAGCGGTTCCTCCTCGCCGTCCAGGCCCACCGACTGCAGGCCGTAGAACGGCTGCTCCGGGCCCAGCCGGCGCGAGAGGTCCAGGTAGCAAACGACGTTTCCCCCGGACGGGTGGACGCAGACGAACGGCCGCCGGGCGCCGCGCGAGGCGAGCCGGACCAGCGGTGAGGCGATCGGGCGCCGGTGCGCGCGCAGCATCGCCGCCAGCTCGCCGATGGTGGGGTGTTCGAACAGCGCCTCGGGCCCGAGGCGAACGCCCATCTGCTGCTCCATGCGCCCAGCCAGGCGAACCGCCGCCACCGAGGTCCCTCCCAGCTCGAAGAACCCCTGGTCCAGCCCGATGGGGTGGACGCCCAGGACCGCTTCCCACAGCTCGCGCAGCTCCAGCTCCAGCCGATCGCGCGGGCCCGCCGGCGAGCCGGGTGGTCCGGGCACGCGATCCGGAGGCGGCAGGCCGAGCCGGTCCACCTTCCCGTTGGAGGTCAGCGGGAGCGCATCCAGCGGGATGAAGGTGGCCGGCACCATGTACGGAGGCAGCTTCCGCTCCAGCTGCGCCCGCAGGTCCGCGGGCGAGAGCGGGCGCCCGACCTCGCCCACCACGTACGCGCACACGCGCTGCTCCCCAGGCCCCTGCCCCGCCACCGCAGCGACCGCCGCCCGGACGCCCGGCAGCGACGCCAGCGCCGCCTCGATCTCTCCGAGCTCGATCCGGTGGCCCCGCACCTTGACCTGAGAATCCTCGCGCCCGAGGAGCTCGAGGTTCCCGTCGGGCAGGTAGCGGGCCAGGTCTCCGGTCGCGTACAGCCGTTCTCCGGTCCGCGGGTGCGTCCGGAAGCTCTGGGCGGTGCGCTCCGGGTCTCGCCAGTAGCCCTGCGCCAGGCCGGCGCCGGAGATGAAGAGCTGGCCGGTCACCAGGACCGGGCGGGGCTCCAGCGCTTCGTCCAGGACGTGCGCCTGCTGGTTCGCCAGCGGGCGCCCGTAGGGAATGCTCCGCCAGCCCGGCTCCACCTGCTGGATCGGGAAGTACACCGACCAGATCGCCGCCTCGGTCGCTCCGCCCAGGCCGATGACCCGCACCCGCGGGGCCAGCGCGCGCAGCTGGTCGGGAAGCGCGACCGGGATCCAGTCGCCGCTGAGCAGGGCCAGCCGCAGCGAGCGCGGCACCTCGTCCGGCCGGTGCTCCGCGTGGGCCAGCATCAGCTCGCACAGCTGGGGAACGGAATTCCAGATGGTCACCTGCTCGCGGCGCGCAAGGTCCGCCCAGGCGCCCGGGTCGCGGGTCGATCCAGCCGGGGGCAGGACGATCGCGCCCCCGGCCGCCAGCAAACCGAAGAGGTCGTAGACGGACAGGTCGAAGCTCAGCGAGGAGAGCGCCAGCACGCGATCCTGCGCCGTGACGCCGAAGCGTTCGTTGATGTCGAGGACGGTGTTGATCGCCGCCCGGTGATCGACGGCGACTCCCTTGGGCGCCCCCGTCGAGCCGGAGGTGTAGATGACGTAGGCGAGATCGCCGGGGCCTTGCCGGCGCACCTCCGGCCCGGTCTCCCCGCCGGCGGGTCCAGGCTCGATCGCCAGTGCCGGAGCCTCGCCCGCCAGCGCCGCCATCCGGGGCAACAGCCAGGGCTGGGTGAGCACCGCCATTGCCCCGGAGTGATCGAGCAGGTGGCGCACCCGCTCGTCGGGCAGGGAGGGATCGACGGGCAGGTACGCCGCGCCCGCGCCCAGGGCGCCGAGCACCGCCACCACCTGCTCCCAGCCCTTCTCCATCGCCACCGCGCAGATCCGCCCGGGGCCCGCACCCGCGTCGATCAGGCGCCGGCCCACCAGGTCGGCCCAGAGGCGAAGCTCGCCGTAGCGGATCGTCCGGGCCGGGGCGATCACGGCGGGCGCCTCCGGCTGCTCCTCGGCCCGGCGGAGGAAGGGCGTGTGGAGGAGCTCCGGCGGAGCGGGCCTGGCGGTGGCGTTGAGGGCCTGGCGGGCCTCGAGGTGCCGGGCGGGGACCAGGTCGCGCTCCACCTTCACCCACGCCTCCGGGGCGGTGGCCAGCCGCGCCAGCAGTCCCTCGTAGGCATCGGCGATGTCCGCGACCACGCCGGCCGCGAAGTGACCTTCCAGCGCGTTGAAGCGGATCTCCAGGCCGTCGCGCTCCAGGACCTGGCACTCCAGCGACACCTGCGGGGTGCGGGTGACGCTGTGAGCGACGATGCCGAACGTAGGCTCCGCGCCCGTTCGCGCCGCCGTGAAGACGATCGGCATCAGCGCCTGCAGGGGCCGCCTGGATCTCCGCGCCAGCTCCCGGATGACCTGGACCCCGCCGAACGTGGCGTGCTCCTGATCGGTCGCCAGGCGCGCCTGGAGCCGCCGCAACCGGTCTTCCAGGGACGCGTCGGGCGACGCGTCCACCGCCAGCAGCAGGACGCCGGTGAAGGGGCCCACCACCTCGTCGATCTGCGGGTGCAACGGGAGCCGCTGCGCGAGCGTCAGGTTGAGCGTGAAGTGCGGGCTGCGCGCCCAGGCCGCCAGGGTCTCGGCGAAACACCCGATCAGCGCCGCCGACCGGGTCAGGCCGCGCGCCGCCGCCGCCGCCCGGAGGCCGGCCCAGCGCGCGCCGTCCAGGTGCCGGACGTGGACGGCGAACCGGGGCGGTCCTTTGCGCTCGGCCGGGCCGTGCTGGAGCGGCAGCTCGGGCGCGGGCGGAAGCTGGTCCAGACGCGCTAGCCAGTACTCGCGCGCCACCTGGTGGTCGCGCTGCGCCTCGAGGGCTCGCGCGGCCAGCGTGTAGTCCCGGAACGTCACCCCCACGGCCGGCAGCCGGGCTTGTGGATCCCGGTACAGACGGCCCAGCTCGTCCAGGAGCCGCTGCGCGCTTTGTCCATCGACCACCAGCAGATCCAGCCGCAGGTGCAGGCGCCGGCGGTGCTCGCCCACGCGCGAGATCTCCAGGCGGAACAAGGGCCAGCGATCGGGTGGCGCCAGCTCTTCCTCCATCGATTGTCGGATCTCCTCCAGCGCGCGCGCCCGCTCCTCGGGCGACTGGCCGGAGAGATCGTGCTGGACCAGCTCGCAGGGAGGCACGTCGCCGAGCACGCGCTGCTCGCCGCTCGGAAGCACCACGGCGCGAAGCATGTCGTGCCGCTGGACGAGCGCGTTCAGCGCGCGGGCCAGCCGGTCAGGCTCCAGACCGTCCACGTCAAGCTCCAGGTAGAGCTGGGCGGCCACCCGACCCAGCTCGATGTGCTCGCCCCGGCCGATCCAGTACGCCTGCTGCAGATCAGTGAGCGGGAACGGTTCCAGGCGCCGCAGCGGATCAGCCACCAGCGAAGGTCCCGTGACGTCCTCGACCGGCCCACCCGGCGCGCCGAGACGCCCGCTCACCTCGAGCACCAGATCGGCGACGGTTCCCTGCAGCAGGCTGGCCACCGATATCTGGAGACCGAGCTCCGCCTCCAGGCGGCGACGCAGCTCGATGGCCAGCAGCGAGTCGATTCCCTGCGCCGTCAGGGGCGCGCCGGCCTGGAGACGCGACGGCGGGACCCGGAGGGAGCGCGCGATCTCCTCCTGGAGGAAGGTCTCGATCATGGGCCGGCGCTCCGCGGGCGGGGCGGACGCGATCCGCGCGCGCCGGTCCTCCCTGGGTCTTGCGATCGGCGCCGCCTCCGGGCGGGGGGAGGCATGGGCCCCGAGCTCCGACAGGAATGGCGAACCGGCCACGCCGGGGAAGAGCTGTGCCCAGCGCTCCAGGTCGAACCGCATCACCACCGCCTCGGACCTGCGCTCCGCCAGGAGCCGCCGCAGGGCGAGGCCCACCTCCCGAGCCGAGATCCCCTCCAGGCCTTGCTGGGCGTAGCGGGCCTCGCGCCCGCCGGCGATCAGGTTCGTCCCCTCCAGGGCGCCCCAGGCGACGCTCAGCGCGGGCAGGCCCAGGCCGGCGCGGTGGCGGGCCAGCCCGTCGAGGAACGCGTTTGCCGCGGCGTACGCGCCCAGGCCAGGCGCGCCCAGGATGGCGGCCACCGACGAATAGAGGACGAAGAAGTCCAGCGGGCGTCCGGCCGAGAGCTGGTGGAGACCCCACGCGCCGCCGGCCTTGGCGTCCATCGCCGTCCGGACATCCTCCGGGCGGGTGCTCACCAGCAGCCCGCCTTCCACCGTGGAGGCGGAGAGCGCCGCCGCGCAGTGGACGATGCCGCGCAGGGGAGGGAGTGACGCGTCGATCTCCGAGAACAGGGCTGCGAGTTGTTCACGCTCGCGAAGGTCGGTCGGTCTGACCACCACCTGCGTTCCCTGAGCCCGTAGGGCGGCGATCGCGAGCTCGGCCTGGGGCGTGGGCGCGCGCCGGCCGGTGAGAACGAGGTGGCGCGCGCCGCGACCGACCAGCCAACGGGCGACCTCCAGACCGCCGCTTCCGAGCCCTCCGGTGACCAGGTACGTCGCGTCGGACACCACCCGCGTCGGATGCAGGCCCCCGCTCGCGCGGGAGTGGCGCACGAGTCGCCGGACGAACCGGGAGCCCCCGCGCAGCGCCACCTGGTCCTCGGTGCCGCCGGCGAGGATCTCGCGAGCCAGCCGCTCCAACTCGACCGGATCCTGCGCGGCGCCCAGGTCCACGCGCACCGCGCGCAGCTCTGGATGCTCGTGGCAGACCACCTGCCCCAGCCCCCAGAGCGCCGCCTGGATCGGGGCGGCAGCGGTCACGCGCTCGGCCGGCCCAACGGCGTACGCCCCCGTGGTGATCAACCACAGGCGCGCTGGCTCGCGGCGGGCCTCGTACAAAGCGCGGATCAGCGCCCGCGGTACGTCGCAGGTGAGCCTCCAGTCCGGGTCCGCACCGGCGCTGTTCACCTGGGACGCAGTCCAGGACTCATCCCCGGAAGGCGCCCCATTCGAAAGCGCGGCGTCGCTCGCGCCCAGGTAGACCACATCGGTGAAGAGCTCACCGCCCTGAAGCAGCTCCGCCGCGCGCGGGTGGAGTTGGCCGCGCTCCCCGGCAACGGAACCGGCGGTCAGGACCGCTGGAGCGACCGCGACGGTGGCGGCACCGCTGGACCGCAGTTGCTCGGCGAGTCGTTCGCCTCGGCCGCCTGCGTCGGCGAGCACCAGGACACGGCGTCCCGTGGTGCCGGGCCCTGTGACGGTGGCGGCACCGCTGACCCGCAGCTGCTCGGCGAGCTCTTCGCCTTGGCCGCCTGCGTTGGCGATGCGGCGTCCCGCCGGGCCGGGCCCTGCCGAGCGGTTGTCATCGGGGCGCCACTGGCTCTCGAACCTCAGCGGCTGCAGGCCGCTGGTCCGGCCGTCCGCGGACCTCTGCGCTGGAGCCGGCGCGTCCAACCAGAAGCGCTCGCGCTGCCATGGGAGCGCTGGGAGCCGGCGGAATCGCCCACCGCTCGGGTAGAGGGCCCGCCAATCGACGGGCTGGCCTCGAACGTAGAGCCGAGCCAGCGCGGTCCGGAGCGCGAGCTCCTCACGGCCGCGCTGGACCACCCCCACGGCCATCGCCTCCGGGCCCTGGCGTGCCAGCGTCTGGTCCAGCGCGGGGACCAGGATCGGGTGAGGGCTCACCTCCAGGAAGACGTCGCACCCGGCCTCCAGCATCCGCTCCACCGCCCCGTGCAGGAGCACCGGCTCGCGCAGGTTGCGCGCCCAGTAGGCGGCGTCCAGCGCCGGGCCTTCCCGGACCGCCGCATCGACGGTGGAGAAGAAGGGAAGCCGGGTCGGACGGCCGGCCAGGCCATCCAGCTCGTCGCGCAGCGCCTCGCAGAGCGGAGCCACCTGCGGGCTGTGGGCCGCCACCGTGACCTCGACCGGCCGCGCGAACACCTTCCGGCCCTCGAGGAGCGACCGCACCTTGTCCAGGGCCGCCCGCTCACCGGAGAGCACCGTGGCGGTGGGGCCGTTGGCGGCGGCGACGGAGAGGCGGTCCCGGAACGGAGCGATGACCTCGCGCGCCTGCTCCAGGTCCAGCTCCACCGCCAGCATCCCGCCCTGCCCCACCACCCGGCGGAGCAACCGGCTGCGCGCGCAGATCACCCGGGCGGCATCGTCCAGCGAGAGCGCGCCGGCGACGTGCGCCGCCGCCACCTCGCCCATGCTGTGGCCCACCACCGCCTCAGGCTGGAGGCCCAGGGCGTCCACCAGCAGAGACGCCAGGGCGACCTGCACTCCGAACAGGACCGGCTGCACGACGTCGATCTCGTCCAGCCTCGACCGCTCCGGCGGAGCCTCCAGCTCGGCGAGCAGGCGGATCTCCCCGTGCCGCGCGAGCGCCTGGTCGCACCGCTCGAGCGCTTCCCGGAAGCGAGGCCACCGCGGAAGAAGCGCGCGCCCCATGCCCCGCCACTGCGAGCCCTGTCCGGAGAACACGAAGGCGCAGCGTGGGCCGTGCCCCACCCGCACCTGGCCGGCCGCGAGGCCCGGGTGCGGCTGCCCCTGGAGGAAAGCGTCCAGCGCCTCACCCAGCTCTCGAGGGCCGGATCCGGCGGCGCCCAGCCGGACGTCGTGGTGGCTCCTCCGAAGCGCCGCGGAGTAGCAGAGGTCGGACAGGTCCTCGCCCTCCATCACGGAGGCCAGCTCGCTCCGGACGGCTCCGGCCAGCTCCCGCAGCGCCTGCTCCGAATGCGCCCCCAGCAGCAGCAGGTCGGCCGTGGCGGGAGGCGCCCGCGCGCGCTCCGAAGGCGGTGGCGGCGATTCGCTCAACACCACGTGGGCGTTGGTGCCCCCGAACCCGAAGGCGCTGACGCCCGCCAGCAGGGGCCGGCCGGTCGAAGGCCACGGGCGCAGCGAGGTGGCCACCTCCAGGCCCAGCTCGTCGAAGGGGATGTGCGGGTTGGGAGTGGAGAAGTGGAGGCTGGGCGGCAGCTCCCGGCGATGGAGCGCGAGGGCCACCTTGATCAACCCGGCGATCCCTGCGGCCGCCTCCAGGTGCCCGATGTTCGATTTGACCGAGCCGATCAGGCACTTCCCACCCTGCCGGCGCGTCTCCGAGCCGATCGCGCTGCCCAGGGCCCGGGTCTCGATGGAGTCCCCCAGCAGCGTCCCGGTCCCGTGCGCCTCCACGTACTGGACTTGCCCCGGGTCGATCCCCGCGCGGCGGCACGCGGCCCGCAGCACCGCTTGCTGGGACTCCAGGCTCGGCGCCATCAGGCCGTTGGTGCGCCCATCCTGGTTGACCGCGCTCCCCCGGATGACCGCGTAGATCGGGTCGCCGTCCTCCAGCGCCCGGGAGAGCGGCCGGAGCACCACCAGGCCGGCCCCCTCGCTGCGGACGTAGCCGTCGGCCCTGGCGTCGAAGGTCTTGCACCGCCCATCGGCGGCCATCGCGCCCGCCTTGGTGAAGTTGATGGTCACCTCGGGCGAGAGCAGGAGGTTGGCCCCGCCGGCGATCGCCAGCTCCGACTCCCCGGTGGCGAGGCTCTGGCATGCCAGGTGAACGGCCACCAGCGACGAAGAGCAGGCGGTGTCGATCGCCACGCTCGGCCCGCGCAGGTCGAGGAAGTAGGAGAGCCGGTTGGCCGCGATGCTCAGCGCATTGCCGGTGCCGTAGTAGGCGTCGATGGCCCGCGGATCGGCCGACTGGCGACGGCCGTACTCACTCGCGGAGATGCCGATGAAGACCCCTGCCGGCGTCCCGCGCAGCGCCTGCGCGTCCAGGCCCGCGTCCGCCAGCGCCTCCCAGGCGAGCTCGAGGAGGATGCGCTGCTGCGGATCCATGCGCTCCGCCTCGCGCGGGGAGATGCCGAAGAAGGCCGCGTCGAACCGATCGATCCCCTCCAGGAAGCCGCCCCAGCGGGTGCTGGTCTTGCCGGGCACGCCTGGATCGGGATCGTAGAAGGCCCGCCAGTCCCAGCGAGTCGCCGGGATTTCGGCGATCGCGTCGCGCCCTTCCCGCAGCAGTTGCCAGTACGCCTGCGCGCTGGGCGCACCCGGGAAGCGACACGCGATCCCGGTGATCGCGACCGGTTCGGGCGGCGCGGGAGAGCGGCGGACCGGCGCCGGGGACGGCACCGCGCCGGCCAGGTGCGCCGCCAGCTGCTCGATGCTGGGGTGCTCCCACAGCAGCGTGGGCTCCAGCTTCACGCCCAGCCGCTCCCCGGCGGCGGCGGAGATCTCCACCGCCTCCGCGGAGCCGATGCCGTAGTGCTCGAACGGCCGGCGAGGATCGACGGACGCCTCGGCCATGCCCAGCCGGCGAGCCAACTCGGTGGAGAACCACTGCGCGATCGACCGCGAGGACCCGCGCGGATCCTCCGTTCTGGAAGGTCGCGAAAGGGGCGCGTCCCACCGGCCAACGAGCTCCAGCGCGCCGGAGAGGAACGCGTCCCGGGTCGCGCGCCTGCGCACCTTGCCGCTGGACGTCCGCAGGAGGGTGCCCGGTTTGATCAGGCAGATGGACTGCGCGCGCAGGCCGTGGTCGCGGCCGACTGCCTCCTGGATGGCCTCGAAGATCGGCCCTGCATCCACGGGGCGCCGCGGGCCCCGCCCGACCTCCACCACCACCACCAGCCCGTCCCCCTCCGCGCCTTCGCCTTCCGCGGCGAACGCGGCGCAGCGGCCGGGGCGCAGCGATGGGTGGCAGCGTTCGACGGACTGCTCGATGTCCTGCGGGTAATGGTTCTGACCGCGGATGAGGATCAGGTCCTTGAGCCGGCCGGTGACGAAGACCTGCCCGGACTCGAGAAAGCCCAGGTCGCCGGTCCTCAGAAAGGGGGCCCCGCCCGGTTCGCCGTCGAGGTGGGCGTGGAAGGTGGCGCCGGTGAGCTGCGGCTGGTTCCAGTACCCGCGCGTGACGCCGGGCCCGCGCACCCAGAGCTCGCCGACCTCGCCGGTGCGGCAGGGGCGGCGCGACTCCGGATCCACCACCCGCACCTCGGTGCGCTCGCCGGGCGGTCCATTGCCGACGAAGACCTGCCGCCGGGCGCCCGCCGTGGCGCGCCGGACCCGCCCGCGCGCGAGGGCGTCCGCGTCGAGCTCGAGCGCCAGGGGCTCGTCGTCCCGGGCGACCGAGGAGACCATGAGCGTCGCCTCCGCCAGCCCGTACGCCGGGGTGAGCACCCGGCGCTGGAGACCACAGGGCTGGAAGGCCTGGAGGAAGCGCTCCAGCGTCTCCTGGCGCACCGGCTCCGCCCCGCTGCACGCCACCCTCCAGGAGCTGAGGTCGAAGGCGTTGCGGACCTCCGGGCGGATGCGGTTCAGGCACAGCTCGAAGGCGAAGTTGGGCGCCACGCTGTGGGTCGCCTGGAAGCGGGCGATCGCCTCCAGCCAGCGGTGAGGCGACTGGAGGAACGCCTCCGGCGCCATCAGCACCGCGGGGATGTTCGCGAACAGCGGCGTCACGAGCCCGTACACCAGGCCCATGTCGTGGAACGCCGGCAGCCAGCTGACCAGGACGCTCTCGGGGGTGTGCCCCAGGGCGCGGTCGATGTCGCGGCAGTTGGCGAGCAGGTTGGCGTGGCTCACCATCACGCCGCGGGGCGCGCTGGTGGACCCGGAGGTGTACTGCAGCAAGGCCAGCGCCTCGCCGGAGAGCTCCGGCGCGCGCCAGCGCTCGGCGCCGCGCGGGTCTACCTGGTCGGTGGCGATCCAGCGCGGGCGCGAGGATGGCGGCCAGTCCCGGCCGATCTCCTGGAGATACGGGAGGGAGGCCGCGGTGCAGAGCCCGGCGGCGGGGCCGGCGTCCTCGAGGATGCCCAGCACCCGCGGCAGCGTCCGCTTCAGGGGGCGCGACGGAAAGCTGCATGGCACCGCGATGACGCCCGCGAAGAGGCAGCCGAAGAACCCGGCGATGAAGTCCAACCCGGCCGGGTAGAGCAGCAGGGCGCGCTCGCCGGGCGCCACCCCACCCTGCCGCAGCGCCTCCGCGATGGCCATGGCGCGACGGGCCAGCTCGCCGAAGCCGAGCCGGAGGCCGTCGCCGGTGCCGCCCGCCAGGAAGGTGTAGCCGCCGCGCTCCGGTGGTCGGGCGCGCTCGCACAGGAGATCGACGAGCGTGGGAACCATCGGGCGGCCAAAGAGGGGGCGCGAGCGTAATGGCCCCTCCGGCGCGCTGTCGAGCGAAGGCGGCCCCGCTCCGCCCTGCCTCTACTGCGCGGCCTGGTACGCCTTCAGCCAGTCGTCGATGCTGTAGTTGGCCGGGTCGAGGTAGGTGCCCGTGTTGGCGGTCCCCCAGGGCGGCGGGCCCATGCCGGCGGGCTGGTCGGTGTACGCCCACTTGGTCAGGTCCACCGCCTGCTGCGGCGTGATCTTCCCGTCCTTGAGGGCGTTCCCCACCATCACGCCGAAGTAGCCGCTCCGCACGTCGCCCGGGTTGTCCTTCGGGTTGTCGATGGTGGTTACGGCCTGGTTCGCCAGCGCCGGGAAGCCCTGCAGGGAGCTGCCGATGGACAGGAACTCCGCGAAGTGGTGCGTCACCGTGCTCGACGGATCGACGTCGATGATGTTCGCGTTGAACCCACCCGCGGTGTTGTTGACGTCGTTGTCCAGCGACTTGAAGGTGTCCTCGAGGAGCGAGCCGGCCGGGATGTTGCCTCCCCCCAGCAGGCCGCGCCCCGCGGTCATGTAGCTGCCGCCGGCCGGCTCGTTGAACCCGAAGTGCACCAGGTGGGCGAACTCCTTCCCGTCGTTGCCGGCGATGTCCGCGGCGGACTGCATCAGGTTCGTCATGTACTGCGACGGCGTCACGCTCCCCGCCTTCGCCGCCTCCAGCTGCTTCACGGTGGCCAGGAACATCCGCCGCTCCCTCGGGTCCGAGAGGTTGCGGATGAGGCCTTCCTGCTCCGGCGTCAGCGGCTCGGAGCGCACCCCGTTCAAGCGATCGATGAGCTCGGCGTCGTTCGGGACGCGGAGCTGTTCGATCCGCGCCGGCAGCAGGCCCTGGGCGCTGGCTTGGCGCATGACCTCCTCCAGGCCGCCGAAGGGCATCGCGCTGGACGCGGGGCCCCAGGACGAGCCCTGGTTGATGCCGTTCTCGAAGAAGCTGGTCCGTTCGGCCTCGGTCATCCGCCCCACGTACTCCTGCATCATCTTCCCGCTGGGATCCCCCGCCATGGCCTCACCGGCTGCGCGCGCCCAGAGGCCCGCGTCCTGCCCGGTTCCCAGCGCCTTCCCCGGAGTCATCACCGCGTCGAGGAAGCCGCGCCGCATCTCGTTGCCACCGGGCGCCGAAGCGGCGGAGCCCAGGACCTGTCCGACGGCGAGCGCGGTCTCCGGGTTGGCGGCGGCCTGCTCGCCGAACATCCGCTGTTCGCCGGCCGAGAACTTCCCGGAGGAGAAGGCGGTGTTCAGGCTGTGCGCGACCGCGTCGAGGTCGGCCTTCGACTCCGCGGCCCGCCCGGCGTTCTCGATCATCTTCGCCGAGTCCGTGGGCCCGAGGGCCTTGTACATGTCCGCGAGGAACTGCGGATCGTCCTGGTGCTGCTTCACCGTCTGCGTGAAGTCGCTCCCCCGGATCCGCTCCCACTCGCCGGTGGGGTAGTTGCCCTCGTTTTTCAACCGGGCGGCGGCCTCGGCGCCGTTGCGCGCGTCCGACGCGCGGCCATTGGGATCGACCGGCTGGGTCGGGCTGGGTTGAGCGGGTCCGCTCGCGGGTGCGGCGTCCGTCGTGCGCTTTGCCGTGGTGGAGGACTTCGCCGTGGTGGGCTTCGATGGCGTGGGCGTGAAGCCGTCCGCGACCTTGGGCCGGGACTCGGCCTTGGGGCTGGAGGCCTTCGGCTTCTCCTCGGCGGGCTTCGCAGGCGCGATGCTTCGCGACCGGCTCGAGTCTTCCGTTTTCATGGTGAGCCGGATTGTAGGGATTCGTTGGATTTGGCGTCCACGCCACCCGATGTGCGTCGAGATCCGTCTTCCGCACCCAACAACCCAGAGACACGCACCCGCCAATCACCCCTTGAAATTCTCTGATTATGGTAATGTCCCGTCGTACCCGTAAATCGGGTGCGAAGTCCCCCCTTCTTCTTGCCGAGTACCGACATGTCCATGAAGAGCAGCCGGGCGCGGAGCCTGGTCCTGGTGGCGTTTGGCCTGTGCGCCGGATGTGGAATCGAGCTGGACGAGCTGAGAACGGCCAGCATGCGAGCGGCGCTGGGCGCGACGCCCGACCTCCAGGTGACCGCCCTCACGGGCCCCACGTCCGCGTTGCCCTCGGGCAGCTTCCACGCCACGGCGACGGTCTGCAACCAGGTGGCGGCGAGCACCATCAGCGCGACGGTCAGCCTCTACTTCTCCACGGACACGACCATCACCACCGCCGACACGCTGCTGGGCAGCGCCCCGACGGGCGTGCTGGCCGGGTTCCAGTGCGTGGTCCTGGACATCCCGGTGACGGCCGGCTCGGCCACCGGCGCCTGGTACCTGGGGGCCTACGTCGATCCGAGCAACGCAGTCGCGGAGACGATCGAGACGAACAACACGCGCGTGGGGCCGCGCATCTTCGTGGGCTCCAAGCCTGACTACACCTTTACCGCGCTCACGCTCCCCAGCGCCGTCCAGCCCTCGGGGTCGTTCAAGGCCTCCACGACGGTGTGCAACGTGGGGACGACCGCCGCCGCCGGAAACGTCACGGTCAACCTCTATCTCTCCGCCGACGCCGGCGTCTCGACCTCCAACCCGGTGGCCGGCTCGACGTCCCTGCCGCTGGCGGCCGGCCAGTGCACGTCGATGGACGTCTCGGGGACGGCAAGCGGTTCGGCCGGCGCGTGGTACTCCAGCACGATCGCCGATCCAGGCTCCGCGATCTCCGAGCTGAACGAATCCAACAACAGCCAGTCCGGCGCGCAGCTCCGGGTGGGATCGAGCCCGGACTTCACGATCACGGCGGCGACCTCTCCCAGCGGCGCGTCGTCCGGGAGCTCCGTCACCACCAACATCACCGCGTGCAACATCGGAACCACCAGCGGGTCGGCGTCGGTCTCCGTGTACCTCTCCACGGACACCACCATCACGACCGTGGACATCATGGCCGGAAACG
>DATBSS010000257.1:0-15781 GCA_036559665.1 Myxococcaceae bacterium
CCAGCTCGCGGGTGACGGTGAGCGCCACGGTAGGCCCCACCATGCTCTCGGCGTTGAACAGCTCGAAGGCGCGGGCCGACTGGTGGGCGAACACCATCCCGGTGAAGGTGCCGGTGAGGCAGACCAGGAACGTCGAGCCCACCCCCACGAAGTCCAGCTGGGAGAAGAAGCTGGCCACCCGGTAGGGCGGGCGTATCGCCCAGCGGACGATCTGGAACCCCAGGGAGGCCACCCCACCCAGGTCGGACACGGTGCCGACCAGCAGCTTCGAGACGTTCTCGAAGCCCTGCGCGACCGCGCTCTGGCCGCCCGGGTGGGTCTTCGGCTCCTCCTCCGCCTCGGTGGTGGCCATTTCTCCTGACGGCCACTCTATTGATCGTAGAATCGGCGCGCCACGTTCTGGCCCGACCCGCTTGGAAAATCTGGGGAAATACGAGCTCATCCGGAAGCTTGCCGTGGGGGGCATGGCGGAGGTGTTCCTCGCCAAGTCCGGTGGCGCCATGGGCTTCACCAAGACGGTGGTGCTCAAGCGGATCCTCCCCCACCTGGCGGATGACCCTCGCTTCGTGGAGATGTTCCTGCGCGAGGCGAAGATCGCCGCCGAGCTGGCCCACCCCAACGTGGTGCAGATCTTCGACTTCGGCGAGTCGGAGGGCCGCTACTTCATCGCCATGGAGTACGTGGACGGGCCCAACATGCGCGCGCTGGTCAAGCGCTCCGTCGACGCCCGCGCGCCCATCCCGCTCCCCATGGTGGCGCGGCTGATCTCCTACGCCTGCGAGGGGCTGGGCTTCGCCCACGGCTTCACCGACCCGGAGACCGGGCAGGTGAAGGACATCGTCCACCGCGACATCTCCCCGGACAACATCCTCATCTCCCGCACCGGGGCGGTGAAGGTGGCGGACTTCGGGCTGGCCAAGGCGCTCAACTCCCAGAACCTGACCCAGGCCGGGATGCTGAAGGGGAAGATCCCGTACCTCGCGCCGGAGCAGATCCGCGGCAAGAACGCGGACCGGCGCACGGACATCTACGCGCTGGGGGTCACGCTCTACGAGCTGGTCACCGGCCGGCGCCCGTTCGAGGCGGAGAACGACGTGGCGCTGATGAGCGCGGTGGCGATGGAGCCCCCGCCCCCGGCGCAGCGGCACCGCCCGGACCTGCCCGCGGAGCTGGGCGCGGTGATCGATCGCGCGCTCCGCAAGGCCCCGGACCAGCGCTTCCAGACCTGCCGCGAGATGCAGGGCGAGCTGGACGCGTACCTGCGGCAGCATGACGTCACCATCGGGCCGTTCGAGATCGCCGCCTACATCAACCAGGCGGACGCCATCCCGCGCAGCCCCACCGGGCGCCACTTCCCGGCGGCCGGCGGTCCGGGAGAGCAGCTGCCCACCCGCGCCGAGCGCGCCACGCCCTCCGCCCCCAGCGTCCCGCCCCCGGCCGCGCCGCCGGACCCCGCCACCGCGCCGACCGTCCCGTCCCCTGCGCGGCCGCCGCCGCAGGTCGCCCGCGGCGCGCCCAGGCCACCTTCGTCCTCGGCGCCACGCCCCGCCTCCCCATCGCCTCCAGTCTCTCCGGGGCCTTCGGCGCTGAGCGGGCTCTCCACCCGGCTGAAGGCGCTGGTCCAGGAGGTCCCGCCGGAGCGGCGGCCGTTCCTCTATGGCGGGGCGGGCGTGGTGGGCCTGCTCCTGGTGGTCCTGGTCCTCCTCAACATGGGCGGAGAGGAGTCGTTTGGCGGGCAGTCGGTGCTGATCGTGGATGCGGTGCCGCCGGGGCTGATCAAGGTGAACGAGCGCGAGATGGGGCGGACCCCGAAGACGCTCACCACGCTGCCGTCCGGGGCGGTGGTGGTGGAGGTCTACGACCCGGACGTCCCCTTCTCGAAGAAGCAGCTGAAGACGCTGTCGCCGGGGGACAACGGCACCATGCGGTTCATCCTCTCGCGGGAGATGGTGGATCTGCAGGTCTACCCGCGGGCGAAGGTGACCATCGACGGGCGGACGATGGGGATGACGCCGCTCCCGCCCATCCCGCTCTACGAGGGGAAGCACCGCCTCCAGCTCGCCTACGAGGGGACCAGCGTGGAGACGGAATCCGAGTTCGTGGTCCGCGCCGGAGAGAAGAACGTGGTGAAGCGGAACATGGCCCGCTAGACGGCCACGCGCGGCACCCGCGCCCCCACGCCGCACAGCACCTCGTAGTGGATGGTGCCGGCGATCTTCGCCAGCTCGCCCGCGCTGATGGATTCGTCCCCCTGCCGGCCCAGCAGCACCACCTCGTCGCCCATCGCCGCGCCGGGGACGTCCGTCACGTCCACCATGCACATGTCCATGCACACCCGGCCCACCACGGGCGCGCGCTGGCCGCGCACCAGCACCGAGGCGCGGTTGGAGTAGCAGCGCCCGTAGCCGTCCGCGTACCCCACCGGCAGGGTGGCGATGAGCGAGGGCCGGGACGCTGTCCAGGTGGCGCCGTAGGACACCGGGGCGCCGGCGGGGATCTCCTTGAGGTGGACGATCCCGGTCTTCCAGCTCAGGGCGGGCTCGAGCGGGGCGCGGCCCTCCAGCCAGGGCGCCGGGGCCAGGCCGTAGAGCGCCAGCCCGGGGCGGACCAGGTTGAACGCGCCGCCCCGGCGCGCCTCCTCCATCCCCAGCAGCGCGGATGAGTTGGAGAGGTGGCGCAGCTCCGGGTGGAAACCGGCGTCCTCCACCTGGCGGCGCGCGACGTCCCAGCACTCCAGCTGCGCGCGGGTGATCGGCGAATCCTGCACGTCCGCGCAAGCCAGGTGCGAGGCCAGCCCCTCCAGGCGGATCTGCGGGCTGCGGCGGAGGCGGTCCAGCAGGCCGGGCAGTTCCTGGAGGGAGGCGCCCAGCCGCCCCATCCCGGTGTCGACCTTGAGGTGCGCGGCCACGGTCTTCCCGGCGCGCCGCGCGGCCGCGGCCAGCGCCTCCACGTGGTCTTCGCGGAAGACGGTGGCGGTGAGGTCGCACTCCACCATCACGTCGTAGCCGCCATGGTAGGACCCGCCCATCACCAGGATCGGCGCGCGGACGCCCGCATTGCGCAGCTCGATGCCCTCTTCCACCAGCGCCACGCCCAGCAGCCGCACCCCGACCTCCTCCAGCCGGTGCGCCACCGCGGGCGCGCCGTGGCCGTAGGCGTTGGCCTTCACCATCGCCAGCACCTCGAGCGCGGGGGCGAGCGCGCGGATGGCCCGATAGTTCCGCTCCAGGGCGCCGAGGTTGATCACCGCCCGGGTGGGCCGGATGAGCAGGTCCAGCGCGCGCCGCCGGGCGGTCCAGACGGAAGCGGGAGTGTGGTGGCTAGCCATCGTGACGCGCGGGCGGCCCGCCGCGCCTGCGGCCGGACGCCCACGCCGAGTACTGTTGCGAAGCATCACAGTCAACCCTTAAGGTCCGCCCCTTCACACGGCGGGCCAGCGACAGTGCCGCCGGGAGACACGATGCCCACGCACAAGGTCGGAGGCGAGGTCGACGCCTTCTGCACCCGCTGCAAGATGACGCTGGCCCACACCATCCTGGCCATGGTGGGGCAGACCATTGCCCGTGTTCAGTGCAACACCTGCGGCGGGCAGCACGCGTACCGCTCCGCGCCCGGGACCTCCAAGCCCCGCTCCTCCTCGTCGTCGTCCGGCAGCTCGGCCGCCACCCGAGCCGCCTCCCGCGAGCCGGCGGTGAAGACGGTGATCGGCTTCGAGGAGCAGCTCAAAGGCAAGGACCTGACCCGCGCGCGCAAGTACAGCCCCAAGGACACCTACGTCGCCGACGAGGTGATGGACCACCCCACCTTCGGCTTCGGCCTGGTGAAGGCGGTCCGGGCGGACAAGGTGGACGTGGCGTTCAAGGCCGCCGAGAAGACGCTGGTGCACGGCCGGGGGGGCGGCGCGCCCGCCCAGAAGCCCACGTTCTCCGCGCCGCAGGCGAAGATCTCCGGGGTCGCGGACAAGCCGCTCCCGCCGCAGGCCGAGCCCGAGGGAGAGGCCGAAGGGGCGGATGGCGGGGAGACCGCCCTGGAGGACGAAGCCGGCGCGGAAGCGGACGCGGAGCCCTCCGCTTAGTGCTTCACCCGGGGTATACCCAGGGCATACTGCCTACCGCGGCGGCCGCCCTTCCCGGTCTCCGCCACTTCGCGACGGTTCTATGACCTGGGCGGAGCACTAGCCCGATGTCCCTCCTTCGCCACGGCCGCCTGGCGGCGGCGTTCCTTGCCACACTCGGCGCCCCGGCGCTGGCCGCCCCGCCGGAGGTCGCCATCAGGCCCGCCACCCTGTTGCTGGGGACCGGGGCCGAAGCGCAGATCGAGGTGCGCACGCCGGACGCCCAGAGGCTCCGCGCCGCCGCGAGCGTCGGGACGCTCTCCGCGGGCCAGCGCACGGGGCCGGACACGGTGCGCTTCACCTACGCGCCGCCCGGCGTCCGCTACCCCCACACCGCGATCCTCCTCTTCTGGGTCGAGCGCGGCGCCGATCCGCCGGAGCTGACGGTGCTGCGCCTGCCGCTGATCGGCCGGACGGAGCTGGAGGTGAACACCGAGCCGCGCGCCGACGTCCGCGTGGAGGTGAAGGACCGCACCTTCGGGCCGCGGCGCGCCGACGCAAAGGGCCACGCGGTCGTCCCGGTGGAGGTGCCGCCGGGCGTCACCGAGGTCAAGGTGCTGAGCGTGGTGGGCGGCGTCTCCAAGGCGTTGGCGTTGCCGCTGCCGGTGCCTCCCGGCAAGCGCCTCGCCGTGGTGGGGGGACCGTCGCCGCTGCCGCGCGCCGGCGGGTGGGCGTGGCTGGTGTCGCTGGATCGGCTGGACTACCCGTCCCTCCAGATCGACGCGTCCGGCGGCTCGGCCGGGCGCGTCACCTCCCTGGACGACCGGGCCCTGATCGCGCTGCGGCCGTCGGCCGAGAGCCTGGGGATGTCCGTCACCTTCCGCACCGGGAGCTCGCCGGATGACCAGGCGTCGGTGGAGTTGGAGATCGAGGAGCCACCGCTCGCCAGGCCCCACGCGCTGAAGGACGCCCAGCTCGTGCCGGGGATGCTCCTGGGCGGCTCCTACGGAGGCGGCAGCAACCTGTCCCTGTTGGGTTCGGTGGAGGTGGGCGCCTCCTTCCCGCTGCTGGGGACTGCCTTCGCGGCCGGCGTGGCGCTGGAGGGGAACGCCCTGGCGCTCTCCTCCCAGGTGCCCGGATTGGAAGGGCGGTTGGACTCCACGCTGCTGGCGTTCTCCCCGCTCGTGGTGGCGCGCTACCAGGTCTTCACCCTGGGCGCGGCGGCCCTCCATCTCCGCGCCGGCGCCGGCCCCCTGCTCTTCGTCCACCAGATCCACTCCGACTTCGAACCCACCTGGAGCGAATCCGGGGTCGCGCTGTCCGCCTTCGGGGGTGCGGAGATCAGCTACCGGGTAGGACTGTTGGACATGCTGCTGGAGGTCCGGTGGGCCTACGGCCAGGTGCATACCAACCAGGTGGATGCGAACATCGGGGGCATGGTGCTCGGCTTCGGCGCGAGGATCGTCCGGTGAAAGCGGCGGTGCTGGCGCTGGCCGGGGCGGCGTGCGGGCTCTGGGGCTGCGGAGGCGGCGAGGGCGGCCCGCCGGACCCGACGGTCATCTCCATCGACCCCAGCTCCATGACCTCCAGCGACACCGCGCGGGCGACCATCACCGTGGAAGCCGTGCTGCCGTTCACGGTGGACTACGGCACGGGCGAGGTCACGGTGTTCCGGTCGCTGCTGACGAGCGTGGGCAGCGTGGTGGTGGGCGGCGGGAACTACGAGAACGGGGGCATGCTGTCTGCCTTCATCCCTTCCAGGCTCCAGCCGGGCCGGCACGACGTCGCCGTCACGCTCAGCGACGGGCGCGTGGGCATCCTGCCGGAGGCCTTCACCGTCACCCCCGGGGCATGGCCGGTGGGCGGCTTCACCATCGACACCATCCCCGACCCCCAGGCCGCCGGCGAGCCCTTCGTGCTCACCATCCGCGCCCAGGGCGCCTTCAGCGCCACCTTCCACGGGACGGTGGATTACTTCGTCAAGGACTACTCCACCTATCCGGTGATCGCCGGGCCGTTCACCAACGGCGTCTGGACCCAGAACGTCGTGCTCTCCTCCCGCACGCGGGGGAACGAGTCCACGCACGTCACGGTGACCGACCTGATGGGCCGGATCGCGGTCTCCAACAACTTCAAGGTGGAGTGACGCCGCGCTCCCCGCGCAGCAGCTGGAGCGCCTCCGCCATGTCGGCCGGCATCGGCGACTCCAGGCGCACGGGGGCAATTCCCTCCAGCTGGGGCACCTCCAGCAGCGCGGCGTGGAGCGGCGTGCGCGCCAGCACCACCCGGTCGCCCTGCCCGCCCAGCTCGCCGGCGGAGAGCGCGCGCGACCGCCCGTACTGCGGATCCACCAGCAGCGGGTGACCGATGGCCTGGAGGTGGATGCGGATCTGGTGGGTGCGCCCGGTGAGCGGTTCCGCCTCCACGAAGGTGGCGCGGTCGAAGACCTCCAGGGGGCGGACCACCGTGAGGGCGTGCTTGCCCTCCTCCCCCTTCGCCGGGCGCATCCGCCCGCGGCGCGCCGGGGCCAGCGCCACCTCCACCCGCTCCGGCTGCGCCAGCGCGCCGTCCACCAGCGCCCGGTACACCTTGCGGATCAGCCCGCGCTCGAAGGCCATGGACAGCTCGCGGTGGGCGCTCGCGGTGCGGGCGAAGAGCAGGACCCCGCTGGTGTCGCGGTCCAGCCGGTGGACGACGAACACCTTGGCCCCCTGCGCGTGCTCCAGCTGCTCGCGCAGGGAGGGGACGTCCTCCTCCCCGCGCCCGGGGATCACCAGCGTCCCGGGAGCCTTGTCCACAGCGAAGAAGTCGCCGCCGTCCCAGAGGAGCCCGGTCACCCCAAGTCGGCGACCTTCCAGCGTTCGATGGCGCCCAGCCCCTCCAGCTGCGGCACCACCTCCTCCGCCTTCCCGACCACGGCGATGGTCCGGCCGTCCTCGGGGAGGAACCAGCGCGCCGACAGCGCCGCGGCCCGCGGGAGCGGCACCTCCATCACCCGGCTGCGGTAGCGCTGGAGGTAGTCGTCCCCCAGCCCGTTCACCCACGTGTCGGCGATGGCGCCGCCCAGCGACTCGTTGGTCTCCAGCCGCAGCGGATACAGGCCGCACAGGTACACCTTGGCCTTCTCCAGCTCCGCGCGCTTCGGCCCGCGCTCGCGCAGCTTGCGCGCCTCGTCCAGCGCCACGGAGATGATCTCCCGGGTGGCGCCGGTCTTGGTGAAGGTGGAGATCTGGAACGAGCCCGAGGCGCGCGACGGGTCGAAGTAGCTGGCGGCGCCGTAGGAGAGGCCGCGGTTGACGCGGATCTCGTCCACCAGGCGCGAGGTGAACCCACCGCCCAGCACCGCGTTGACCACCTGCGAGGCCAGGTAGTCCGGGTGCGACTTGGGGAACGCCAGCGACCCCAGCCGCACCTGGCTCTGCGTCAGGTCCGGCTTGTCCACCACCACCACCCGGCCGGCCAGCGCGGCGCGCTCCGGGGCCGGCAGCGAGGGCGCCACCTCCGGGCCGCCGCTCCAGCGCGCGAAGGCCCGGTCCGCCGCCTCCGTCATGGCGCCCGGCTCCACCGCGCCCACCACCACCAGCTGCGCGACGCGCGGGCCCAGCCGTTCGCGGTGGAAGCGCACCACGTCCTCGCGGGTGAGGCCCCCCACCGAACCCGCGCTGCCGGCGACGTCGTGCCCGTACGGGTGGTCGCCCCACAGCGCCCGCACCATCGCCCGGTCCGCCAGAAGCCCCGGGTCGTCCAGGTCGTTGGCCAACTGCGCCAGCGCGCGCGCCCGCCCGGATTCCACCTCCGCCGCCGGGAAGCTGGGCTCGATGACCACTTGCGCCAGCACGTCCAGCATCGCGGAGGCGTGCTCCGCCGGCGCGGTGACGCCGAAGGTGATCGCGTCCTCGGAGGCGCCGGAGAAGAGCGCGCCGCCCACGAACTCCACCGCCTCGTTGATCTCGTCCGCCGACAGCCGTTGGGTGCCGCGGCGGCAGAGCTGGGAGGTGAAGTCCGCCAGGCCCTCCTTCCCGCGCGGGTCCACCGCGCTCCCGGAGAGGATGGTCAGCCGCATCGTCACCAGCGGCAGCGGCCCGCGCGGGGCCACCCGCACCGTCAACCCGGAGCCGGTCCTCGCCTCGTGCAGGGGCGGGAGCTTGATCTCCGACAGCACCGCGGCGGACGCGGCCGGCCGCTTCTTCCCCGCCTTGGCCGCGCTCATGACTCGCCCTCACCGCCGGGCTCCGGGGGGGACTCACCGGAGGGGATCACGGTCACCACCGAACGGCGCTCGGGCGCGAAATAGCGCCTGGCGGCGCCCTGCACGTCCCCCGCGGAGACGGCCTGGTAGCGCTCGGCCAGCGCCTCCTGCGCGCGCCAGGAGCCCAGCAGCAGCTCGTACGTCCCCAGCGCGTTGGCGCGCGAGCTGGCGGTCGCCATCTCCCGCAACAGGTGCGCCTTGAGGTTGTTCTTGGCCTTCTGCAGGACGCGGCCGTCCACGCCGTCGCGGGCGACCTTCTCCAGCTCCGCGTAGAGCCGCTGCTCCACCTGCTCCGGCTCCGCGCCCGGCTTGAGGTCCATGGAGACGATCACCAGGCCCGGATCGAGCCGCCAGCCCCAGTCCACGCCGCAGGCGATGGCCACCTCCTGGCGGTAGACCAGCTCGCGGGTGAGCAGGCTCCCCTCGCCCACCGTCAGCGCGTACTGGAGCACGTCCAGCGCGTAGGCGTCCGGCTCGCCGGCGCGCGGCGCGCGGTAGCCGATCATCACCGCTGGCGCCTGGGCGGGGTGGCGGATCTGCGCCCGGCGTTCGCCCCTGGGCTCCGGCTCCGCGTCCAGGACGGTGGGCGCGTCCGGCCCGCGCGGGATGCCGCCGTAGTAGCGCTGGATCAGCTTCAGCGTCTTCTCCCGGTCCACGTCGCCCACCACGTAGAGGACGGCGTTGTTGGGGGCGTAGTAGGTGCGGAAGTACGCCTCGCAGTCCGCGCGGGTGATGTTCTGGATGTCCTTCATCCAGCCGATCACCGGCCACCGGTACGGGTGGGCCTTGAACGCGAGCGCGCCCAGCTCCTCGTCCATCATCCCGGGGATGTCGTTGTCCACCCGGACCCGGCGCTCCTCCATCACCACGTCGCGCTCGCTCTCCAGGGTGCGGGGGGTGATGGACAGGGACGCCATCCGGTCCGCTTCGAGATCGAGCACCACCTCCAGCGCCTCGGGCGTGGCCTCGTCGTGGTACACGGTCATGTCGGTCGTCGTGTACGCGTTGGAGTGACCGCCGTGCGACTCGAGCACGCGGTCGAACTCCTTGGGCCCGTAGCGCTTGGCCCCGTTGAACATCATGTGCTCGAAGAGGTGGCTGATGCCGGTGATGCCCGGCCGCTCGTTCCGCGACCCCACCCGGAAGAAGGTGTAGACCGCCACCACCGGGATGTCGCGGCTCTCGCTGATGCGGACCTTCAGCCCGTTCTTCAGCGTGGCCTCGTGGACCGGGAACAGCCCGCCGCCCTTCGCCTTCGCCTTCGCGCTCTGCCGTGCCATCCGGCGGGCACCATAGACGACTCGGGCCCGGGCCCGTAGCGCGCTCTCCCTGAATCGTTTCCCGCGCCGCCAGACCTCAGCGGGCGTGCCGGTCGAAGAAGTCCAGCACCGCGGGCCAGAGCTCGGTCTCGGCGCGCTCGCCGAGGATCAGGTCCATGTGCCCGTAGTCCGCCCTGGCGCCGTTCTCCACGCCCATCAGCCGCCACTCCTTGGGCCCGCCGAGCGCCAGGTAACCGGCCCTCACCGCGGGCACCATGGCCAACCGGTCGCGCTTGCCGGCCACCACCAGCACCGGCGTGGTGACACCCGCCAGCGCCTTCCGGTAGTCGCGGGTCCCGTCTCGACTCAATAGCTGCCCCGTCTTCAGCATCCCGGCGAGCTGCTGGAGCAGCATCACCCCCACGTCCTCGGCGCCCACGGTCATCAGCTTCTTCATGCTCTCGTGGGAGGTGTTCTCCGGGTTGTAGAGGAGCAGCTCCTGGGGGTTGTCCGGGACCACGCCGGCCATGGGGATTCCCAGCAGCGACGGGCCCTTGAGCGGGAGCGCCCAGCTCGTGCTGAGCAGCCCGGCCGCCTGGGGCAGCACGAGGTCGCCCGGGCCGCCGAGGTCCAACCGCATCGGGCTGCCGAGGATGGTGACCGAGCCCAGGCCCTGCCCGCCCTGGCCGAGGTAGCCGTAGACGACGATGCCGCCCAGGCTGTGCCCCACGTAGTCGATCAGCGGGGCGCCGGTGACCTTCTGCACGTACGCGACCGCGGTGGGGACGTCCAGGTCCACCAGGTCGTCCAGGGAGTAGCCCGGCTTGGAGAGCGGGTTGGTCCCGCCGCCCGGGCCGTAGAACGCCCCCGTCGGCCGCATGGACACGGTCCACGCCTCCCGCCCGTGCGCGGCGAACCAGCGCGCCATGCTGTGCCGCGCGTCCAGGTCCATGTTGCGGCCGTTGGTGTTGATCCCGTGGCAGAGGAGCACCGGCCGCCCGGTCACCGGCTGGCGCGGGGCGTAGCGCACCATCTCCAGGTCCCAGCCGTCCGGCGTGCGCGGGTGGTGGAGCTCCGCCTCCTTCGGCAGCGGCTCCTGGTAGGCGGCGCAGCCGCAGGCCAGAAGCGCGAAGAACAGGCCCAGGCGCCTCATGGCGAGACCTCCGGAGCCGGAGCCGGGGCCGGGGCGTCCGCGGCGTCGAGGAAGGCGAGCGCGGGCAGGAACACGTCCTGCGCTGCGCCGCGCCCGTGGAGCATGGACAGGTGCGTGTAGTCCTCGGCCTCGAGATACAGCCGGCTCAGGCTGCGCAGCGTCACCTTCGCCTTCGGCGCCAGGGCGCGGAGCGGCTCGGCGAACTCCGCGTGGGCGTAGTTGTCCAGCATGGGGAGGATCACCAGCGTCGGCCGGTCGTAGCCGGCGATCCGCCCGCGCACCGTGGTCCCGTCCGGGAACGACAGGTCGCCGGACTCCATCCAGCGCAGCAGGTCCTTCGCCGCGGACGGCCCCAGGTCGTGGGGCCCGTTCTTCTCCAGCATGCCGCGCTGCCACCCGGAGAGGTTGCCGTCGCGGGTGAACAGCAGCTCGAAGTCGCGCTCCGGCACGGCGCGCGACAGCGTGCCCGGCGCGGCGAGCAGCTTGCGCACCACCTCGTTGGGCACCTCCGGCGCGACCGCGGGCGAGAACGCCAGCACCCGGCGGACCTTCCCCTGCAGCTCGCGGGACGCCGCGGCGATGGCCAGCGCGCCGCCGTACCCGTGCACCACCAGGTCGACCGGGCCGCCGGGGTGCGCTTGCTGCACGGCGTCCACCGCCGCCGGCAGGTCCACCGCCGCCCATTCGTACAGCGACCAGGCGGCCGGGGCGTCTGCGTTCCCCTGCCCGCGCAGCTCCACCACGTAGGTGTCGCGGCCGTGCCGGCGGAGGAACGGCGCCAGCCCCTCCCCCTGCAGGTCGAACGATTCGCGGCCGAAGCCCAGGTCCGGCACCAGCAGCACCGCCGGGCGCCAGCCGCCTCCGCCCTCCGGCGCGTAGCGGTAGAGCGCCAGCGAGGCCCCGTCGCCCGAGCGCACCTTCCGCCGCGCCACCTTGAAGTCCTGGTCGGAGTCCCGGGCCTGTGCGGTGGCCGCGCAGGCGGCGAGCAGCAGCAGCGCCGTCCCCCTCACAGCGTCACGCACCCTTCGCGCAGGGCCAGGACCACCGCGTCCACGCGCTCGCTCACGCCCATCTTCCGGTAGACGTGCTGGAGGTGCGTCCGCACCGACCGGTGCTGGAGCGACATCACCTGGCCCACCTCGGCGTTGGACAGCCCCTTGGCCACGTACGTCAACACCTCCAGCTCCACCGCGGACAGGTCCCACGGGTTCTCCTTGCGCGGCTCCGGCGGCCGCGCCTGCACGGACTGGAAGTAGTTCCAGAACCGCCGGGCGATGATCGGCTCCAGCACCGTCCCGCCGGCCATCACCTCGTGGATGGCGGAGCGGATCTTCTCCGGACCCACGCGCTTGACCAGGTACCCGGAGGCGCCGGCCAGCATCGCCTCGTAGACCTTCTGTTCGTCGTCGAAGGCGGTGAGGATCAGCACCTCCACCTCCGGGCGCGCGCGCTTGAGCCGGCGGGTGAGCTCCAGCCCGCTGAGGTCCGGCAACTCTAGATCTACCAGGGCCAGCTCCGGCGAAGCCGCCGGGATCTGCGCCAGCGCCTCCCCGCCCGCCATGGCGGATCCCACCACCTCCAGGTCCGGGAAGACCGAGAGCGCCTTGAGGAGCTGCTTGAGGAGCGCGGGCTGGTCCTCGACGACGAACAGGCGCACCCGCGAAGGCGGCGGCGGCGCCGTCACGGCACGGGCTTCCGGGACAGCTTGACGTCCATCCGCTGGAGCTTCCCCACCTCGAAGGGCAGGTCCTGCTCCCGCGTGGCCCCGGTGCCGTCCATCACCACCACCAGGTGGTTGCCGGGCGGTACCGGCACCCGGAACACCGGCGTGGTCTTCGGCAGGCGCGCCCCGTCGATCAGCACCCAGGCGGGGACGTCCGACAGCACGGTGAGGAAGGCCGCGCCGTCCGGGCCGGGGGTGGCGTATTCGGGCATGGCGGCGATCTCCTTGGGGAGCGCCGGCCGGCCCGGGTCGGGAGGCGGGGTGGTCTCATTGCCCTGCCCCGGCTTCCCGAAGAGCGCCTTCACCTCCTCCTCGTGCTGGACCCGCTCCCGCCACCGCTGGAAGCCGATGCCCGCTGCCGCCAGCAACGCCACCACCAGCGCCGCCGCGGAGACGCGCCAGAGGAGGCGCTTCCTCCGCCGAAGCGTGTCCAACAGCACCACCAGCGTCGGGCTCCGGTGCGCCCGCGCAGGCGGCGGAGGCGCGGCCGGCGGGCGGTCCACCAGCGGGCGCGGGGGCGATTCGTGCCGGGCCGGCGGGGGAGGCTCCACCCGGGCCGGCATGAACCCCTTCCCCTTGGGCTTCGGCCCGGAGGGCCCGGTGGTGCCCTTCTGCCCCTTGGGCCGCATGGGCCGGGTACGGCCGGGCGCGTTCTCGTCGATGTCGCCGTCGTTGCTGTCCGGGCGGATGGGGCGGAGCACGCCCATCTTGGCGGCGTCGTCCACGGTGGAGATGGTGTCCGGCGCCGAGCCCCAGCCGCCGTCGTCGATCTGCGGCGTCTCCTGCGAGACGGCGCGCGGGTCCACCTCCTGGGTGCGATCGAAGCGCCCGCCGCCCCCCGGCCGGCTGGCCACCTCGGTGCGGTCGGCGGACGGCTCCTCGCCCAGCAGGTCCACCTGGAACGGCTCCGGCCACGGTGGGGGGCCCAGCGTCCGGTCCTCCTCGCGGGAGCGCAGGTCCACGGACAGCTTGCGCACCTCGGAGACGGCCGCCGCGCCGCCCACCGCCGCGGCCGCCTGGCGCAGCGCCTGGGCGAACTCGGCGCAGGTGCGGTGGCGCCGCTGGGGCGAATAGTCCAGCGCCTTGAGCAGCGCCTGGTCCAGCCGCGGGTTGATCCGCCGGTCCAGGCGCGAGGGCGGCGCCGGCGCCTCCCGCCGCGCGCTCACCTGGGCCTTGTCGCCGCCGGGCTTGTGGAGCGTGAACAGCTCGTAGGCCAGCGCCCCCGCCGCGTAGACGTCGCCCGCCTCCGACGGGGCCTGTCCCTGCGCCGCCTCCGGCGCCCGGTACGCCTCGCGCGCCTTGGGCCAGAGCAGCTTGCGCAGGGCGGGGATGGCATGCGCCGCGCTGCCCAACCCAAAGTCGCCGATCCGGATCCCCAGCTCCTGGTCCAGGAACACCGTGTCCGGGGTGAGCGCGCCGTGCCAGGCCCCCCGCTCGCCCGCCCGCGCCAGCGCGTCCAGGATCTCCAGCACCAGCGCCAGCGTCACCGGCGGCTGGAGGAGCACGTCGCGGTTGTGGAGCCGGGTGAAGGCGGACTGGAGGGTGACGCCGGTCACCGCCGGGAACACCACCACCACCCGCTTCTTCACCAGCCCCGCAGCCATGGGTGCCAGGAGCCCGGTCGGCCCGCGGGCGATCTGCCGGGTGGCGTCCGCGAGGACCGAGACCAGCTTCGGTTCGGAGGCCTTCTCCGTGAACAGGTGGACGGCCACCTGGCCGCCGCTCTCCGCCAGGCCGGCGTGGCGCTCGTACAGCTCGCTCGACGAGAGGCGCCCGGTGAGGCGGTAGGTCGGCATGTCAGCGCTGTTCCGCCCGGGGCATTCCGGTACGTCTCTACCCCATCTGGACCGCGTCGAAAACGAAGCCGCACCACACGCACGCTTCGCCGCGCCGGCCCTTGGGCAGCTCCAGCCGGCAACCGGGGCACCGGGGCCGGGGCCGGGCCGCGGGCACCTTGGGCAGCGGGCGGCGGGACTGCTGCGCGAGCGCCGAGGTCTGGGCGGTCAGCCGCCGCACGTGCGCCTCCAGCAGCCGCAGGCGGTCCTCCAGCTCGGCGATGCGCGCGCGGAGCTGGTCCGCCTCCTCGGTGCTGGGTGCCTGCCTGTGACCGCGCCGGCCGTTCATGCGCGGACGGGAGCGTGCCACGCGCCTTCGAAGGCCCGCAAGAAACGGGATGGCCGTGGTAAAAAAGGAGGTCCCTTGAAGCCCCTGTCCCTGGAGTCCCGCACCACCGGCCTCGAGCGCGCGCGGGAGATCCTGACCGACCCCGACCTGGGTCGCCTGCTCACCGCGCCCCGGGAGGTGCGCGAGATCGAGCGCGCCCGGCAGATCTTCGTCAACCGCAACCTGCGCATGTCGAACATCGAGATGGTCGGTTTCGACATGGACTACACGCTGGCCATCTACCACATGCGGAGGATCGAGCAGCTCTCCTTCGACATGACGCTGGCCCGCCTGGTGGGCGTGTGCGGCTACCCGGAGGAGCTCCGCTCGCTCCAGTACGACCACAGCTTCGTGATGCGCGGCCTGGCGGTCGACCGGCCGAACGGCAACCTGATCAAGATGGACCGCTTCGGCCACGTGGGGCGCGCCTACCATGGCCTGCGCCCGCTGGACGACGCGACCCGCAAGCGCCTCTACCGCCACGAGCGGATCCGCCTCAAGAACTCGCAGTACGCGTGGATCGACACCCTGTTCGCCCTGCCCGAGGCGTACCTGTACTCGGGGATCATCGACCGGCTGGAGGCCCTGGGGCGGACGGTCGATTACGAGCGGCTCTACGACGACATCCGCGAGGCCATCGACACCGTCCACCGCGACAACTCGCTCAAGCGGGAGATCCGCAAGGACATCGGCCACTACATCTTCAAGGACCCGGAGCTGGGGCCCGCGCTGCACAAGCTGCGCTCCGGCGGCAAGAAGCTGTTCCTGCTCACCAACTCGCTCTGGGACTACACCGACGTGGTGATGGGCTACCTGCTGGACGGGGTGGTGGCGGAGTACCCGGCCTGGCGGAACTACTTCGACCTGGTGGTGACCGGCGCCTCCAAGCCCGCCTTCTTCAACGAGCTGCGCCCCTTCCAGGAGCTGGACCTGGCCACCGGCGAGCTGCGGGAGCTGCCGGACCAGGCGCCGCTGGAGCGCGGCAAGGTGTACCAGGGCGGGAACCTGCAGGCGTTCGAGCGGCTGACGCAGTACGCGGGCGAGCGCGTGCTGTACGTCGGCGATCACATCTACGGCGACATCTTGAAGTCGAAGAAGACGTCGCTGTGGCGCACCTGCATGATCGTCCAGGAGCTCGAAGACGAGCTCAACTACACGTTCGCGCGGTCTGAGGAGATCA
>DATBSS010000258.1:0-1553 GCA_036559665.1 Myxococcaceae bacterium
GCGCTTCTTCGTCTTCTCCCAGCTGGTGCCCCCCAGCTTGTCCAGCGCCACGTGCGACGGGTCGCCGCCGGTGAACTTCTGGATCAACTTCATCCGGTGGACGGGGAGGTAGATCTTGTCCCGGCCGGCGTACTCCAGGACCAGGAAGTCCCCGGTCACGCTCTGCACCGTCATCTTGACGAGCCCGTTGTACCGGCCGATCCCGAAGTCGGTGTGGACGATGAGGTCGCCCTCCTTCAGCTCGCGGAAGGACTGCGCGAACGCCGCGTCCCCCTTCCGCTGGCGCACCTTGCGCCGCGAGCGCGCGCCGAAGATCTCCTCGTCCGAGAGCACCGCGAAGCCGCCCGGGCCATCCACGAAGCCGTGGGAGACCTCCCCGGTGAACAGGTGGGCGTGGACGTTGGATTCGTACAGGCGGGAGGTGTCCTCCACCGACTCCTGGTGCACCCGGACGACCAGGTTGCGGTCCAGGAGCAGGCGCTTGAGCCGGTCCACCTGGCTCAGCGTCCCGCACGCCACCGCCGCCGCCACGCCCATCTCGCGCCAGCGCTGCAGCCGCTCCACCAGCGGGGTGAGCGCGCCCTCCTCCCCGTGGTGCGAGAGGATGGCCTGCCGGAGGTCCTGGGTGGTGCCGTGCGCGAACGCCACCGGCGGGCGCCCGCCGCCCTGCTCCAGCGAGAGTCCTCCGCCCTCCACCACCCGCCGGCCCGCCATGGCCCGGCGCAGCTCGTCGCGGGAGAGGAAGTGCGCCTCGGGCGGAAACGCCAGGTCGCCCCGGCGTCCGGCGTCGGCGAAGGCGCGGTCGATCTCCCCGCGCAGCTCCTCCTCCACCCGGTCCTGCCCCATGGGGTCGTCGGCGTAGAACAGCGGGGCCTTGGGGAGCGCGGCGAGGAAGTCGAACACCGTCCCCAGCCCGCCCTCGAAGAAGCCGGGGAGCAGGGCTTCCAGGCCGAAGGCGGTGCGCTGCTCGCGGAGCTGGTCGATGCGCTCGCGGATCTTCGAGGTGGGGGTGTTGACCTTCTCCGCGGCGTCGCGGACCGCGGCCTCGGCGCGCGGGAGGGTGTCGTCGTTGACCAGCAGCTCGCGGGCCGGCGCCAGGAAGGCGTGCTTCACCGCGCCCACCGTCCGCTGCGTCTCCGGGTCGAACAGCCGCATCGACTCCACGGTGTCGCCGAACAGCTCCAGGCGCAGCGGCTGGTCGTAGAGCGGGGAGAAGACGTCGATGAGGTCGCCGCGGACGGAGAAGGTGCCCGGGTCCTCCACCAGGGGCGACGACTGGTACCCCATCCGCACCAGCCTTCGCGCCAGGTCGTCCCGCGAGTGCTCCTGCCCCACGGCGATCAGCGCCGAGAGAGCGGTCACCACCTTCGGCTGGAGCACCCGGCGGACCAGCATCCGCCGGGAGAGCACCAGCGCGGAGAACGGCGTCCCCTGGGCGAGGTGGAAGAGAGCGCCCAGGCGCTCGGAGACGGTGGTGGCATCCGGGGAGACCTCGTCGAAGGGCAGGACCTCGTCCGCCGGCATGGAGAGCACGGTCGGGCGCTCCGGCGTCC
>DATBSS010000259.1:0-4148 GCA_036559665.1 Myxococcaceae bacterium
CCTCGAAGATCGACGCTACGTACCGCTCCGACCGCAGCTGGAGCGCGGAGTCCACCGCGCGCCCGTACTGCACGCGCGCGAAGTAGGTGGAGCCCCGCGCGGAGGCGATCTCGCTCTTCAGCCTGCGCAGGCCCTCGTCCTCCGCCTCGATCTCCTTGATGCCCAGGTCCCGGTCCCACAGCACCTTGAGGCCGAACTCGGTCTTGTTCTGCATCTTGTGGAGCACGTCGCCGAACGCGTCGTACGCGCTCCGCAGCAGCTCCACGATGTCGTCCGCCGTCCTGAACACGGTGCCGAAGGACATGGGCAGCACGGTGTGGCCCTTCATCACCGTCTCGTTCACCCGCTGGTGCGCGAGCACGTTCTCGCGCGTCGGGTCCAGCACGCCCATGGGCACGTCCGCCACCACCGCCGCCAGGTCCTTGAAGTTCACCGTGGTGACGTCCGACGGCTCCACGCCGATGCCGATGGGCCCGAACTTGAGCTGCTCGGACGTCCGCATGATGCAGTAGACGTACTTGCCCCGGCTGGCGGCCCGGCTGGTCCGCTGTTCGGCGGTCCGCTGGTCCGCTTCCTGGAGGATGGGGACCAACGCCACCGCCTCATCCCCGGGCCGTTCGCGCGGGAGCGGATCCGGCACCGCGTGCAGGCCGTCGCGGCGCTTCCGGGCGGCCGTCTTGGCCGGCGGCGTGGCCTTGGTCGTCTTCTTCGTCTTCGGCTTCGTCTTCGTCTTCGTCTTCTTCAGCTTCGTCTTCGGCTTCCGTTGCGCTTTGGGCATCACCAGGTCTCCCAATCAGCTCCGTGCCTTCGACTTCCCCGAGGCCAGCGCACGGGACTCCTCCAGCACCCGCCGGACCTCCATCACCAGCGCGTCCGGGAGGCACGGCTTGGTGACGAAGGCGTCGCAGCCCGCCTTCCGGGCGCCGTCCGAGTGCCCGGCCAGCGCGTGCCCGGTGAGGGCCACCACCGGGATGGCCTTCGTCCTCGCGTCCGCCTTCAGCCGCCGCGTCGCCTCCCAGCCGTCCATCACCGGCAGCGACAGGTCCATCAGGATCAGGTCCGGCCTCAGCTCGAACGCCTTCTCCATCGCCTCCATGCCGTTCCGGGCCTCCGCCACCCGGAACCCGGAGTACTGGAGATATTCGGCGTACATCTCCCGCGCGTCCTCGTAGTCGTCCACCACCAGCACCAGGGGGCTGGCGGCCGTGCGGGAGCTCCTGGCCAGGGGCGCCGCGGCCCCGTTCGCCTTCACCTTGTTCTTCGCCTTCCCGGTCGGTTTCCGGGTGGTCGTGCGGCGCTTGTCCTTCGTCGTCCCCATGGTCTCCCGGCGCTCAGCGCGCCCTGGCCCGCCTCGGCAGGTGCATCGTGAACGTCGAACCCTGGCCGAGCACGCTCTGCAGGGTGATCCGCCCCCCGAGCATGGTGGCCAGGCGGCGGCAGATGGACAGCCCCAGGCCCGTGCCGCCGTACGGCCGGGTGGGGGAGCTGTCGACCTGCTGGAAGTCCTCGAACACGCGCTCCTGGTTCTCCGGCGCGATCCCGATGCCGGTGTCCTGCACGGCGATCAGGAGCTCCTTGGCGCGCGAGTCGTAGTTGGTGGTGATCCGGATGGAGCCCTGCGGGGTGAACTTGAGCGCGTTGGAGAGGAGATTGAGGACGATCTGCTTCACCTTCTGCCGGTCGCTGTAGAGCACCGGCAGCGAGCCCGGCATCTCCGCCAGCACCGGCAGCTTGGAGCGGGTGATGATCGGCTCCAGCTCCGCCAGCACCTCGTTGAGGAGCTCCTGGATCCGCACCTCGGAGGTGTGCAGCGGCATCCGCCCCGCCTCGATGCGGGTGATGTCCAGGATCTCGTTGATGACCTCCAGCAGGTGGCGCCCGTTGGAGTCGATGCGCATCAGGCTGCGCTTCTGGGACTGGGTCATGTCCCCGTTCACGCCCTGCACCATCATGTTGCAGTAGCCGAGGATGGCGTTGAGCGGCGTGCGCAGCTCGTGGGACATGTTGGCCAGGAACTGGCTCTTGGCGGCGGAGGCCTGCTCCAGCTGGATGGCCTGGCGCCGGAGCAGCTCGTTCTGGTCGGCCAGCTCGGCGGTGGCGGTCTGCACCTTGGCCTCCAGCTCGTCGGCGCCGCGCCTGAGCTGTTCGTAGAGGGCGACCCGCTCCAGCGCCTCCCGCCGGTCGTGGAGGATGGTGACCACGGTGCTGATCTCGCCGCGGTCGGAGAGGATCTTCCCCGCCACCGCCTCCACCGGCCGGGCGGACCCGTCCACCGGGTCGATCAGGCTGATCTCGCCCCGCCACCGCATGTCGTCGCCGGAGAAGAGCAGGTTGGAGACGAAGGACGAGAAGTGCGCGTCGTTGGCCCGGACCCGGCGCTGCTCGTCGTCCCGGCCCTCCTGCGGGGCGGTGAACAGCCGCTCCGCGGGCGGGTTCAACATCACGATGTCGCCGGCCGCGTCGGTCACCACGATGGGGTCCACCACCGAGTCCAGCACCAGGTCCAGGCGGTGCCGTTCGGACCGGATCTCCTGCTGGGCCTGGTGCAGCTGCCGGTAGCTCTCGCCGACCTCCAGGGTGGCGCGGCGCACGTCGGTGACGTTGCGGAGCACCGAGACCACGCCGGGCCCGTCCGGCTCGCGCACCGGGGTGGCGAGCAGCTCGAAGAGCAGGTCTTCGCCCTCGGACGGGTCCACCAGCAGGACCTCGTTGCGGGGGCTCCCCTCGGCGTGGTCCACCAGCTGCGAGGAGAGCGCCGCCGAGAACAGCATGTTGTTGAGGCTCACCGCGCGGCGGCGGCCCTCGTTGTCGTCCTCGCGCGAGGCGAACAACCGCTCGGCGCGCGCGTTGGCGATGATCAGCCGCCCCTCGGTGTCGGTGAGGAGGATGGGGTCGGTGACCGCGTTCACCACGCTGTACAGCAGGGCGCGCTCGCGGCGGAAGGTGCGCTCGGCGGTCTCGGTGGTGACCTGGAGGCGCTGCGCCTTCTCCCCCAGCACGTCCGCCACCCAGCGCACGTCCGGCGGGATCTCCCCGGCGCCGCCCAGCAGCAGCATCGCCACCGCGTGTCCTTCGATGCGGGGGGAAGCGCGGCCGCCCAGGGGCAGCGCCCACAGCGGCCCGCGGATCGGCGTGCGCACCTTCCCGGCCGGGAACGCCTCCGGGACGTTGCCGCTAAACACGCGGACCAGGGGCTGCTCCCAGGCGTCCATGTCCACCGAGAAGCCGTCCAGGCTGCTGGAGGACAGGCCGCGGGAGGCGGAGACGAGGAGGAGGCGGGGCTCGCCCGGCCTGGAGGCCACCACCATCGCGTGCGTCACGCCGCAGCAGCGCTCCAGGAACTCCATCGCCAGCCGCGAGCAGGCCTCCAGATCGTCGGCTCCCAGCAGCGCTTCCAGCAGGAACACCTTCGCCTCCGCGCTCGGACGCTGGGGCGATGGTGAACGGGCGATGGATGCGCGGGACAGCAAGCGGCGGCTCCTTCAGGAACGGTCCCGGGACCGATTACTGGGCCCGCTTCCCGCGCCGCCGGGTCTTGGCCAACTCCTTGCGGAGCGCCGCGCTCTCCGCCGACGCCTCGGTCGCGGCCGGAAGCTCGGCCGCCGGGCGGGAGACCGGCGCCACCTGGCCCACGGCCTCGGAGTACTTGAGGTACGTATCGATGGAGGCGACGACGATACGCGCCTCGACCGTGATCAGGTCGATGCCGACCAGGGACACTCGCACCCACGCGTCGATGACGATGCCCTTGTCGAGCACGCGATCGAGCACATCGATGAGGCTGGTCGTACCGGATGATCTCTCTACTGGCATCGTGCGCTCCTGGCCTCGGGCGGGCCGCTATCTCCTGCCGCGCCTCGCGCGGGAAAGCTTCGCCACTTGGTCTTCCAGCAAACGAATCTTTTGCCGGAGATGTTCCGTTTCGGACGATTCGGGGGTCCCCGGCGACAGGTAACGGTCGTACCTCCACCAATCCAGGCCGATCTGCTGTGCCTTATCCAGCGAGCACACGATCAAGCGGATGCGGATGGTGAGCAGCTCCACCTCCGCCAGCGAGACCTTGATGTCTCCGGCCACCACGAGTCCCTTGTCGAGGACGCGGTCCAGGACGTCCACCAGTCCGGTGGAGCGAGCGGGAATCGGGCGGA
>DATBSS010000260.1:0-38349 GCA_036559665.1 Myxococcaceae bacterium
CCCTCGCCCGAGACCCGGAGGCAGCGGACGTGCGGCTGCGCCGAGAGCGCTACCGAGGTGCGGACCGCCGGCAGCGGACCCTCCGGCCCGGTCCGGCTGAAGCTGGGCGGCGCGCCGAGCAACAGGTCGACGATGGAGCCCACCGTCCGCAGGGCGCTCACCGCGGCCCGGTTGTCGGGCACGCGAATGCCCGCGACCGTCTCCAGGCTCACCAGCAACTCCACCGCGTCCACCGAGTCCAGCCCCAGGCCGCTCCCGAAGAGCGGAGTGTCCGGATCGATCTCGTCCGGCTCGCGGCGGAGGTAGAGCTGGCGGATGAGCATCGCCCGCACCTGGTCCAGCACCGCCTGCCGGGCATCCAGGGTCTCGCGGAGCGCCCCGCTGGGGGCGGGCACGTCGGGCGGACTCACGAGCACCTCTGGAGCAGCACCGCGCACGCCGCAGAGCCGCCGCTGGAGAACACCGCCGCGGTCCGGGCCGCGCCATCGCGGACGGCGGCGTACGCCGCGGCGAGCCCGAGCGCCGGACCGGCCGAGTCGGACCGTCCCAGCACCGCCTCCGGATCGACCCGGCGGGCGCGATCCAGGCTGCGAGGGACCCCCTCCTCCCGGCCGAAGACCAACTCGACATCCGGGGCATCCACTCCAGCGCGCGCCAGCGCTTCCTTCATCGCGGCGGCGGCGTCCCCGGATCCGGCGAGGGCCCACCCTGCCAGGCGAACCGCGGGACCGCTCCCGGGCCCGGAGGCCAGGACCACGCAGCCCGCCCCCTCTCCTTCTCCGCCGCCCGCGGCCGCCCCGCGCTCGTCGAAGCCACCGGCGACCAGGACCTCCACGTCGTTCCGGGTAGCCAGGTGATGCGCGCCGCAGGCCACCGCCACCAGGCTCGCGCCCGCGCCGGTGGCGAGCGTGCCGGTGGGTCCGCGCAGCGACAGCAGGCGGGCGCAGGCACCGGCGGGAGCGCCCAGGACGCGCCTGGCGAACGCCGCCGAGGACAGCTTCCAGAGACCGCGCGTTCGGACGCTCTCCAAGAGCGCCTCGCTCGTCTCTGGGGAGACGCGGCTGGAACCCACCATCAGCCCGGACCTCGCGCGCAGCGCTCCGTGGACCTGGAGCTTCGCCTCGCCGAGCGCGGAAGCGACGGCCGCCGCCAGGAAGCGGCTGCTGGGATCCAGCCGGCGCGGGTCCGCCGACGGCACCAGCTCCTCCAGCGCGAAGGGCTTGACCTCGGGCCGGCCGGGAGCGCCTCGCTCCAGGTGACCGCGAAGGGCGGAAAGGCCCACGCCGTGAGGGCCGACCGCGCCGGCGCCGTGCACGAACACCGGACGCGGCGCTGGCCGGGGCCCCCGATGCTGATCCGGAAGGGCGAACACCACCGCGGCGTTGGCGCCCGCAAACGCCGAGTTGGTGGACAGGCCGGCCTGGTAGCGGTGCGGGCGCGGGGCGGACGCCGCGACGGGATCGGACGGGCACCCGGGACGCGGCGAGGTGAAGTGGAGCGTGGGAGGGACAGCCTGGCTCCGGAGCGCCAGCAGGCTGGCGATCAGCTCGAGCACGCCCGCCGATCCCTGCGCGTGGCCCAGGAAGCTCTTGCTCGCGCTCACGGGGACCCGGGCCAGCCGGTCCCCCAGCGCCTGGCCGAGGCCACGCCACTCGGCGGCGTCGTTGGCTTCGGTGCCGGTGGCGTGTGCGTTGACGTAGCCAATGGCCTCCGGCGAAAGCCCGGCGTCGAGCAGCGCCGCGCTCACCGCGCGAGCCACCCCGCCGCCCGCGGGATCGGGCGTGGTCTCGTGGTAGGCGTCGTCGGACAGCCCGTAGCCCAGCAGCGATGCCAGCGGGGCCGCACCGCGCCCTTCCGCATGGCGGCGCCGCTCCAGGACCACGAACCCCGCTCCCTCGGCCAGGACGGTGCCGCGCGGATCGCTGAACGGCGCGCAGCGGCCGGGGCTCAGCAACCCCAGCGCGTGAAATCCCGCGAACACGTCGGGGCTGAGCACGTCGGTCCCTCCCGCCAGGACCAGGTCGGCCGCCCCGCAGTCGAGAAGGTCGCGGCCCAGTCCGATGGCCAGGGTCGACGCGGAGCAGGCGGTGCCCACGCAGATCTGCGGGCCGCGGATCCCGAGCCCGGTGGCCACCGCGGACGCCAGCTCCTGCGGCGGCACGGTGTCGAAGAGGGTGTTGGTCCCGATCACCAGCGCCGCGCGGGAGGGTGCGGCGCCCAGCAAGTCGCCGGCCCTCGCCTGGTCGATGGCTTCGCGGGCGGCATCCAGCGCGAAGCGGCGGAACAGGTCCAGGTATGGAGGCTCGGCGTCCGGGAGGGGGCCGTCGTGGCCCGGCACCAACCCGGCCAGGCTCGGCCCTCCGGCAGGCAACGGGAACCGCTGCACCGGGCGCAGGCCGTCCCGACCCTCGCGGATGGCCTCCCACAGCGACGTGCAACCGCGGCCGAGCGCGCTGATCTGCCCCATCCCGGTGAAGACGACTTCGTCGTCGCTCGATCGCATCGGCCAGCCCGACGGTTTAGCACCGGAGGCGGCGCGAGGTGTCACCGGCACTGGAAGCCCCTGCCCCGGCGTGGCGATACTCCGTGCCGCGTGATGAGCGATCAGGACGGCTCCGGGCGCCTGCCAAGCCGTAGAGCGCGCCTCCAGCCGTGCACGCTGGCGGAGCAGCTGCTGCAACGGGCGCAGGAGGTTCCCAACGCGCGTGCCGTGGCGCTGGAGGGGCGCTCGCTGAGTTACGGGGAGCTGGCCAGGGAGGCGCTCGGGATCGCCGCGCTGCTGCAGGCGCACGGCGTCCGGCGGGGAGATCGCGTCGGGGTCTGCCTGCTGAAATCGCCGGAGGCCGTGTCGGCGTGGTTCGGGACCTTGCTCGCCGGGGCGGCCTACGTGCCCCTGGATCCGGCCTCTCCGGTCGCTCGCCTGCGCGCCATCGGCGCCCAGGCGGAGTGGGCCGCGCTGATCGCGCACGGAGGGCGGCCGGAGCTGGCGGAGGCCTCGGGCGGCGCGCCGGTGATCTGGGATCGCGAGGTCCCCGGAGCACGCCACCTGGGAGAAGGCGCCGGAGCGCCGCGCCCAGTGGCGTTGACCGATCTCGACCTCGCCTACGTGTACTTCACGTCGGGCTCCACCGGGACGCCCAAGGGCGTGGCGATCTCGCACCGCGCGTCGCTGGCCTACCTCGAAGCCGCGGACCGGATCCTGGCTGGCGCTGGCGACGACGTGATCGCCAATCATTCGCCCCTCTTCTTCGACGTGGCCTCCCTCGACGTGCACTTCGCCGTGCGCGCGGGGGCCACCGTCCACCTGGTGCCCGAGCCGGACGCAGCGATGCCAGGCGCGTTCGCGCGCTGGCTGACCGCCGCGCAGCCCACGGTGCTCTTCACCGTCCCGTCGATGCTCCGGCGCCTGGCCGAGCTCCCCTCCTTGGCGACGTACCGCTTCCCGGCCCTCCGGGCGCTGATCTTCTCTGGCGAACCCCCTCACCCGCCTTCGCTACGCGCGCTCCGCGCCGTTTTCCCGAAGGCGACCCTCCACCACTGGTACGGGTCGACCGAGGCGGCGCTGATGACCGCGGCGTCGTTCCCGCCGGAGGCCGCGGTGCCGGACGTCCTCCCCATTGGAACCGCCGTCTCCAACGTCGACGTGGCGCGCAGCGATGAGGGCGGCGCGCCGGCCGCCTGGGTCCCGGGCACCGAGGGCGAGCTGCTGGTGAGCGGCACGACATTGCTGGACGGCTACTGCAATGACCCCGGACGCACGGCCGAAGCGTTCGTGCTCGCCGCCGGACCGGGGCAACTCGCCCGCCGCTGGTTCCGCACCCGCGACCACGTCCGCTGCGGTCCGGACGGCCAGCTCTCCTTCGTCTGCCGCCTCGACCGCATGGTGAAGGTCGGAGGCGTCCGGGTCGATCTGGGGGAGGTCGAGGCCGCGATCGAGCGCGCCCCCGGGGTACGGGAGGCGGCGGTGATCGCCGTGGGCGATCCGGTCTCGGGCTGCCGGTTGTGGGCCTTCGCCGCCGGGGATGCCCGCTCCGCGGAGGAGCTTGGCGCGGCGCTGCGCGACGTCCTGCCCGCCCACATGCTGCCGGCGCGGATCGAGCTACGGCCGTCGTTGCCGAGGACCGCTACCGGAAAGCTCGACCGCCCGGCCCTGGCGCGCCTCGCCGAAGCCCTCGTCTAGTGGTGCGCGGGGAGCGGCGGCATCGGCGCCGGGGTCGGATCCTCCGGCGCCACCTCCACCCGGTTCCGCCCCGCCGCCTTGGCGCGGTAGAGCGCGAGGTCCGCCTGGCGGAGGAGGTCTTCGACCCCGCTGTCCGGCTCCCGCACCGCGATCCCCAGCGACCCGGTGATCGTCACCTCCCGCCCGCCCTCCATCCTCAACGGCGTGCGCTCCAGCGACCGGCGGATGCGCTCCGCCACCCGGCAGGCCTCCTCCTCGCGAGCGCCGGGGCAGAGCACCGCGAACTCCTCGCCGCCCACCCGGCACGCCACGTCGCAGGTCCGCACCGAGCCGGCGATCAACCGCGCCGCGTGCGCCAGCACCTGGTCCCCTACCGGGTGCCCCCAGGCGTCGTTGACGGCCTTGAAGTGGTCCAGGTCGATCGAGATCAGCGACAGCGGCTGATCCGTGCGGTCGCTGCGCGCGCACTCCTCGCGAAGCCGGTCCTGGAAGTAGCGGCGGTTGCGCAGGCCGGTGAGTGGATCGGTGGTGGCCAGCTCCCTGTAGCGCCGGTTCACCTCCTCCAGGTCCACCGCGCGTTCGCGCGCCCGGTCCAGCGCACCCCCCAGGAGTGCGGCCGCAGCCGTCATCACCACCATGGGCGAGAGGATCAGGTAGGCGTACAGCAGCGGAGAGCGCGGCGCCGGGAGGCCCAACTGCTCCAACGCGTACCAACCCGCGGGAGCGCCCAGCGAGAGCGCGGCCCCGGCAAGGGCCACCCATCTCGCGACCGGTGTGAAGCGTTGGGAGGCGTGTGAAGACATGGACGACCCGGCGATATTGCGAACCGTGTGCCGGGTCCGCGCCGCGCCATTTCAGGCCCTGGCCCGGATTTCGTCCTCGAGGAGCGCGTCCAGCGCCAGCCCCAGGTCGGCGTAGAAGCCATTCGCCTTGCGGAGTTGCCCCGCGAGCGTCGCCAGGCACATGCCGGCATGTGCGGAGAGGTAGCGGCGCTCCAGCGTTCCCAGCCGGCGCGTCTCCTGCGCATTGCCGTGCACGGCGGCGTCGGCGGCACGCTGGTTCAGCGCCGCCAGCACCTCCAGCTCTCGCACCTTGTCCGCAGAAGGGTTCAAGCCGACGGCGGCGTAGGCGGCGTCGGGCACGGCGGAGTAGGACGGTTCGCAAGCCAGGTCCACCGACCCCTCCACCAGCCTGGCGCGGTACTCCCGGCGCGCGGAGACCAGGTCCGGCGCGACGACGAGCGTCCGGAGGAGGTCCAGGGGCCGGGCCCCGGCCGCCGCCGTACCGTCCATACGGTGGCGGGCGAGCACGGCGCGGAGCACGAGCAGCTCATCCGGTCCCGGCGGCTGGCGCAGGAGCCGGCCGATCGCGGCGTAGAGGTCCGCCCGGATGCGGTGCCGCTCGGCGATCTCGCCCAGCCGGGAATCCATGCGGCCCCACCCTTCCAACCGGCGTGCCACCGGGCCTGCCCCTCGGAGAACGCGCTCCGGTGACCGGACACCGCGCGCGCAGACCATGCGCGCCGGCCCGAAACCGCGCACGCGCTGCGTGGGCGGGCGCCTCGCCAGGGGGGCGGGGATCCGGCACCGCGCCTGCAATGGCCCGCTCCGCAGACCCCTGGACGAACCGCGGGCGGGCACTACAGTGCGAGGACATGCTCGCGGCTCGGTGGATGCTGGGAGTCCTGGCGGCGCTTGCGGCCCAGCCGGCGCTGGCGACGGACGGGGGTGTTCCCGATGACACGCTGGCCCCGCTGATCGAGGACGGCACCGGCCAGCCGCTGCCTTCCCCGAACGCCGCCACGCCCGCGCGGCCGGCCCCACCCCCGGTCTCCCCGGAGCCGGACGGCACGGAGCTGGTGGCGGTGCCGACGCGCACTCCGAAGGCCTCGGAGTGGGCGCCCTCGGTGGTGACGGTGCTCACGGCCGAGGACATCGCCGCGCTCGGGTACCGGACCCTGGGCGAGGCGCTCCGCAATTCCCTGGGCTTCGACGTCAACGACGACGGCGCCTGGCCGGACCTCGGCACCCGCGGACTGAACGCCACCGGGACCCACGGCCAGATGCTGCGGATGATGGTGGACGGCCACGACATGGCGTGGCGCCAGTTCGGCTGGAACCTGGTGGACCGGAGCTGGGGAGACCTGACCGACGTGGACCGGATCGAGATCGTCCGGGGACCCACCGCGGCGGTGTGGGGGAGCGGGGCGATCGGCAGCGCGGTCAACGTGGTGACGCGCGACTGGACGAAGATCCGCAACGCCGAGGCGAGCTACGGCGTCACCGGCGCGCTGGACGGGCAGTTCGCCTCCATGCGCCTGGGCGCGTCGGTGGGCGGCGTGTCGCTCTACGGCTCGTTCTCGTACGCCTCCGACACCGCGGACCCGGCGCTGGCGCCGCTGCGGGAGCCGCTCCTGCTCTCCCCCAGCTCGCAGGTCCGCGTGGTGGGAGCGCGGCAGGAGGCGGCGACGGTCAACCTCAAGGCGGCCTGGCACGACTTCCAGGCGTCGCTCTGGCACGGGCGGTCCGACCTGGGGGCGCCGCTGTTCCCGCTCAGCGTGGTGGGCGGCGACGACACGCGCCTGTTGACCCAGCGGACCGTGGCGCGGTTCGGCTGGTCTCGGGAGCTGCTGCCGGCGCTGCAGGCGCGCGCGGAGGTGGCGCTGGACCAGATCGCGTTCGACCCGGCGACGGTCTACGAGAACCAGCCGCTGAACCCCGTGGCGGGGAGTCCGTCCGCGGACATGGGCGGGCACTTCCTGCGGAAGATCTTCGCCTTCGACCGGCGCACCGAGTTGCACGCGGAGGCGCGCTACGCGTTCGGCCAGCAGATCGCCGCCGCCGGCGGGGTGGACGTGGAGTGGCTGACCGCCGTGCAGGCGTACTTCCCGGAGCTGTACGCCGCGCAGATGCTGTCCGAGCCGCGCCTGAACGACCTGCGCGCGGGCGCCTGGGCCGACGCGCAGTTCCACGTGTTCGAGATGATGGAGCTGAGCGCCTCCGCCCGGTACGACCTGGACCAGCTCTACGGGTCCACGGTGACGCCGCGGGCCGCGGCGGTGCTGCACCTGCCGGCGGACGTGTACGTGAAGGGGCTCTACGGCAGCGGCTACCGCGGCCCGTCGATGCAGGAGCTGCGGTCGTTCCGGAAGAACGTCAGCTACGGCAACCCGGAGCTGCAACCGGAGACGTCGCTCACCGGCGAGCTGGAGATCGGCTACGCGCCGGGGTCGCTGCGGGTGAGCGTCGTGGGGTTCCTCACCCGGCTGAACGGGGTCATCGGGTACGCGCCACGCGCTCCCGGGACACCGCTGGAGGGCGCGGCGGACTTCCCCATGTCGCAGGTGCCGGACCCGGTGGCGGGGTACGTCCAGGCGGAGAACGGCGCCTTCGTCACCACCGCGGGCGCGGAGATCAACGTCCACTTCGAGCCGATCCCGTCGCTGGCCCTCCAGGCCCAGGCGTCCCTCCGGCGCCCGCGCGACGAGCGCGACCAGCGGCTCCCGTACGCGGCGGAGTGGAGCGCCGGCGCGTCGGCCGTCTGGCACCCGACCCCGGCGCTGACCACCACGCTGAGGGTGTTGGCCACCGGGGACCGGACGGTGCCGGCGACGGCGATGATGGAGCCGGGGTTCCCCAGCTGGGCCGCCGACGCGGACCCCACGCTGAAGGCGCCGGCCTCCGTCATCGGTACCGCGGTCGTCCGCGCCAGGCTCTCCGAGCGCGTGGCCCTGGAGCTGAAGCTGGACAACGTGACGGACTCCTGGTGGTACGACGCCGGGCCGGTGGTGCTCTATCCCCAGCGGCGCTTCCAGGCCACCGCCTGGATCACCGCTTCGCTGTGAGGGGCGCGTGTTCCTCAACATCGACGCCGGCGAGCTGGATGACGAGCCGGAGGCGTTCTTCGCGCTCGCGCAGGTGGTGAACATCGCCTGCGGCGGGCACGCGGGCGACGACGCCTCGATGGGGCGGGCTCTGGAGCGGTGCGCGAGGCTGGGCGCGGCGCCCGGCGCGCATCCCAGCTTCGAGGACCGGGAGCACTTCGGGCGGCGGCGGCTGGAGGTGGCGCCGGAGGTGCTGCGCGCGCAGGTGGCTGGGCAGTGCGCCCGGCTGCGGGCGCTGGCGGAGCCGGGTGGGCAGCGGGTGGCGTGGGTGAAGCCGCACGGGGCGCTGTACCACGCGGCGAACGAGGCGCCGGCGCTGGCGGAGGCGGTGGTGGGCGGGGCGGTGGACGGGCTGGGTCGGGAGCTGACGGTGCTGGGGCCGCCGCGGGGCGCGCTGCGCGAGGCGGCGGTGAGGGCGGGGCTGCGCTTCGCGCGGGAGGGGTTCGCGGATCGGGGGATGCGGCCGGATGGGTCGCTGGTGCCGCGCGGGGAGCCGGGGGCATTGCTGGAGGACCCGGCGCGCGCCCGTGCCCAGGCGACGCGGCTGGTGCTGGGCAGGGGCGTGGACACGCTGTGCGTGCACGGGGACACGCCGGGGGCGGTGGCGATCGCGGAGCAGGCTCGGCGGGTGGTGGACGCGGAGTTGGTGGCGCTGGGGGATGGAGCGGTCCGGCTGGCGCTCCCAAGCGGATCGGAACCGAGTGCAGTGCTGGAGGCGCTCCGCCGGAGCCCCGAGGTGACGGACGTGGTGGTCACCGAGCGGCACGCGGCGTTCTACTTCCACCCACTGCGGCCGCCGGAGGATCCGCTGGGAGCGCTGGAGCGGGCGCGGGACATCTCGCCCCCAACGCCGATGCAGCACCGGGTGCGGGTGCGGTACGACGGGCTGGACCTGGACGAGGTGGCTCGGCGCGCCGGGCGATCCCGGGCGGAGGTGATCGAGCTCCACGCGGGCGGCGAATACCGGGTGCAGGTGATCGGATTCCTGCCCGGGTTCGCGTACCTGGGGGACTTGCCGGAGCCGCTGCGCCAGCCACGCCTGGGCTCGCCGCGGCCCCGGGTGCCGAGGGGCTCGGTGGCGGTGGCCGGGAGGCACACGGCGATCTACCCGCTCGATTCGCCGGGGGGCTGGAACCTGATCGGCACCGCGGTTGGCTTCACGCCGTTCCACCCCGACCAAGGCGCAGTCTGGGCGCTCGGCGACCGCGTCCGCTTCATGCCGGAGGCGCCGTGAATCCGGGATGGCACGCCCTGTCGGCTCCCGCGCAACGCGATATGGCACCAATGATCGCGGCGCCAGTGCGCGCTTACACGCCCCCATCTCTGGAGGCGCCGTGACCGAGTTGGTCATCACTTCCGCCGGAGCACCGGCGATGGTGCAGGACGGCGGTCGGCCCGGGCGCATGCACCAGGGCGTGCCGCGCGGCGGCCCGATGATCCCGGAGTTGCTGGCGGCCGCCAACACGTCGCTTGGCAACGCGCCCAGCGCCCCGGGATTGGAGTGCTTCGGCGAGCTCCGCCTCAGCATCTCCAGCGATCCGCTTTGGATCTCCGTGGACGGCATTCCTTCCCTCGCGGCCCCCGGCTCCACCTTCATCGTCGAGCGCCCCACCTCCCTCGTAGTGCGGGCCGTCGCCTTCCGCGGCACCCTCGACGTCCCGGAGCAGTTGGGCGGGCGCGGCGCGCTGCCAGTGGCCGGGATCGGCCGCGTGCTCCGGAAGGGCGACCGCCTCGGCATCACCCCTGCGACCGGACCGGACCCGACGCCCGCGCCCCTCCACCTCGACCTCGACGCGCCGATCCGCGTCCTCCCGGGCCCCGACCTGGACCGCTTCGGTGGCGGAGACGCGGCCCTGACCGCCCTCACCTCCCCCGAATTCACCATCTCCCCGGCCAGCGACCGCACCGGCACCCGACTCACCGGCGCCACCGTGCCCCGCACCGGCGACGACCGCCCCGGCCCCACGCCCATGACCCGCGGCGCGATCCAGGTCCCCGCCTCCGGCGAACCCATCGTCCTCGGCCCCGACCACCCGGTGACCGGCGGCTACCCCGTCATCGCCATCGTGATCCAGGCGGACTGGGGCCGCGTCTCAGGACGCCGCCCCGGCGCCCGCATCCGGTTCCGGCTGGTCGACCTCGCGGAGGCGCACGCTGCGCTGCCGCCTCATCCGTAGAGCGCGCGGGTGAACGCCTCTACGTTCGGGAAGCGCGGGTATTCGCCGCGCTTCAGGGCTGCCGCGTCCGGGAGCCCGGCCGCCCCCGACTGGTCCAGCAGGTGCGAGAGGAACAGTCCGTACGCCTCCGCCGGCTTCATCCCGGGGTAGAAGTTGTTCAGCCGCAGCGTGGAGCTCTTCAGCCGGAGCACCTGCGCGGGCTGCGCCGGGCCGCCCCAGGAGGTGACCAGGTCCGTGTAGAGGATGTTCCGCGGCGGCGCAGGCGGAGGCGCCGGCTCGGTCGCCACGCCCACCGCGACCGCCAGGAGCTTCGCCAGCGGGACCTGCGCCGGGCGCCCACCCTCCAGCACCAGCGAGAGCGCGTCCCGCGTCATCCCGCCCAGCTGGCACTCCATCACCTTCGCCCCGGAGCGGGATGGCTCCGCCTGAGCCGGCGCCTCCTCGGGCGCGTCGAACGGATCGGCGGCCTCGGGCGCCTCGGGGGCGGCCGGCTCGGGCTCACCCTCCAGCTCGATGGCCCTCCCCGAGAACCGCCCCGGCCCTCCCTGATCGCGCTCCACGATGTCGCGCGCCCGCTCCTCCAGCTCGTCCGCGCGGGCGGCCAGGTCGGGCGGAACGCCGGCCATCGCGCGGAACCGCTCCAGGTACTCGAGCGCCCCTCCGACCTCCCCGTTCGAATCCAGCCGGAGCTGCGCCGCGCGCACCAGCGCCTTGGCCGCGAACGGGCCGGGCTGCGCCGCCGCGGCGGCGAAGAGCTTCTCCGCCATGGGCCTCAGCCCGTCCGGCGCGGCGTCCAGCGCCTGACCCATGCGGAACGCGGTGGCCGGCCGCAGCCGGGCGTGCTCGATGTGCGGCGCCAGCTCCTCCACCACGTGGGGCAGCTCCTGGGACCCCGTGGCGAACAGCTTCGCCATGAACCGTTCCAGCCGGGAGTGAGCGGCGGGCGGGCTCGTCGTCATCTCCAGCTTGATCATCAGGACGTTGGCTTCCACCAGGTCCGGCGACTGGGCGAGCAAACCCGCCAGCTCCTTCTGCGCCGCCTGCGCGTTCCCCTCGGCGATCGCCGCCTCCGCGCGATCCAGGGCCTCGGGCCGCTCGAACGCCATGCCCGCCTTCGCCATCATGGGCGCGATCATCTTCTCGTGCACCCGGGTGTACTTGAGCGTGAGCGCCATGACGGCGCCGAAGGCGAACCCGCCCACGTGGGCCGCGAAGGCGACGCCTCCGCTGCCGGGATCGTCGGAGCTGGCGGAGGCGAGCAGCTTGAGCACCTCCAGCGAGAACCAGATCACGCCGAAGAGCCAGGCGCGGACCAGGAACGTGCCCCTCCAGATCTTGAAGAGGAAGAGCCAGATGAAATACCCCATCCGGATCTGGCGAACGGCGAAGAGCACCGAGAACGCGCCCATGCAGGCCGCGATGGCGCCGGACGCGCCCACCATGAACCCGGACGAGTGCCGGTCGAGCAGGTACTGAGCGCCCGCGGAGAGGATGCCGCCGACCAGGTAGAACGCGGCGAAGATCAGCCGCCCCCAGCGATCCTCCAGGAGCAGCGCGGTCAGGTACAGGAACAGCATGTTCCCCAGGATGTGCCCCCACCCCAGGTGGAGAAACATGTGCGTGATCAACCCGCGCTGGAGAAAGCCACGCGCAGGGACCAGGCCGTACTTCCGCAGGCTGCTGCGCTCGTACGCCTGGATGACCTCGTCTGTCCGGCGATCCATCTCCTGTTGCTGTACGGCGATCTCCTCCCCGGAGGGCAGTTGCTCGCGCGCCAGCGCGCGGGCGTGCTCCTGCTCGTATGGGCCGATATCGAAGAGCTGCCGGAACTTCGGACTCAGCTCCAGGTAGGCGTGGCCCTCCCAGTACGACACCACCCCATCCACGGCCCGATCCGAAGCGCCGTAGGGGTTGCGAGGCATCACCCACGTGCCCACGAAGGCCACGAAGCACAACGCCGCGATGCCGATGGAGACGACCGGCCACCGGTTGACCTCAGCCTCTTCGACCCGGAGCGGGACCAGGATGAACACGGCGGCCCAAGCTTAACCGGACCCGGGCGCGCTAGGCTCCATCTCCCATGATTCGCCGGGTCGCACCGCTCGCCGCGCTGTGGGCCGCCGTGTCGCTGGCCCAGCAACCCCCTCCGACCGACGAGGACAAGGCGCTGGAGGACGCCTTCGCGCCGCCCGGGAGCCAGGCCCCGCCGCCCGCCCCGGGGAAGGGGAAGATGGACGCCGACGTGCCGCCGCCCCGCATCGCCGAGCAGGCCGCGGAGAGCGAGGACGAGCGCTCGGAGCGGGAGTTGGGGAGCAAGCTGGACGCCGCCGAGACCGACGCCGACTACGCCGCCCTGGCCCGCCAGGCCGCCGCGCTGGGCCCGCTGATCTCCCTCCAGGTCGCGGAGAAATGGGCGATGAGCTCGGCGGCGGCGCACGCGGCCTCCCGCGGGGCACGCGCCAAGGCGTGGCTGCTGGCCTGCGGACCGGGCCCGGCGAAGGAGGTGGCGCGCTGCCGCAGCCGGGCGCTGGACGCCATGGGCGAGGCCGGCGGCGCGTTCAAGGCGGAGGCGGCGAAGCTGGAGGAGGCCGACCGGTGCGTGGCCTCCGCCGCCCCGGGGGACCACGCGTGCCTGGCCAAGGCAGCCGCCGAGTACCGCAAGAGCCGCGACCGGCTGATGCTGGCCCGCGCCACCCTGGCGGGCCTGGAGCCGGAGGATGACGGCAAGCGGCGCGCCGCCCTCCAGCTCTGCCCGGAGCCGCGCTGCGCGTCGATGCGCGCCGGGGTCCTGGAGCAGCTCTCCTCGGACGCCTTGCAGCAGGGCACCGCCGAGCAGGCGGTGCGCGACGCGCTGGACGCGGTCAAGCAGCGGCAGTCCGCCCTCCCCGCCGCCCAGCGGCTCTACGCGCGCACCGACGCGCTGGACCGCGCCTGCGCCGCCTACGACCGCGAGACCGCCCCCGGAAAGTGCCGCGCGCTGGAGCGCCAGGTGCTGGGCGGCTGGGTATTCCGGGACTACTCCCGCGCGAGCGCCACCGCCCGCGAGGGCCTACCCAGCGCGCAGGCGCGCGAGGTCACCGACCAGTACGCGGTCCTGCTCGGTCCGTGCCTCCAGGAATTCGGGGAGAAGAGCGGCAGCGGCCGCTACAAGGTCTCCTGGACCATCCTCAACGACGGGCACGTCACCAACGTGGAGGCGGTCAACGTCGACCCGAAGGGCCGGCTGATTGGCTGCCTCAAGGGCCAGTTCACGCGCTGGCGCTACCCCAAGTACAAGGGGGAGTGGCAGCACGTGGAGCAGGAGTTCCACGTCAGCGGCACGACGCGCTGACGCCTACCCCACGACCTCCACCTGCACGTCCACCTTCAGCGTCTCCGGGCCGCCGCCGACGAAGATCGTCCCGCTGGTGGGCGTGGCGTCGCCGTACACGCGCCCCACGGCGACCCGCACGTGGTCGGTCTGGGTGAGGATGCCGTTGGTGGGATCGATCCCGGTCCAGCCGACCTCCGGCAGGTAGACCTGGACCCAGGCGTGCGACGCCTCGGACTGCTTGTGCTGCTTTCCCTTGGGCCCCGTGTAGATGTAGCCGCAGACGTAGCGCGCCGGCACGCCCAGCAGCCGCATCAGGCAGATGAAGAGGTTGGTGAAGTCCTGACAGACGCCCTGGCGGTTGCAGTAGACCTCGTACGGCGAGGTGGCCAGCGTGGTGGCTCCCTGGACGTAGCGGTACTCGGTGAAGAGGGACGCGTTCAGGTCCAGCAGCGTGTCGAGCAGGTTGTAGTCGTTCCGCTTCACGAAGCTCATCGCGTACTCGGTGAGCTCGGTCAGCTCGCTCTCCGGGCTCTCCGACGGGAGCAGGTACGGGTTGAGCATGTGGCGCTGCCACGGCATCCACACCAGCGGGATCTGGCTGCGGGCGCGGAGCGGGCGCTGGCCCAGCGGGTCCGTGTCCCGCACCTCCACCACCGACCGGGACTCGATCACCATCTCCTCATACGGGCTGGTGACCAGGAAGCGGCGCACCTGGTTCCCGAACACGTCGTCGTACTCGCGCCCCTCGTGCGGCACGTTCACGTCGACCCGGTGCTCGAGCACGGACTGCAACCGGTCGTGGTACGGCGTGAGCCGGAGCAGGTGCATGCTCCGCTCTACCGCCTTTTTGTAGGTGTAGACGGTGCGGTGGACCACGCTCAGCCGCCGCGGCTCGGCGCGCACCGGGCGGGCGCTCCGGCCGCGCGGGCGCAGCGCGGGGACGGATCGCTCCTCTCCGGCGGCCGGGGTCACCTCGGCGCGCACCGACCCCTGGCGGATCAGCACCAGCTGGCCAGGCGGGAGCGACTTCCACTCCGGCGGCTTGCCCTGGGTGGCCTCCAGCGCGCGGGTGGTGATCAACACGCCCTTGCGGCTCTTCACCCCGCGGCGGGTGAGGTCCACCTCCAGGTCGTCGTCCGCGAAGGCCACCTTGTCGTAGGGCGGCAGCAGTTCCCAGGCATGGAAGCCGCCCTTGGCGCGGTCCGCGTAGACGCAGAGGTCCCGCCCGTCGGTGAGGATGACGTTGAGCGTCCCCAACTCGTTGATGGTGTTGAGCCAGCCGTGGAGGACCTGGGGGTCCGCGTCGCCCAGCGTGTGCCACTTGCGTTCGGCGATGCGGTTCATCAGCTCGCAGAAGATCTCCTCCGAGTCGGTGGAGCCCACCGGCTCGAAGATGGACCCCTGGGGCACCGTGGGCCGGGAGGCCAGGCTGCCGGAGTGGGCGAACAGCCACTCGCGCCCGCCCCAGATGCGCGCGAACGGCTGGGTGTTGGCGTCGGAGAGCGAGCCCCAGGTGGCGGTGCGGATGTGCACCACGAAGGTGGACGACTCCAGGTGGTCCCAGGCCTTGATCAGCTCCGAACGATCGCTCTTGGCCTGCGGCGCCGGCTCCTTGAGCAGCGCGGCGGAGGGCTCGCCGGGCGGGTAGTAGCCCACACCCCACCCGTCCGGCACCTTGGCGGCCTGGAGGCAGCGGAGGTCGAAGGACGGGGTGAGCTCGCCCTCGAACGACATCGCCAGGAGGTTGGGCATTGGGTCTCTTGATGCTCCGTCAGGCGGCGTAGCCCAGCAGCTCCCGCCCGATGTCCGAGCAGGTGCCGGCCGTCTCGTCCACCACGTGGGTGAGCAGCTCGTGAATGCTCCCCTGCTCCAGCGCCGCCGGCTGGACCTCGGAGAGCCAGTGGTCCAGCACCCGCAACCGCTCCAGCGCCACGCCACCCGGGAGGTCGCGCGCCGACGGCGGGCGGATGCTGGAGAGGGTGAGGTAGCCCTGGTGGACGCAGTAGCGGATGGACCGCGGGAACTGCGGCTCGGTGACGAGGAAAGCGGCCACCGCGTCCCGCGTCACCCGGCCCTGGTGGCGCTTCATGAACGGTTCGAAGCCCGAGCAGGCCCGGAGGATGGACAGCCAGAGTGCGGCCTGCACCACCCGGTGCAGCTCCATGCTGGTCATGGCGTGGTGGTGGACGTCCAGGAGCCGCGCGGTCTGGCTGGACCGCTCCAGGATCACCCCCAGCCAGATGAAGTCCAGCGGGGTGTCGTGGAGCATGGTGCTGCGGAGAAGCCCGATGGTGAGCTGCATGGCGTTGCGCACGCGCCGGTAGAAGAAGAAGCGCTCCTGGTCGTACTCGGCGGTAGCGCGCGGGCCTTGCAGGAACAGGTGCAGCTCGTTGAGCGCCTCCCAGGCCTCCAGGGAGACCACCTCGCGGATGGAGCGCGCGTTCTCGCGGGCGGCGGAGACGGAGCGCTGGATGGAGGTGGGGTTCTGCTCGTCCCAGGTCATGTAGCGCTGCACCAACTCGCCGTCGCCGGTGGCGTCCGCGCCGAAGCGGGCGGCGAACGGCTCCGACACCCCGGAGACGATCACCACCGGCTGCCAGCACTGGCGCGGCGACAGCTCCACGTCCCCGGCCATCGTCTGGGTGACGTAGAGCACGCGCGCGGTGGACTCCACCCGCTCCAGGTAGCGGCCCAGCCAGAAGCAGTGGTCGGCGACCCGGGAGATCATGGCAAAGGCTTCTGCACCCAGGTGTCCTTGGAGCCGCCGCCCTGGCTGGAGTTGACCACGTAGGACCCCTCCACCAGCGCCACCCGCGTCAGCCCGCCGGGCAGCACCCAGGGGCCCTCGCGGCTGGTGAGGATGTACGGGCGGAGGTCCACCCGGCGCGCCACCGCGCGGCCCGCCTTCGGGTCCCAGGTTGGGCAGGTGGACAGCTCCACCCGCGGCTGGGCGATGTACTTGCGCGGCTCCGCCTCGATCCGCTTGCGGAACTCGTCGCGCTGCGCCTGGGTCGACTGCGGGCCCATCAGCATCCCGTACCCGCCGGCCTCGTCCACCGCCTTCACCACCAGCTCGCCCAGGTGGTCCACCACGTGGCGGCGGTCGTCCTCGCGCGCGCAGACGTAGGTGGGGACCTGCTCCAGCAGCGGCTCCTCGGAGAGGTAGAAGCGGATCATGTCCGGGACGAAGGCGTAGATCGCCTTGTCGTCGGCCACGCCGTTTCCGGGCGCGTTGGCGAGCGTCACGTTCCCCTTCACGTAGGCGCGGATCAGCCCGCGCACGCCCAGCAGGCTGTCCGGGCGGAACACCTCCGGGTCGATGAACGCCTCGTCGGTGCGGCGGTAGATGACGTCCACGCGGCGCGGGCCGCGGGTGGTCCGGAGGAAGACCTCGTCCTGGTCGACGAACAGGTCCGCCGCCTGCACCAGCTCCAGGCCCATGGTGCGGGCGAGGAAGCTGTGCTCGAAGTAGGCGGAGTTGAACGGGCCGGGGGTGAGCACCACCACCACGCTCTGGTCCGGGTCGCGCGGGGAGACCGACCGCAGCGTCTCCGCCAGGCGCGGCGGGTAGTGGTCGACGCGGTGGATCTTCGCCTGGTCCACCGCCTGGGGGAGCACCCGCTTGGAGACCAGGCGGTTCTCGACGACGTAGGAGACGCCGGAGGGGGTGCGGAGGTTGTCCTCCAGCACGCGGAAGGTGCCGGCCGGGTCGCGGATCAGGTCGATCCCGGCGATGTGGATCCGCACCTGGCCCGGCGGCCGCACGCCGCGGAGCATGGGGAGGTAGTGCTTGGAGCCGAGGACGAGCTCGCGGGGGACCTTGCCGGAGTCGAGGATGCGCTGGTCGCCGTAGACGTCGTCGAGGAAGAGCTGGAGCGCGCGCACCCGCTGCTGCAGGCCGCGGTCGAGGTGGTCCCAATCGCGGGCGGAGATCACGCGCGGGAGGAGGCAGAAGGGGAAGATCTTCTCCTGGCCGCGCTCGTCCGCGTAGACGGAGAAGGTGACGCCCTGGTTGAGCAGCGCCAGCTCCGCCAGGTTCTGGCAGCGCGCCAGCTCCTCGGGGGCGATCGCGCTCAGGAGCTTCACCACCGCCTGGAATTCGGGGCGGGGCGCGCCGTCCGGCAGGAGGAGCTCGTCGTAGGCCCCCTCCAGGGTGCGGTAGCCGGAGAAGAGGTGATCGGGCAGGGGGGCGCCCTGGGACTGGCTCTGGCTCTGCGTCTGCACGCGCGGGCGAATCTAGCCCGGTCGCGCTTGATCGTCGCGCCCGGTCGGCTAGGGTGCCGCGCGGGAGGGATACCTCAATGGCGCAAAAGAAGAAGCGCAGCCTGAAGGGCTGGTCGGAGCAGGAGCTGAAGCGGTTCCGCTCGCTGGTGAAGTCGGGCATTCCGACCACGAAGATCGCCAAGACGCTCAAGCGCACCGCGGCGTCCATCCGCTCCAAGGCGCAGAAGTACGGCATCTCGCTGGGGGGCGGGCGCGGCGGGAACCGCCGCAAGGCCAAGCGCTAGGGCGTCACTCACCCAGGCGGCGGAGATCCAGCGCAAGTGCCGTCTCGCCTCGGGGCGGGGCGCGCTTCGCGCCGGGCGGCGCCACGCCTCGCCGGACCACCGCGCGCTCGACCCGACGGCGCCTCGCCTCCTCGGCGTCCGCCGGGAGTCCTTCGTACACGCCGCCGTCCGGGATCCACCCGTGCAGCGCGATGGAGAGCGTCTCGCCGCCCCGTTCCCACACCACCTCCAGCGGGTCGAGCGGTTCGAGGCCGGGGTGCAGCCCGGGGCTGGGTGCCCAGGCGCGGTAGCGCACCGCGCCCACGTAGATCTCCTGCCCACCCTGCGCGCCCGCGCGCTGGAGCGGCACCTCCCAACCGGCGGCGCTCACCCGGCCGCGCAGCTCACCGGAGCGGACGCGGAGCTCGACCTGGATCCGCTGGGTGCTGGGATCGACCAGGCGAGCGCCCGCCCGCTCCTGCGAGGCCACGTCGCCCAGCAGGGGCCAGAACTCGAGCGCCGGGCGGATGGCCAGCGTGGCGCCCTTGAGCGTCTCCTCGACGAGCGGCGGCTCCTCGCGGAGGAGCGCGCCGGCCAGGAGGGTCGGGAGGCCGACGCCGGACTCGTCGAGCTCGGCCAGGACCTGGCGGAGGTCTTCGCGGAGGAAGTGCGGGAGGGCGAAGCGCTCGTGCAGGGTGCTCCCCCACTCCACCAGCGGCTCGTCGAAGGGCTGGAGCGCGAAATGGGCCGCCAGCGCGCGGAAGAGCGCGCCCAGGGCGACCATCCGATCCAGGTCGGGCGCCATCCGCAGGGACCGCAGCTCCACCAACCCCAGCTTCCCGCGCGCGCCGAAGTGCGGGTTCCAGAGCTTCTCCACGTTCAGCTCGGCGCGGTGGGAGTTGCCGGCGGAGTCCACCAGGAGCGGCGCCAGCGACTGCCAGAGCTCTTCGGGGGTGGCGGCGTCGCCGCGGGCGGACAGGCGGTCCAGGGCGACCTGGAGCTCCTCGAAGCGCTCGCGCACGCCCTCGTCGGCGCGCGGACCCTGGCTGGCGCTGCCCACGCACTCGGTGGCGAAGGCGTAGGAGAGCGCGGGGTGGTGGTTGAGGTAGCGGACGAGGGACGGGAGGAGCTGGGGGCGGAGGAAGAACGGGCTCTGCTCGGCGGTGGGGCCGCCGAGGGTGAGCTGGCCGCCGCCGCCGGAATCCACCACCTGGCCGTTGAAGCGGAAGCGCTCCGGGTAGAGGCCCACCTGGTCGGCGGCGCGGTACACGGCTTCGGAGAAGGCGGCGAAGGTCTCGAGGTCCGGCGCCGGGGCCAGGTTCACCTCCACCACGCCCGGGTCGGGGGTGACGGTGAGCCAGGCGGTCTGCGGCTCCCAGGGCGGCGGAGGCGCCGGAGAGGCGTCCAGGCCCGACTCGTCGGCGACGTCGCCGCGCTCGCCGCGGGACCAGAGGGCGCCGTAGCAGAAGCGGGGGAGCTGCTCGCCGGGGTAGAGGCGGCCCTCGGCGCGGAACAGGCGGGCCGGGACCTCGAGGGCGCGGGCGATGGCGCCGAGGAGCTCGCGGGCCTTGGGCTCCTTGTCGCCACCCTCGGCGAGGAACAGCCACGGGTCGTCCTGCGCGTCACGCCGGGTGAAGGTGGGCTCGGCGCCGATCCAGAGCGACAGCCCGCTCCGGGCCACGAGCTCGTCATGGAGCCGAGCGGCGGCGAGGAGCTCGGGCGTCATGGGGGTGAACCTATGCGGCGCCCGGCGGCGCGCGCCAGGGGCGACGGGGCCGCCGTCATGACGATCCCTCCCGGTGCGCGGCGGCGCCGTCCAGCGCCAGCGGCTGCGGCGGCAGGAACGGATCGGGCGGCGGAGCGCCGGCCTCCACCTTCTCCGCCGGCTCGGCCTCGGGCATGGGCCGGTCGGCGCGGTAGCGCCTCAGGTCCAGCGTGTACGGCGCATCCGGAGTCGTCGCCCCCTCGAGCGGCGCGGCCGGCCACCCCATGGGCCCCTCGATGGTGAAGCGCTGCGCCCTCCGGGCCGACGCCTCGAACTGCGTCAGCGGCGGCGTACCGAACGCCCGCCCCTCCGGATGCCACACGTGGTACGCGCACGCCCCCAGCGATCGCCGCCCCCACGCGTCCAGCAGGTCGATCCGGATCGGGTGATGGATGCCCAGGTGCGGATGCAGGCTGTGCGGCGGCGCCCAGGCCCGGAACCGCACTCCGCACGCCGCCTCCCCCACCCGCCCGGTGGGCCGCAGCGGCAGCCGCCGCCCGTTCACCAACAGCTGGTGCCGCTCCGGCACCAACCCCTCCGCGCGCACCTGGAGCCGCTCCACCGACGAGTCCACGAAGCGCGAGGTACCGGCGGCGGTGGGCTCCTCCCCCAGCACGTGCCACGGCTCCAGCGCGTTGCGCACCTCGATCGAGACGCCCCCCACCTCCATCCGCCCCGCCACCGGGCAGCGCAGCTCCAGGAACGGCCGGTACGCCTCGGCGGGCAGCGCCAGCCCGCGCTCCTCCAGGAACCCCAGCACCTCTTCGAAGTCCTGCCACAGCCAAAGCGGGAGCAGGAACCGGTCGTGGAGCTGCTGCCCCCAGCGCACCAGCGGCCCGCGGTACGGCGCCTGGACGAAGGCCGCCACCAGCGCGCGGACCAATGCCACCTGCGCCACCGCCAGCCTCGGGTGCGGCGGCATCTCGAACGCGCGCAGCTCGATGACGCCCTGGCGCCCGTGCGGCGTGCGCCAGTCGAACAGCTTGTCGATGCAGATCTCCGCCCGGTGCGTGTTGCCCGTCACGTCCACCAGGAGATGCCGGAACAGCGCGTCCGACAGCCACGGCGGCGACGGCTCGTCGCGGCGGAAGGCCCGCTCCAGGGCGATCTCCATCTCGTAGAGCGCGTCGTGGCGCGCCTCGTCCACCCTCGGCGCCTGCGAGGTGGGGCCCACGAACAACCCGGTGAACAGGTACGAGAGCGACGGGTGGTGCTGGACGAAGGTGATCAGGCTCCCCAGCACGTCCGGTCGCACCACGAACGGGCTCCGCAGCGGCTCCGGCCCGCCGAGCGTGAGGTGGTGCCCGCCGCCCGATCCCGCCACCCGCCCGTCCAGCAGGTACTTCTCGCTGTGCAACCCGGCGTGCAGCCCCGCGTCGAACACCGCCTCCAGCACCCGCCCGTGCTCGCGCGCGCTGCCGCTGGGCGGGACGTTCACCTCCAGCACGCCCGGATCCGGCGTCACCGAGAAGCGGAACACCGACGGGTCCGCCGGCGGCGGGTACCCCTCCAGCTCCACCTCGACCCCCTGCGCCGCCCGCACCCCGTCCACCACCCGCACCAGGGCGAAGAAGTCCTCCGCCGACGCCACCGGCGGGACGAACACGTGCAGCGCGCCGCCGCGCGCTTCCACGCACAGCGCGGTGCGCAGGCCCATGATCGACACGCCCATCGGCGGCCCAGCCTCCGGCCGTCCCCGGACCGCGATCCGCTCCTGCCCCTCGGCCCGTGGATCCGGCGGCTCCACCACCGGCTCCACCGGCGCCGGGACGTACCCGGGCCCCAGCGAGCGCAGCGGCAACCGCAACCCCATGGACCCATCCCCCGGCAGCAGGTACAGCCGCCCGCGCCGGAACTGCCACGTGTCGCTGCCCCAGGCGCCGCCCATCCGCGCCAGCGGGATCGCGAACCCGGCCTCGGTGGCCAGCCCGCGATCCAGCACCCGCGCCAGCCGCCGCCGCTCCTCCGGGTCCTTCACGTCCGCGCGCAGCGGATCCACGTCCACCGGGAGCTGCGCCTCCTCCTGGAGGAACCTCCACGGATCCTCGTACGCCGGAAGCGCGCGCTCCCGCGGGAAGCCGAGCGCGTCGCACATCGCCCAGGCCAGCGCCCGCGCGCCCTCCACCGTGGCGCCGCTCCCGCCCTGCGCCGCCCCCGTCCACACCGGCGCGCCGTCCCGCCGCCCCACCAGCTCCAGCGCCCAGCGCGGCAGCGACTCGCCCGGGTACAGCTTCCCGGTGCGCCGGAGCACCGCCGCGCCCGGGCAGATCCGCCGCCGCAGCTCCTCCACCAGCCGCAGGCCCTGCGCGTCCTTGGTGGGGCCCATGGCCTCGGTGTTCCACTCCGGCGCGTCCGGGTGCTCGCGCGAGTTGAAGGTGGGCTCCCCACCGGAGGTGAGCGCCACGCCCGCCGCCTCCAGCGCCTCGTCGGACGCGGCGGCGCCCCACAGCAGCGCCTCCCAGATCTCGTCCGTGTACGGCCGGGTCGGCCGCGGCTCGTGCCCCAGCCGGCCGACCCTTATCTCGAAGGTGACCTCGCGGGCCGGCGTGTCGGTGGTGCCCTCCACCGGTGCCGCGAGCGGCGGCGAGGCGGTGCAGGCGAGCGGGATGTGCCCCTCGCCGCAGAACAACCCGCTCGTCGCATCCAGCCCCAGCCAGCCGGCGCCGGGGAGGTACACCTCCGCCCAGGCGTGGAGGTCCACCACGTCCCGGCCCACGCCCTTCGGCTCGCCCGGGATCATCCCCTCGTCGGTGAGCTGGATCAGGTACCCGGAGACGAAGCGCGCCGCCAGCCCGCGCGAGCGCAGCGCCGCCATCAGCAGCACCGCGGAGTCGCGGCAGCTCCCGCGCCCCTCGGCCAGCGTCTCCTCCGGCGTCCAGATGCCGGCCTCCTCGCGGATGACGTAACGGACCGCCTGCGCCACCCGCCGGTTCAGCTCCACCACCAGCCCCACCGTGTCGCCGTCGCGCGGGAGGTCGTCGAACAGCGCGCGCACCCGGCTGCCTTCGCACAGCGACGGATCCGCCGCGAGCAGGAACGGGAGCAGGTCCTGGTGCAGCTCGGCCGGGTACTCGAACGGGGCCTTCAGCGCCCGCGGGTCGACGAAGAAGTCGAACGGGTTGACCGGCCGGACGTCGACGGACAGCTCCACCTCGATGTCCAGCGCCTCCACGGTGGTGCCGCGCCGGAAGGACACCTCGGCCACGTGGTTGCCGTACGGGTCCTGCAGCCACCGCACCGAGCACGGCTGCGGGATGCGCAGCGCGTACGTCTCCACCCGCGCGCGGGTGTGGTTGGCGGGGCGGAGCCGGACCTTGTGCGGGCCCAGCGCCGCCGGGCGCTCGAAGGCGTAGTGGCTCCGGTGCTGGACGAGGAGCCTCATGCGCCCGGGTCCCCTACTTCAGCTTCCCCTCGAGCGGCTTCTGGGCCGTGGTCTGCGCGGCCTTGGTCCACTCGATCACCGGCGTCTGCCACACCATGCCGGTCTCGTTGGGCAGCGGGTCGAACTTCTCCAGCTCGAAGCCGTCGCCGCCGAAGTAGAGGTACTCCACCGTGGCCACCGAGTACGTCTTGGCCGGGTCGATGGGCTTGCCCTTGGCGTCCTTGAACTCCTTGCCGCTCTTGACCGCGCCGGAGAACAGCGCCTCCGGGTTCTCCAGATTCTTCACCAGCTGAGCGCCCTGGATCCGCGCCACCAGCACCGAGTTGTCGTACGGCATCACCGAGTAGACGCTCCCCTTGGTGATCTTCCCCGCCGGCAGTCCCTGGCGGAGGCCCTTCTTGTTGATGAGGGCCACGTCCGCGCCGACCATGGAGCGGATCGACTCCGACACCCACTTCGCCATCTGCGGCGAGGCCTGGTCCAGGCCGGACTTGGTGAAACCGATCTCCTCGCCCAGCACCGCGTCCGCCTTCTCCTTCCACTTCTTCACCACCGCGGCCGCCTCCGCGTCCGGCGTGTCCTTGCCGGTCGAGTCCACCACCCTGGCGTCCACCTTCACCAGCCGCTCCCTGGCGGGCTTGGAGAGGTCGAACTCCATCGTCGCCTTCAGGTACTGCTCCAGGTGCTGGCCGGGGGAGGCCATCTGCGTGCCGCCCACCTGCGCCGCGTAGGGCTTGTGGCAGTGCCCGCCGGCCACCAGCGGGATCTTCCAGTCCGCGTGGGCCTTCACCACCGCCTCCAGCTCGCTGGGGCACTCGTCGGCCAGCACCACCACCGCGTCCGCGCCCGCGGCCACCGCCGCCGGGACCGCCTGGGCCAGCGCGTCCTCGTACGGCGTCACCTCCAGGCCCTCCAGCCGGCCGGCCATCACGTTGGCGGCGATCTTGGTCCGGGCCAGGCCCACCACGCCCAGCTTCACGCCCTGGCGCTCGACGATCTTGAACGGCGGCAGCTCCATGTCCTTGGCGTCCGCCGCCTTCACCTTGAGGTTGGCCGCCACGTAGGCCATCCCGTCCAGGCCGCGGTTGCGGAGGAACTGGTCGCGCCCGAAGTCCAGCTCGTGCGTGCCCAGCACGGAGACCTGGTACCCCATCCGCTTCATCACCTCCGCGGTGGATTCGCCGCGGAAGAACGAGGAGATGGACGGCCCGTTCCAGTGGTTGCCGGTGGAGAGCGCCACCGTGGCGTCGTAGCCGGGCTTGCACGCCGTCCCCGCCGGGCAGTGCTTCTCCTGGGCCACCCACTGGCCCAGCAGCTCCGCCGCGCCGCCCTTGCCCTCCACCGGGAGGAGCCAACCCAGCTCGTCGGCGGTGACCAGGACGGTGATCGACACCGTCTTGGGAGCCGGCGGGTTCTGCGGCGGGTTCTCCGGCTTGGAGTCGTCCTTCGGGCAACCGGCCAACAGCACGGCCAGCGCGGCCGGGATCGCTGGGAGTGAACGGGGGAAGCGATTCGCGCTCATGGCGCGGCGCCTTACCATGCGGCAAGGGGGCGAACCACAACTTCCACCCTCGCTCGCGCGCTATCGTACCTGCCGTGTCCAGCACCACCACGCCAGACGGGCGCTCGTACGGCAAGGTGGTGGAACAGCGTCTGACGCCTCTGCTGGGGCCGTTCACCGCGAAGATGGCGCTGAAGACCTTCGCCACCAGCAAGCTGGGGCGCTCGCCGGAGCAGATCTGCCGGGAAGACGTGCCCACGCTGCTGGACGCGCTGCGGCCCATGCTGAACACGCTGGTGGGATCCGCGCGCGCCGGCACCGTCCTCGATGAGCTGCGAAAGGAGCTGTCCCGAGCATGACCCGCACCCGCATGGCGATCGCTGCCACGGCCGCGCTGGCGGCGGTCCACCTCGCCGCGGTGTCGCTCCTCCTGGACGACCCGGGCCGGGTCCGGCAGATCCACGACGCCGGCGGCTGGGTCGCGGCCATCTTTGGCGCGTTCGGCGCGGCGGCGGCGGCGCGGGCCTTCTTGCCGGGGGACTACCTGCGGAAGGTCTGGACGTTGCTGGCGGCGGGCGCGGTGCTGCTGGTGGCCGGCCACGCCGTCCGGAGCGTCTGGGTCTACACCTCGCCGCCGCAGAGCATTTTCCCTGACTCGGTGCTGATCTACCCGCGCCTGGTCCTGGTGGCGGGGGCGAACGTCGCCACCATCTGGGGCCTGATCCTGCTCGCCTATAGCTACGCGCATTCAGGCCTCCAGGTCCCCCGCTCGGCCGCCTTCAACGCGCTGTGGGGGGCGATCGCAGCGCTGGCGCTGGTGCTGATGGTCGTCCAGCTCCGCCAGGAGTCCGCCGACTTCGACAACCCCCGCCACGCCGCCAACGCGCTGATCGGCATGGCCTCCACCCTCGCCGACGGCGCCGGGCTCATCCTCATCGCGCCTGTGCTCCGGATCGCGTACCTGATGCGTGGCGGGCGCCTGGCGGGCGCGTGGTGGGCCGTCGGCCTCTCCGAAGCGCTGTGGCTGGCCTACGACTGCCGGAGCTGGATCGCGCGCCCGCTCCCGTTCGACCCGGCGCACGTGTTCGCGCTGGTGTCCGTGGTCCGCAGCCCGGCGCTGGCGCTGGTGGGGCTGGGCGGGATCCTCCACCGCGAGGCGGTCACCGCCCCGGAGGTCGAGGCGGCCGCCGCCCTGGAGTAGCCCAGGCGCCGGTCAGCCCGAGCCCCGGGCGTCCGGGCTGGCGATGGCCTCCAGCGCGCGGCCGGTGGCGACCATGGGCGCCGACGCGGAGGTGCGGCTGCGGGTGGCGTCCGCCAGCCGGGTGAGCGACCGGTCCAGCTCCGCGGTCCGCTGGATCTGGAGATCGGTCATCGATCCGACCTCCATCACCGACTCCACGGTGACCGCCGCCATGTCGGCGATGGTGCCCAGCCGCTCCGCCAGCGAGCTGGAGAGCGCGAAGCCGCGGGAGATGGCGCTCACCCCCAGGTCGGTGGCGCGCGCGGTGGCCTGCACCGCCTGCCGGATCTCCTCCAGCAGCGGGCCGATCTCCTCCATCGACCGGGTCACCGCCTCGCCCATCTCGCGCATCTGCTTGGCCACCGAGGAGAAGCGCGCCTCGCCGCCTCCCTCGCCCTCCGCCTTGGACGCCTCCAGCTCCGCGCTCAGCGCCAGCACGTCCGCCTTGTTGGTGGCCCGGAACAGCGCGTCCAGCGACGCGGCGATCCGGTGCACCGCCTCGCGCAGCTTGAGCAGGTGGTCCGCCACCGCGCGGCACGCCTGCCCCAGCGAGCCGATGGTGGTGGAGAAGGCCTGGGCGGTCTCCACCCCGCCGCGCGCCGAGACGAGCGACGCCGACGCCACCTCCGACAGGTCGCGCACGCGATCGCTCACCAGGCGGGCGGAGCCGAGCAGCTGCTCGCTGGTCACCGACGTCTCGCTCAGGGAGCCGACCTGTTGCGCGGCGCCATTCTGGTAGCGGTCGCTCTCCCGCTGCACCTTCAGCGCCACCTCGGAGATGCGGGACCGGGCGCGGGAGGCGCGCTCGCGCTCCAGGGCGATGCGCTCGCGGATGCCGCCGGCCGCTGAGGCGATTTCGTCCAGCGGTGACGGCACGTCGGACGGAAGGGATCCGGCGCCCGCCAGGTACGACGCCACCCGCGCCAGGAGCTCGTCCTCCTCCACCTCGCGGCGCCGGAAGGCCAGCCAGGAGACGAACCCCACCGCCAGCAGGCGCACCGCCGTGGCCAGCGCCACCGCCGCCCCGTGGCCGGCGTAGGCGCCCAGGCGCGGGCCGACGGCGCCGTCCACCACCAGCACCACCGCGCCGGCCGTGGCCAGCGCCGACTGCTGCGTCGCGGTCAGGCGCATGGAGAAGGCCATCCACAGCGCGGACCCGGCCAGCCCGCACGCCGCCAGCCGCGCCGCCACCACCGGCGGCAGCCACCCCGGCACCACCGCGGCCGCGCAGGCCACCACCCAGGCCAGCGGCGGGATCCAGCGCCGGGACGCCAAAAGGAGGATCGGCGGGAGGACCAGGAGCGACACCACCAGCGGCCCGGCCTGGCCCCCCATCGACGCGGGGGTGGCGGCCGCGGCGGACAGCCCGGCGGCGAAGGCCGCGAACGCGGCCGAGATCCCGGATCCCCAGAGCCGGGAGCGCCCGCCGTTCACGCCCGGCCTCCAGGAGAGAGCGAGGTCCCCAGCGTGCGGATCTCCGCGGTGACGGTCTCCAGCCGGCTCACCACCGCGCTGGCCTCGCGGGAGACGCGGACCAGGAGCTGGCCCCGGTCCTCCAGCCGCCCGCTGGCCTGCTTCTGGTCCCACACCGTGGCGCGGATGGCGGCCACCGACTCGGCGGTCTGCCGGGAGCGCTCCAGGAGGTCGGTGAGGCAGGTGGTGAGCTCCCGGCCCTGGCGGGTGCTCTCCTGGGTGGCCACCACCGCGGCGTTGGCGGCCGAGGCGGCGGCGGTGGAGATGTGCACCACCGCGTCGATGTCGGTGGAGATGGACTGGGCGGAGCTGATCACCTGCTCCGCCATCCGCCGCATCTCCGACGCCAGCAGCGCGAAGGCCCGCTCCACCTGGCCGGCGCGCTCCGACTCCAGCTCGGCGTTGACCGCCAGCAGCTCCGCCCGGTCGGCGATGCCGGTGATGGCGTCGATGATGGTGCCCACCAGCTGCACCCGCATGTTGAGCGAGCGCACCGCGTCCGAGACTTCCTGACTGTGCCGGGTCAGCTCCTCCATGGAGGCGAAGAACGCCGCCGCGCCGCGCTCGTCCTGGCGCGCGGCCAGGTCCACCATCTGGGTGATGCGGGAGACCTCGTCCAGGTGGAGCGAGATCTGCTGGGCGGACTTCTGGAGGCGGTCCGCCCCGGCGCAGAAGGAGGTCAGCGCCTCCGTCCAGGCGTGCGAGCTGCGCTGGTCCGCCATCAACGCGCGCTCCAGCGCCACCGAGGACTGGATCAGCTGCGGGCCGGTGCTGGAGGAGTCCGTCTGGGCCTTCAGCAACTCGTGGCGCCAGCGGTGAAGCTCGTCCAGGAGCGCGCGGGCGCCCGGGTCCACCGCGTCCAGCGCCAGCACCTCGCCGGAGTGGCCCTGGGAGAGGCTGAGGGACCGGGCGCGGATCGCGGCCAGCATGTCGGCGCGGCGCCGGTCGGCCAGCGCCATCCCGCGGAAGGAGCCCAGGAGCGCCAGGGCGAACGGCATCAGCGCCATCCCCACCGGCCACAGCGAGTCCGGACGCGAGAGCGAGGCCAGGGCCCACAGCGAGGGTGCGGACACCACCGCCGCCAGGGCGTAGTCGCTCCCTCGTCTTTGGTTCCGCTCCGGGGCCGCCGCCGCCGCCAGCGGCGCGCACGCGGCCACCAGCCCGGAGAGGGAGAGCGCCTCCCACGGCGTGGCCTGCCGGGCGAACATGGCCACCAGCCCCACCAGCGGCGGGAGCACGCCCCAGGCCAGCACCGCCGTCATCCGCGGCCGCTCCTGCGCCAGCGTCCAGCGGCCCCAGAGCAGCGACAGCGCCGTCGCCCCGACCACGAACCCCGCCGCCGCGAGGCCGCTCAGCGGCCACCGCACCACTCCCATGGAGAAGGAGATGGCGATGAGGGCCGGGATCCACTCGCGGCGGGGGTTGATCACTCGGGCGGATGATACACGCGCGCCTCGCCTCGCCCTTGTTGCTAATTTTTTAGCTTAGTGCTAGATACATAGCATCAACCCCGAGGTGAGGCACATGACGAGCTGGAGAATCTGGAGCGGGCGGTGGGCGGCGGTGCTGGCGGGCGCGGCGCTGGCCGTCGCCCCGGCGGCGGCGCGGGCGTGCGACGGCGAGGACGAGGCGGACGATCACGAGTCGGCCGAGGCCCCCCAGGGCCGGGACAAGCTGCAGGACGAGTCCTCCCGGCAGGCCTTCGTGAAGTCGGTGGAGAAGATGGGGTCGGACGAGGAGCGGTCGCGCGCGCTGGTGACGTTGATGGCGGACGCGCCGATCAGCGAGGCGACGGGGGCGGCCATCCTGGACGCCGCGTCCCGGATGCAGTCGGACCGGGCGCTCGGCCGGGTGCTGTCGTTCTTCCACGAGATCCAGGAGTCGGACCTGGTGCGGGGGCCGCTGGCCCAGAAGTACCTGGACGCGGCGTCGCGCCTCAAGGCGCCGGAGGCGCTGGCGCGCGCGCTGGTGCAACAGCTCCACCCGGAGGCCATCCCGGACCCGGCGGTCGCCCGCGCGCTGGAGCTGACCCAGCGGGTCACCACCGACGAGGGGGTGGCGAAGGTGCTGCGCGAGGTGACCGATCACCAGAACATCACCGCGGACGTCGAGACCCGGGTGCGCGCGCTGGCGGAGCGGATCCACGACGGGGACCTCAAGGAGCGGGCGCTGCAGCGGCTGGAGCGCGCCAAGGGCGGCGACCGCCACTCCCTCTTCCACCGCGAATTCCGCCTGCCGCGCTTCGCCTTCCGGTTCGGCGACGAGGGCCGGGCCGTGCCGCCCGTGCCCCCCATGGCGTCCGTACCGCCGGTCCCGCCGATGCCTCCCATGGCGCCCGTGCCGCCGTTGCCTCCCATGGCCCCCATGGCTCCGCTCCCTCCTGCGCCGCCCGCGCCGCCTTCCGCCGGCGTCCCGGTCCCTCGCGACGGCGAGGTGACCATCAACGGCCGCACGCACACCCTGACGCCCGAGGAGCGGGAGACGATCCGCGAGTCGGCGCGGAAGATCCGAGAGCAGGCGCGCCAGATGCAGGAGCAGATCCGCGATCAGATGCGCGAGATGCGCCGCCGGCTCCGCGACGACCTGCACCGCCGCGGCGAGCGCGAGGACATCGACGGCAACGACTTCGACATCGACCTGGACCTGAACGACTGAAGCCCGGAGGTTGGCCGGCGCGTGCCGGCCCTCATCAGCGTCCCTGGGTTCGGGATCGATCTCCAGCCGCCGGGGGTGCGCGGCGAGCAGGTCGGACCGGGTGATGATCCCGACCACGGTCCTGGGGCGAATTGCATGGGTCCCCAGGTATCTCGAAACGACCTTATCGCGGCGCCAGGGCTCGCGGTAGCGTGTGTCCCGCCACCGCATGGAGCCTGGCATCCACCTCGTCCACAAGCCGGCCGGGCCCACCAGCGCTGACGTGCTGCGCGACGCGCTGGCGCAGGAGCCGGGCGGCCGGGCGCGCGCCTGCCACGGCGGCACGCTGGACCCATTCGCCAGCGGGCTCTTGCTGGTGCTGACCGGCGGGGCGACCCGGCTGTTCGACTTCCTGCACGTGGCCCCCAAGCGCTACTTCGCCGAGGTGCGGTGGGGCGTGGAGACGCACAGCGGGGACGCGCTGGGCGAACCGGTGACGCGCGGGGATCCGTCCACCCTCTCGCCCGAGGCGCTGGACGGCGCGCTGGCCAACTTCCTGGGGTGGACGGAGCAGGTCCCGCCCTCCACCAGCGCCAAGAAGATCGGCGGGGAGCCGGCCTACAAGAAGGTGCACCGGGGCGAGGCGGTGTCGCTGCCGCCCTCGCGGGTGTACCTGCACTCGGCGCGCTGGGAGTCCCACCACCTCCCGGAGGCGAGCTTCCTCTCCATCACCTGCCGCGGCGGCTACTACGTGCGGGCGCTGGCGCGGGACCTGGGGCGGGCGCTGGGCGCGCGGGCGCACCTGGGGGAGCTGCGGCGCTCCTGGATCGGCCCCTGGCAGGACCCGGGCGCGGGCGTCCACCCCTGGCCGCTGGCGCGCGGCGCCAACGCGCTCCCCTGGGCGTTCGGGCGGATCCTCACCGACTGGGAGGTGGGCGAGCTCCGGCGCGACCGGCCGATCGCGCGGGGTGAGCTGGAGCCGCCCCGGTGGCGCGTGCCGGACGACTTCCCGCTGGACCCGCCGCCGCCCATCCTGGGGCTGCACCTGGGCAAGCTGATCTATCTATTGACCCGCAGCGCGGAGTCGCTGGTCCCCAAGACCATCCTGCCCGGCGGGATCTGACTGAGCCCAGAGAAAGCGGCCGAAGGCCGCCGCATCAGCGTCCCCTGGTGCGGGGACCGCGGCTACTTGATGACCTGCGCCATCGCCACGCCGATGTTGTCGGGCTTGCCGTACCCGTCGGCCATCTGGTCCAGCGCGTAGCCCACCAGCATGGCCACCCCGTCGGACGGGTTGGTGGCATGGGCGAGGATGCGCCCCTGCTGGTCGGCGCAGATGTCCGCGTGCCAGGTGCCTTCCGGGAGCTGTTCGAACTCGTGCGCGTCGCCCAGGCCGTCCGTCTCCACGACGATCCGGTCGCCCGGCTGCAGCTCCCACTCGAACACGTCCGGGTCGTCGTTCTCCGCGCCCACGCTCCGGGAGAGCGCGTTGGCGAACCGGAGCGCCATCTTGGGAGACGCGTCCGCCACCTCGCCGGCGGCGATCAGCGCCCCCAGGTTGTGCAGCTTGGTCCGCTCCCGCACCTCGCCGGAGGGGCCCACCAGCAGCACCCGCGAATCGCCCACCACCGCCACGTGGGCGCGGCACTTCCAGCGCCCCCCTTGTGGCTCACCCACCAGCACCACCCCGGCGAAGGTCGTCATCGCCCCCACGCCCAGCGCGTGCACCGCCTCGCTGGCGCGGTTGATCGCCGTCCGCAGCGCCTTGGCGGCGTCCCCTCCGCTCTCCACCGCGCCGATCGCCTCGTCGAACGCCTGGGCCGCGGCACAGCTCGCCGCGCCGCTGTTCTCCGCCACCGAACCCTCGCCGCCCGCCTGGTCGAACGCGCCCACCGCCACGATCTCCCGCAGCCCCGACGAGACGTCCCCGCGGCGCGCCCGCAGCACCACCGCATCCTCGTTGATGGGCTTGTACTCGATGCCCTGCGCCTCCTGCGTCGGACCCCGGCAGGTGTACGCGGCGGCGGCGAAGGCGTGGCCCTGGAGCGCGGAGATCCCGCTCACGGCCTGCGCGGTGGGCCCGGCGTGCACCGCGGAGCGCGACTCCCCGTCCAGCGCCAGCGCGTCCGGCGCGGGGCGCTTCCAGGTGCGCGGCTGGTACGGGAGCGGGAGCGCGGCCCGGTCCCGCGCCGGCTTGAGCGGCGGGCCCGCCAGCGTGGCCAGGGCCGAGAGCGACGGCACCCGCATCTCGTACATGTCCTGACCGTATTTGAGGATCACGATCATCAGCCCCTTGTCGTCCTGTCCCGCCAGGAAGAGCCGGGGCAGTCCGTCATCCGGATCGCCTTCCTTTAATTGAGGCGCGGAGAGGGCTTGCCGCACGAGCTCGGCCAGGCGCTCAAGCGGTAGGGCGCTTTCATCAGCTGGGGAGGGCACGTCGGGCATCCTCGCACGGAGTGGCGCTACGCCGCACCTTCCGGCGACCGGTATCCGTCCACGGGAGCCGGAATCTCAGTCCCCGAACCCAGGGGACGCTGATGCGGCGGCCCTCGGCCGCTTCCTCTGGGCTCAGTGCCTGTCCTGATTGGAGGCGCCGGGCCCCCCGGGGCCGGGCCCCACCACGGTCAGCGACTTGAGGCGCTCCACGTACCCGAGCCGGTCGAAGGGGGTGCGCGCCTCCACCATCCGGGTCATCTCCGCCAGCGCCACGTCCGCCAGGGCATGGATGGCCCGGTGCCGCCCCAGCCCGGCGGCGCGCAGCCGCTGGAACGCCTGGTTGGCCTCCGGGATCTCCTGCCGGGCCAGCTGGGTCTCCACCATCACGTGCGCGGCGGCGTGGAACCGGGCGCTGGGCACCGTGGGGTGCCCGGGCGGGAGCGGTTCGTGCACGGCCAGCGCCAGCGCGCGGCGCTGCTCCTCGGTGAGCGCCAGCCACTGGCGCGGGTCCAACTCCTGGTCCGGGTCGTACCGCTTCATCGGGACAGGAGCGCTAGCTGCCCTTCTTGAAGAGGTCCTGCATGGCCGCCATGCTCTGGTGCACGGCGCTCAGGGAGGCTTCCAGCCGCTTCACCTTCGCCAGGCGTTCGCGGGCGGTGGAGATGGCCTCCAGCTCGGCGGCCTCGCGGCTGGGCCCGGCGCCGCGGGCCACGGTGGCGCCGGGGTCGATGTTGTCCACCGTGCTCCGGTACTGGTTCCCCACCCGGTAGCTGGTGATCCGGACCGGCCAGCCCTCGATCTTGTCCTCGCGGGTCTGGAGCTCCTCGGCGCGCAGGGTGCTCATCGTTGCCCGCTCCCCACCGCCACGGGCGCGCCGACGAGGTTGCCCCACTCGGTCCAGGAGCCGTCGTAGTTCTTCACGTCGCGCCGGCCCAGGAGGTACTTGAGGACGAACCAGGTGTGGCTGGAGCGTTCGCCGATCCGGCAGTACGCGATGATCGACTTCTCCTGGGTGGCGCCGGCCTGGTTGTAGAGCGCCTCCAGCTCATCGCGCGAGCGGAAGGTGCCGTCCTCGTTGCACACCTTGCCCCAGGGCACGTTCTGGGCGCCGGGGATGTGGCCCGCGCGCTGGCACGTCTCGGGCAGGCCGGGCGGCGCGTAGATCTCCCCGGTGAACTCCGGCGGGCTGCGGACGTCGATCAGCGAGGTCGCGCCCTTCTGCACCGCGGCCATCACGTCCCCCAGCATGGCGCGCAGCGAGAGATCCACCCCGGACGACGTGTAGCGGGTGGTGGCGTGCGCGGGCAGGTCGGTGTCCAGGGGCCGCCCTTCCGAGATCCACTTCTTCCGCCCGCCGTTCATCAGCCGCACGTCCTGGTGGCCGTAGATCTTCATCTGCCAGAACGCCCAGGCGGCGAACCAGTTGTTGTTGTCCCCGTAGAGGATCACCGTGGTGTCGGGGGTGATCCCGGAGGAGGACATCAACATCTCGAAGGCTTCCTTGCTCAGGAGGTCCCGCACGCGCTGGTCCGAGAGCTGGGTGGCCCAGTTCCAGCCGACTGACGCGGGGACGTGGCCCTCCTCGTATTCCGACGGTTCGGCGTCCACCTCCACGATCCGCACCTTGGGATCGTTCCGGTGCTGCTCCACCCAGTCCGTCTCGACCAGGACCTCCGGCTGCGCGTAGGGCATTTGGTGGGCTACCCCCGAGGGTCGAGCGGCGACCCGTGGCCCTTGTACTCCGGGCGCGCGCCCCGGCGCTACCAGGTCACGTCGAAGACCCGCTGCTCGCCAGCCTGGAGGTCGATCCTCAACTGCCTCCAGAGCTCGGTCCCCTTGTGCTCCATGGAGACGTCGTACCGGCCGGCGCCCTGCGGGGTGGAGCTGCGCCCGGCTCTGGTGGTCCACGAAGCCAAAAGCCCCCACCCCCAGCGAGAGCGCGCCCCTCGATGGAGGCCCTAGAAGATCTCGTCCAGCTTGGTCTTCGCCCAGTTGTAGGCGGTGTCGGCCGCGCCGGGCTTGCCCGGGTAGCTCTTCGCGATGTCGATCATCCCGTTGACGCCGCGGTCCCGCAGCTGCTGAGCGGTGCCGCGGGGATCGTCCACCCCGTCGCCCCACACGGAGAGCGTGCCGTGAGGGCGCAGGATGGCGATCGCCTCGTCGGAGAACTGGTCGTAGTGGGCCTCGAAGGTGACGGGACCGCCCAGCTTCCGGGCCTGCTCGACCAGCTGCTCCGCCTCCTTCTTGCCGATGGTGCCCGAGGTGGGCGGGTTCAGCGCCAGGAGCGCGTCCGGGAAGCGGCGGCGGATCTCCGGGCCCCACTTCTCGAAGGCGCCGTAGCCCAGGTTGAACATCAGCCGGTCCTGGGGGACGCCCACCTTCTCCACCTCGTCCAGGATCTTCGGCATCTGGTCGGGATCCTTCACGTCCAGCTTGAGCCCGCGGCCGGCCTTCACCCCGGCCGTCAGCCACTCGTGCAGCGTCATGTTGTCGCCGCTCTCGTGGTGCTCGTCGTGCCGCATCTCGACGTTGTCGGAGTTGATCTCCTTGCGCACGTCGCCCTCGAACCAGTTGGCGTTCGAGTGGAGCGCGGCCTCGAACTGCTCCTTGGTGTTGGTGCGGTGGGCGTTGCGGGCCTCGGAGAGCGGGCGGCCGGCCCACCACTCGGTGTCGGTGTGGGCGCCCAGCTTGCGCGCCTGGGCGGCCCGGTCGGGCGCCGGGGCCCCGAACTTGTCCGACGAGGGGGTCGGGGTGGGGCCCGGCGCGGGCGAGGGCACCGCCGGACGCGTTCCGGAGGGCGTGGCGGTCGGACCCGCGGTGGGAGTGGCGGAAGGGGCTGGGCGCGAGACGCGGTCGGAGGCCATGCGCGAACCCTAGCCGTTTGCGGTAGGTAGACGGAAATGACGCTGCTCCGCGCCGCCGACGTGTCGCTCGCCTTCGGCAACCGGACGCTCTTCTCCGGGCTCACCTTCACCATCGAGGAGGGCGAGCGCGTGGGCCTGGTGGGCGTCAATGGCTCCGGCAAGTCGACCCTGATGAAGGTGCTGGCGGGCGCGCTCCGCCCGGACGGCGGCGAGCTCCAGCTCCGGCGCGGCGCGCGGGTGACCTACCTCCCGCAGGAGCCGGACTTCCCGGACGGGGCCACGGTGGCGTCCGAGCTGACGGTGGCCAACCCGCGGCTGCGCGAGGCGTTGGACCGTCACCAGGCCATCTCCGCGCAGCTGCGGTCGGAGCCGGAGGCGCGCCACGCGGCGCTGGTGGAGAAGCTGTCGCAGGTCTCGGACCAGATCGACCGGCTGGGCGGCTGGGACACCGAGCACCGCGCCCGCACGCTGCTCGACCGGCTGGGGGTGAAGGACTGGGACCGGCCGGTCTCGGAGCTCTCCGGCGGGCTGCGCAAGCGGGTGGCCATCGCCCGCGCGCTGCTCTCCGGGCCGGACCTGTTCCTCCTGGACGAGCCCACCAACCACCTGGACGCCGAGACCACCGAGTGGCTGGAGGACGCGCTGGACGACGCCCCGGCCGCGCTCCTGCTGGTCACCCACGACCGCTACTTCCTGGACGAGCTGGTGGACCGGATCGTCGAGATCGGCCCCGGCGGCGCGCTCACCTCGTACCCCGGCAACTACGAGGCGTACCTGGACCAGAAGCTGGTGGCGATGGAGGAGGGAGAGGTGAAGCAGCACAAGCGCGAGCGCTGGATCGCCCAGGAGGTGGCCTGGCTGCGCAAGGGCGTCGAGGCGCGCCGCACCAAGAGCAAGGCCCGCATCGAGCGCGCGCGGAAGCTCCTGGCCGAGCGCGGCTTCGTCCGCCCGAAGGTGGCGGAGCTGCAGCTGGCCCCGGCCCCGCGCGGCGGCGACACGCTGCTGGAGGCGCGCGGCGTGGGCAAGCGCTACGGCGGGCGCGCCGTGCTGGAGGGCGTGGACCTGATCATCCAGCGCGGCGAGCGGATCGGCTTCCTGGGAAAGAACGGCGCCGGGAAGACGACGCTCCTGCGCATCCTGGCCGGGGACCTGGCGCCGGACACCGGCGAGCGGAAGGCGGGCGCCAACCTGCGCGTCGCCTACTACGACCAGTCGAGGGCGGCGCTGGACCCGGAACAGACCGTGTACGAGGCGGCCGCCGCCGAGGACCACGTGGAGATGGGCGGGAGGAGGGTGGCGCTGCGCGACTACCTGGACGACCTGCTCTTCCCGGTGCCCATGCAGCGGCAGAAGGTCGCCGCGCTCTCCGGCGGCGAGCGCAACCGGCTGCTGCTGGCGCGGCTGTTCCTGCAGGGCGCCAACCTGCTCGCGCTGGACGAACCCACCAACGACCTCGACCTGGTCACCCTCAACGTCCTGGAGCGGCTGCTGCTCTCCTTCACCGGCGCGGTGCTGCTGGTCACCCACGACCGGTACTTCCTGGACAAGGTGGCCACCTCGGTGGTCGCGCTGGAGGGGGACGGGCGCGCGGTGCAGTACCCGGGCAACTTCGACACCTACCGGCGGCTGAAGGCGCAGCGCGAGGCGGCGCTCGCGGCGGAGGCGGCGGCGCGGCCGCCCTCACTGGCCGTCTCAGCTCCGGCCGCCGCGGAGCCGGCCCGCCCACGAAAGCCTGGAAAGCTGAGCTACAAGGACCAGCGGGAGCTGGACGGGATGGAAGCGGCCATCGAGGCGGCGGAGCGGGAGAAGGCGGAGGTGGAGGCGGCCCTCGCCCGCCCGGAGAGCTATACGCAGCCGGAGCGGATGCAGGAGCTGGCCGCGGCGCTGGAGGCGGCCACCGCGAAGGTCGCGCAGCTCTACGCGCGGTGGGAAGCGCTGGAGGCGCTGGCCAGTGGCCGCTGAGGACTGCGCCTGCGGGAGCGCCCGGAAATACCGGGCCTGCTGCAAGCCCTTCCACGACGGCGCCGAGCCACCCGATCCGACCTCGCTGATGAGGTCCCGGTTCTGCGCCTTCGCGGTGGGCGAGGCGGACTACCTGTGGCGGACGCTGCACCCGGCGCACCCGAACCGCGCGCGGGACGAGCGCGAGTACGTGGCGGACCTGAGGCGCTCGCGCCAGGCGCTGAAGTTCGCGCGGCTGCGGGTGCTGGAGAGCGCCGGGGACCGGGTCCTCTTCCACGCCGAGATCTACGAGCGCGGCAAGGAGCTATCGTTCCTGGAGTTGTCCACCTTCGAGCGCGACGCGCAGGCGGCGAGCGCGCCCTGGCGCTACCTGCGCGGCCAGCTCCGGATGATGAGGGCCGGCGACCGGTCCCTGGACGGGATGACGATCGCCACCTGCGGCCTGTGAGCGCGGCCGGCCGGGCGGCTACCCGCCGTCCTTGCCTTCTCCGCCGGGCATCCCCGCGTCCTCGCCCGAGGTCCCGCCATCCTGGTCTGGGGCCGGGGTTCCGCCGTCCATCTTCGCCTGCCGCTTCTTGATCAGCTCGGTGACGGCGGCGGCGGCCACCTCGATGCGGGGCGCCAGCTCGTCGATCTTGGCCTGCGCGTCCACGGAGCGGGTGTGGGCCTCGGCCTTCGCCTTCTTGTCGCGCTTGGGGGCCGCGGCCTCGTCCTTGTCGGCGGCGTTCTTCTTGATCTGCCAGTAGTCGCGCATCTTGAGCAAGGCGATGCGCTTGTTCACCGTCGGCGTGAGGGCCTCGGCGTTGTCGGCCAGCACCTTGTCGTAATAGCCGATCGCCTCCTCCAGCTGGGGGATGTCGGCGGGAGCCAGGCCGGAGCGCGCCCCGCCCAGCAGGGAGTGGATCTCGCCCAACCATGTCAGGGCGGCCTCGTCCTTCGGGACCGCCTTGAGGATCTCGTTGTAGTAGTGCTCCGCCTTGTCGATCTTGGCGTTCTGCATGTACATCGCCGCGATCTTGCGGGTGATATCCAACTTCTCCTTCTCGTCCGTC
>DATBSS010000261.1:0-3603 GCA_036559665.1 Myxococcaceae bacterium
AGAAGGAGGAGGCCGCTCCCGTGCCTGCCGCCGCTGCCGCCGTCCCTGGGGCCGCTCCGGCCGAGGGTGCCGCGCCCGCCGCTGGGGCCGCCGGGGCCGCGCCCGCCGCCGGGAAGCCGGGCGAGAAGGGGGCCGCCGCGCCCGCCGCCGGTGGCAAGCCCGAAGGCAAGAAGGACGAGAAGAAGAAGTAGTGAAGCTGATCTGCGGGCTGGGAAACCCGGGGCGCGACTACGAGCGCCACCGGCACAACGTGGGCTTCATGGTCGCCGAGCGGGTCGCCGCCCGGGCGCGCGCGGACCTCTCCCAGGAGAAGTTCGACGCGCGGATCGGCCAGGGATCCATGGGTGGGGAGCGCGTGCTGTTCGTGCTCCCCCAGACGTACATGAACCTCTCCGGCACCGCGGTGGGCGGCGCAGCGCGCTTCTACAAGGTGGCCCCATCCGACGTGCTCGTCGTCCACGACGAGCTGGACCTCCCCTTCGGGCGGCTCCAGCTCAAGAACGGCGGCGGCGCCGGCGGCCACAACGGTCTCAAGAGCATCCTCGAGCACTACGGCCAGGATGACTTCGCGCGGCTGCGCTTCGGCATCGGCAAGCCGGAGGGGCCCAACGCGAAGGAGCGGGTGTCCGGGCACGTGCTCTCCGGCTTCTCCTCGGGCGAGGGGGCGGAGCTGGACCCGCTCCTGGACCGGGCGGCCGACATGGCGGAGACCTGGGTCCGGGACGGACTGCAGGTGGCCATGAACCGCCACAACCGGAAGTGACCGGCCGGGGGCCGCCGACTTGACTTCAGGGGCCCGGACCCATAGAGACGCCCGTTTCCAGCAGTGCAGGACGTTCCCCGCTCCCTCGGCGGCACGGCGAGGGGGCAGAACCCAAGGGGAGTACAGCCATGGCAGAAGCAGAGGCGCAGGCCAAGATCCGGCTGCGCGAATACGAGACCATCTTCCTGGTGAAGCCGGACCTGACCGACGACAACGTCGATCGGATCAAGGACCGCGTGCGCGGCATCGTGAACCGCGAGGGCGGGAAGGTGATCCGCTTCACCATCTGGGGCAAGAAGAAGACGATGTACCCGATCGCCAAGCAGTCGCGGGCGATCTACGTGCACACCCACTACCTCGGCTCGACCACGCTGGTCGCCGAGGTGGAGCGCAACCTCCGCAACCTGGACGAGGTCACCCGGTACATCTCGGTGAAGATCGCCGAGGAGATCGACCCGGAGACGCGCCCGGTGCTGGAGGACGTGAAGATGTCCGGGGACGTGGAGGAGGCGCGGCCGCAGGGTGACGCCCGCGAGGGCGCCAGCGCCGGCGTCGGCGTCGGTGGCGGCGTCGGCTTCCGGCCCGAGGGCGAGGAGTTGCCTCCCGAGCTGGAGGAAGCACCCGAGGAGGAGGCCTGACCATGAACGGCATCGACAAGAGCATCGGCGGGCCGCTCGCGGCGGCCATGGGTGGCGGCGGAGGTGGCTTCGGTGGTGGCCGCCCGTCCTTCGGGGGCGGCGGCGGTGGCCGGGGCGGCGACCGCGACGACCGCGGCGGTGGCCGGGGCGGTGACCGCGACGACCGCGGCGGCGGGATGGACGACGACAAGCGCGGACGCGGCGGCTTCGGCCGCAAGAAGGTCTGCCGCTTCTGCGCGGAGAAAAACGCCAAGGTGGACTTCAAGGACCAGGCGACCTTGAAGTACTTCGTCACCGAGCGCGGCAAGATCATCCCCCGCCGCATCTCCGGCAACTGCGCCAAGCACCAGCGGCAGGTGGCGGTGGCGATCAAGCGCTCCCGCGGCCTGGCGCTGATCCCGTACACGGTGATGAACGGCTAGCCGGCCGGCTCAAGGAGAACGACCATGAAGCTCATCCTCCGCGAGGACATCCACAACCTCGGCAAGTCCGGCGAGCTGGTGACCGTCAAGGACGGCTACGGCCGCAACTACCTGCTCCCGCGCAAGCTGGCGGTGCTCGCCAACGAGCAGAACGTCAAGGCGCTCCAGCACGAGCAGGCGGTGATCACCGCCCGGCAGGCCAAGCTCAAGGCCGGCGCCGAGGAGCAGGCCAAGAAGCTGGGCACCATCAAGGTGACCATCAAGCGCAAGGTCGGAGAGCAGGACAAGCTCTTCGGCTCCGTCACCGCGCTGGACATCGCCGAGGCGGTGGCCGCCCAGGGCCAGAAGATCGACCGGCGCCACATCCACCTCCCCGACCCGATCAAGACCGTCGGGACGCACGAGGTGGAGGTCCGCCTGCACCGCGACATCCAGGCGAAGATCTCCGTCGAGGTCCAGCCGGAGTAGCGGGCGGTCCCAGGTCGAGAGAGAGAGCGCCGTGCAAGGTCAGGGGACGACGCGCGTCCATGAGGACCTGGCCGCCGAGCGCGCGGTGCTCGGCGCGATCCTGGCCGACAACGCGGTTATCGCCGACGTGGGGAAGATCGTCCTGCCGGACGACTTCGCCAACGTGGCGCACGCGCAGATCTTCGCCGCCATGCTGGCCCTGGACTCGACCCAGCGGACGGTGGACCACCTCACGCTCGCCGAGGAGCTGAAGACCCGCGGGCAGCTCGCCTCGGTGGGCGGGCCCGCCTACCTGATGGGCCTGGACCAGGTGGTCCCGGTGGCCGCCAACGCCGCCCAGTACGCGGAGATCGTCCGCGACCAGTCGGTGCGGCGCCGGCTGGCCGGGGTGGGCAAGGAGATCACGGACCTCGCCTCGCAGGAGGTGGGGGACATCGCCACGCTCCTGGACGAAGCCGAGCGGCGGGTCTTCGTGATCGCCGACAAGCGGCGCGAGGGCGAGCTGCGCCCGGTCCGCGAGCTGATGGAGCGGACCTTAGACCTGCTGGACAAGATGAAGATGTCCAGCAGCGGGATCACCGGGATCTCCACCGGCTACATCGACCTGGACCAGCAGCTCACCGGGCTGCACCCGGGCGAGCTGATCATCCTCGCCGCCCGCCCCGGCGTGGGGAAGTCCTCGCTGGCCATGAACATCGCCACCAACGTGGCGCTGGACAAGCAGGAGCCGCGGGCGGTGGGCTTCTTCTCGCTGGAGATGCCCGCCGACCAGCTGCTGATGCGCCTGCTGGCGGGCTCGGCGCGGGTGGACATGAAGCGGCTGCGCGGCGGCCGGCTCAGCCCCCACGACGAGGAGAAGTTCCAGGAGGTGGCCGGCCTGCTCTACAACGCGCCGCTCTACATCGACGACACCGGCGCCCTCTCACCTTTCGACCTGCGCGCCAAGGCGCGGCGGCTGAAGCAGAAGGACCCCTCGCTGGGGCTCCTGGTGGTGGACTACCTGCAGCTGATGCACCAGCGCGGGAGGGTGGAGAGCCGGCAGATCGAGGTGGCGGAGATCAGCCGTTCGCTCAAGCAGCTCGCCAAGGAGCTGGCCGTCCCCATCATGGCCCTCTCCCAGCTCAACCGGAAGGTGGAGGAGCGCAAGGGGGGCAAGCCCATGCTGTCCGACCTGCGCGAGTCCGGCGCCATCGAGCAGGACGCGGACGTGGTGCTGTTCATCCACAAGGAGGACGAGAACGGGGGGGACGGCGAGGGCGGAGGCGAGGTGCGCCAAGGTGCGGTGCCGGTGGAGCTGATCGTGGCCAAGCAG
>DATBSS010000262.1:0-4100 GCA_036559665.1 Myxococcaceae bacterium
CGGACCTTCATCACCGTGGTGGACCCGAAGCCGAACGGCCGGGTGAGTGTCCCGTCGTCCTTCACCGCCGGGAGCTTCTGCGGCGCGGGATCGACCAGGTAGTAGGTGTAGTTGCGCGAGGCGCAGCCGGCGTGCAGCAGCGCCAGGAGGACGAGGGATCGTTTCATGGCAGGAAGGGGAGCAGCGAGATGTTCATCAGCGAGAAGCCGAACCCGATGCGCCCGGCGGTGGACGCGCTGAAGTCGACGGCGTAGTTGGAGCTGGCGATGGGGAAGCGGACGACGAGGACGGCGGTGAGCAGGGGGTCCAGGAGCTGGAAGTCGTTGCCGGGGCTGAAGGCGTTGATGACGGCGGTGGGGATGCTCATCAGTACCTTGGCGCCGACCATCACGTTGAACGCGCGGGGGATCACCCGGTAGTAGCTCACGCCCACCCCGACCACCGGGTCGTAGAGCGAGACCGAGACGCCGGAGAGGTTGGCGTTGTCCTCGCCCCACTGCTCGGCGACGTCCAGCGAGACGTGTTGCCCCGGGTAGAGCGCGACGTCGAAGAAGGTGTGGGTGATGGCGTCGCCGCGCGAGCGCCGCTCCAGCTCGCGCGCGAGCGTGAACGTGCGCCGCGTCCGCGCCGCCTCCGTCATCCCGGGGTCGAAGTTGTCGGCGAGGACGATGCGGCTGTTCCGGAGATCGACGACCCGCAGCGACACCCCGCTTGGGGTCTCGTCCAGCCAGATGGCGGTGCGCGCGGGAGGCGCCGGGCCCCGGTTGTCCTCGTCCATCTTGACGATCTCGGCGATGGTGAGGCCGGCGGTGCTCTGCTCCAGCCAGCCCTCCTGGATGTAGAGCCGCGGCGCCATGCACGCCTCGCAGGAGCGCAGCGCCCCCGCGCCGAAGACGCGCGCGAGCGAGCCCAGCGCCGCCGCCGGGTACCAGGTCCTGGATTCCTCCACCAGCGGCGCCACGCTCACCACGATGGAGGGGACCAGCTCCTGGAGCTGGAGGCCGCCGTCCTCCACGCGCATCTGGAGGGTCTCCTCCAGGCGCTCCAGGCCCCCGCGGGTGGAGTCGCGCTGGCCGAGCAGCAGCTGCGGCAGGGCCGCGACGGCGAGCGCTAGAAACAAAACGTCACCTCCGCGCCGAAGGACTGGAAGTGGATCGGCCCCAGGCTCCAGTAGTCGCCGATCATCGGCGCGTCGGTGATGGTGGGGAGCCACTCCACCATCGCGCCCACCCCGACGCGGTTCTTGGCGCGCAGCTCCAGGCCCAGCTGGACGGTCCCGAAGGCGGTGTGGGGCTCGGTGCCCAGCGCCAAGGCCTGCAGGTCCGCCAGCGTCGGGAGGTCCGACCGGAACGTGAGCGCGGCGTTGCCGCTGATCGACAGCACCGCCAGGCCCACGAACGCATAGAGGTCCGGGCGCGTGAGCGACGCCACCTCGCCGGTGAGGAGCCGGTTCAGGCGCGCCTGGCCCATCAGCCCGTAGCCCAGCCCGGGCATCCAGTTGCCGCCGACGAGGAAGCTGGCGGTCCAGGCGCGCGCCTGGGTGAGCGCCGCCTCCACGCCGCCGGAGAGCCACGGAAAGGGGGGAGCGAGGAGCTGGTCGTTGCCGCGGGCGTAGACCCGCACGCCGAGGCGGATGGGGAAGCTGATCGGGCTGCGGCCCTGCAGCGCGTCCAGGTACTCCTGCCGGGCCTCGTCCGCGCTCTTGAGGCGCTCCGGCGAGCGGAGGAGGGCGGGGGAGGCGGTGGAGGTGGAGATGGTCCGCGCGAAGACGATGGGGAGCGACTTCTCCAGCGAGGTGATCCGGGCCCGGAGCACCAGCGCGGAGCCCTCCACCTCGAAGTCGAGGAAGAGCGCGTGGCGGCTGCCGGAGAGCCCGCCCGCCACGGCCAGTGTCTCCGGCGCGTCGATGCCGCGCGCCACCACCGTCCCCCTGGCGCCGGAGTGGACCACCACCTGGGTGCACATCGGGCAGTGCGCCAGGACGACGGAGGACCGCGCGTTCTTCAGGATCACCGACGCAAAGTGGTTCTCGAGCAGCGCCTGCAGCCCGGAGCCAAAGCCCACCGGGACGCTGACGTCGGCCAGGAGGACCGCAGTGGGCTCGCCGAAGGGCGGCCGCTGCGTCCAGCCGTAGACCAGCTCGTCCACCAGGTCGTAGGCCTGGAGCTGGAGCTGCGAGGCGATCTCCGCGCGGAGGGTCTCCACCTGGAGGCGCTCCGCGTCCGTGGCGGAGGCGTCCGCGCCGGCGAGCGCGGTCGCGGAGACCAGGAGCGCCCCCAGCGCGGCCGAGGCCCCGGCGCGGCTGCGGGTGGTGGTCATCGCAGCCACCGCCACTTCCCCTCCAGGCACACGCCCGCGTGGAGCTGCGCCTCGCGCGCGTCCACGATCATCACCCCCAGGAACGCCTCTGGCGCCGCCAGCGCACCCTCGGTGAACGCACGCGCGCAGGCCAGCGGGTACTGCTCCTGGGGAGGGAGGCGACCGAGCACCGAGAGGTCGCCGGCCGCCAGCACTGGCACCCGATCCGAGACCTTCTTCCCGCGCTCGACCAGCTCCGTTCTCGCCGCCACCGCGATCTTCTGCGCGACGAGCGGCTCCGGGTAGAAGGCGTCCACGTGCCACACGGTGGATGGCCCCCCGAAGGTCGACCCCGCCTGGACGATGGCGCTCACCTCGGCCCGGAGGTTGGAGAGGATGGCCTCGTCGCGCGCCGGGCGCTCGTCGGGCGAGAGGTAGCGGCGCTTGCACACCAGCACGTCCGAAGGCGTCCGCGCGCCCCGCGGCGGGGGCTCGGGGACGCGGGCCGGCTCGCGCTCGTGCACCTCGGTCTGGGACATCCGCACGCACTCCACGGTCCGGGCCTCTTCCCTGGTGTGGAAGAACCCGGGCGACGGGTCGGTGGCGCGCCCGGCGAGGGTGGGCAGGAAGAACAGGAGCATGAAGGTGATCGGGTCCACGCGCTCAGTCCCTCAGCTTCCCGTCGGCCGCGGGGGTCGGTCTGGCGGGCGCGGCCGGCGGGATCGGTTCGGTCTTCGCTCCACCCTTCGCGTCCGGGGGGAAGCCGCGGAGCACCCTCGCCCGCGTCTTGGCGTGGAACGCCAGCTGCGAGATCTGTCCGAAGAGGTCGCGCGAGAGGTCCTTCTTGGAGACGTCCTCGTTGATCTTCTCGTTCTCTTTCCTCACCGCCAGGTCGAATACGGCGTTCACCGCCCAGACGCCGGCGCCGAAGTACTGGATGATCCGCCCCTGCAGCGAATCCGCGATCAGCAGCGACCCCTCCTGGTCGCGGATGGACACGTCCTGCGCGAAGGTGAATTCGGTGATGGCGGGGATCAGCGTCAGCGACAGGTAGGAGAGGACCCAGAGGATGGGCACGTTGTCCTCGTGGAGCAGCCTCCCGGAGAGCTCGATGATCAGGTCCGCCGGCGCCGACCCCTCCTCGCGGTCGGCCGCCCGCGAGCCGCTGCCGCGCGGCACGGAGGTCTCGACCTCGGCGCCCTGGTTCGTCAGCACCCCCCGCATGCGGCTGCAGAGGGTGTCCATGTCCTGCGGCGGCAGGTGGTCATTGGGCAGGCAGCGCACGAGGATCTTCTGCCCCTCGAAGTTCGGCGCGTTCATGTCCACCACCACCGGACGTTGCAGACCGAGCAGCGGCTCGTAGACCGTGACGCAGCCGGGTAGGAGCGCCACCACCGCCACCACCAGCAGGGCGCCGGGCCGGGGGCGCGACATCGACCGCCAGGAACGTCCAGTCATGGGCCGGCGCCTCGCGTGCACCTCGCGTGCCGGCACGGGTATAGAGCAAAACGGTGCGGCTGGGGAGGCGTTGAGTCCTCGGGAGCGCGACATTCATGTCACGGAGCCGCGGTGAGTGCCGGACGGGCTGCAGGCCGGACGCGCGGAACTCCTCGATCAGCTTCAGCCACTCCTTCTGCATTGGGGCGACCCGTGAGCGCGTCAAGCAGGCGCTCCTCGGACCCCCTGTTGCTCCCAGACGGACGCCCGTTCAAGACCAACGCACTCCTGGGGCGCCGCAGCCCGCTCATTCCCAGCCGTGTCGAAATTGGATGTGCTCGTATCGAGCGCTGGCAAGCCTTAGC
>DATBSS010000263.1:0-2103 GCA_036559665.1 Myxococcaceae bacterium
GCTCGACCTGACCGACCTGGAGGCCTTCTCGGATGGCGAGGGCGCGGTGAGCGTGGCGCTGGCGTCGGCGCAGGGCATCCTCGTGTGGGGTGAGCTCGACGCGCGCACCGGCCTCTTCCGGATGCTGAGCCAGGCGACCGGGAGCGGGTTGCTCTCCTTCCAGACCCTCTCCGCGCCCATGCCCGGCCTCCTCTGGGACGATGGGACCTCGAAGCGCGCCGGCGGCGTGGTGATGAGCCGTGCCGTCGCCAACACGGTGGTGCAGTCGCTGATCTACGAGGACGTGTACTCGGATGCCGGGCGCGGGACCTTCGCCTCGGTCAACCCGGGCGGGCTGGCGTACCTGCCCAACCCCGGCACCTGCCTGCCGCCCGGCCCGGTGACGCTGGAGTCGGACCCGGCCGGCGGGTCCATCCTCTACCGGGTGGGCACGCTCGCGCCGGTCCCTCTCCAGCTCCCGGCCCCGCCCTCGCGGACCCTCTCCAGCGAGTGGGTGAGCGTGGACGGAGGCACCGTGTTCCGCTCCCCGGCCGGGTGCCTCACGGCTCCCACCCAGTTGGTGGCCTCCGGCACCGCGGCGGGCGCCCGGCTCTCGGTGGCCGGCACGGCGAACGACGATCGCGCCTACGCCTACGACACCCCGACCGGCCGCGCGCTCACCTGCCTGCGCAGCTGCGGCTCCGGCGCGTGCACCAACGTCGGCTCCGAGAGCACCGGCGCGTCCAGCGAGCTCTCCATCGCCAGCGCCAACGCGGGCTCCTTCGTCCTGCGGGCCGAGCGCTCCGCCGGCGAGGTCATCCTCTCCCGGCATGACCTCGCACAGGGCTGCGGCAACGGTCCGACCCCCGTGCAGGAGCTGGGACGGCTGACCACCGGGAGCAGCATCCGGAAGTTCCGCCCGGTGATGTTCGGCCGGAGGCCTGGGCTGCTCTACCTCAGCACCGCCGGCGGGCCGGGCGTGCTGCGGACGTTCATCCCCTAGAACGTCCCGCTCACCTGCACCGACGCGCCGGCGCGCGACGCGCCCACCGAGAGCGACGGCCGCCCCCCCGCCGGGAGGGGTTCGAACGGGTCGACCCTCCACAGCACCCCGGCGGTGACCAGGCCAACCCCACCCATGACGAGCCCCGCCACGCCCAGGCCCTGCTGGAGGTAGGCGGTGTCCCGCATCTTGGCGATGTCCACCACGACGCTCGAGCTGGGATAGGTGTTGTTCGCCACATCCATCGTCCCTTTCCCGACCACCAGCAGGATCCCACCGGCGACCGCGGCCCCGGCACCCGCGCTGCCAAAACCGAGCACCGCATCGCCGCGCCAGCCCTTCGGGAGCCACCCGGGGACCTCAGAAGGCACAGGCGCCGCGGTGGTCGCCACCACCGGCGGCCTGGGCGCCAGCGCCGGGGACGGATTCGCCGCCGCCGCGCCCGCGGCCGGCGAGGGCTTCGAGGGCGCGGGGGCCACCGGCGTCGCGGACTGCCCGGCCCCGGGCAACGGCTTCACCACGTCCACCGCCACCAGCGCCTTCCCGGACTCACCGGTGAGCACGAACTTCGCCAGCTCCGCGAGCGCGGCGGGCGGCTGCTGCGGCCCGCCCTGGAGCTTGATCCCCCCGTACCGGACGACCTGCGCGGTCTGCGTATCCATCACCGTGGCCACCAGCGAGCCCGGCCCGGTCTTCGACCGCTCCAGCTGCAGCGCCACCATGGCGTCCACGCCCAGCAGGGTGGCGATCTTCAGCGCGCCGGCCAGCCGCGTGCGCTCGTCGCCGGCGCGGGCCGCGAAGCACGGATCCCGGTCCAGCTGGATCGCCCCCTCGAACTGCAGATCCACCAGGATGGCGTTCTCCCGGCGCGCGGCCAGCTGGTGCGGCAGCGAGCGCTGCCCGTCCCGCACCACCGCCAGCTCGTAGTCCCCCGGCCACACCTCCAACGCCGCCGGCGTGGTCCCCTGCTTCACCCCGTCCAGGAAGATCTCCGCGCCGGCCGGGAGCGACTTCACCTCCACCCGCACGCGCCGGGTGGCCTGCAGCTCCTTCCGCAGCCGATCGAACCGCTGCCGGATGCTGGGCATGAAGTAGTCCGGATCCAGCTGGTAGCTGGGCTG
>DATBSS010000264.1:0-1592 GCA_036559665.1 Myxococcaceae bacterium
CGCCGCGGGCGCTCCCTGTTGGGCCACCGCCGGCAACGCGCCGGCCTCCGGCACCAGCGAGCCCTGGCGCTTCTCGGCCGGGAACAGCCGGTCGAGATAGCCCGGGTGGAGCCGCTGCGCCGCGAGCGCGGTGAGGGCGACGATCCCCGCCGCCGCGAGCGTCTTGGCGAGCGGGGTCAACCGCATCGAACCGTTGGACTGGATCTCCATAACGTCCTCCTCTCCTCGTTCCCAGAATCGGGATGGGCGGAGGGCCTTTGCAGCGCCGGGGCCAGGGGCCAGGTGCTCGACTTCATTCGGCGCGGCGGATCGGACCGCGAACGCCGGACGTAATCGATTGCGGACGGCGGGATTCGACTACGGAGCGGCGGCCTCGGCCCGGTCCCACAGGAGGTGGGGAGCGCAACCGAAGAGGAGCAGGAGCAACCCTGCGACCTGGAGCCGAGCATTCATGCGGCCCCAGGACAGTCGGCCGCTTGCGCTGTTGCGCCCCAGGCCATGAACCTCGGCTGGATTTCGAGTATCTCTTATGGAGCCCCTGGCCGCTTGCCCCCCCGACGTTCATGTCCGCTCCCATTCCGATGCTCCAGACCGAGGTGCTGGCCCGCCCGTTGCCGCTGAAGCGTGGCGTCCCCCTCCCCAACCGCTTCGCCAAGGCGGCGATGAGCGAGCAGCTCGCGGAGCGCGACGGCAGCCCGAGCGCGGGCCTGATCCAGCTCTACCGCCGGTGGGCGGGCTCCGGGGCGGGACTGCTGATCAGTGGGAACGTGATGGTGGACGGGAAGGCGCTGGGGGAGCCCGGCAACGTGTGGGTAGAGGACGGGCGCCACCTCCCGATCCTCCGGCGCTGGGTGGAGGCGGCGAAGTCCCGGGGCGCGCAGTTCTGGATGCAGATCAACCACCCCGGACGCCAGTCGCCCCGGTCGCTCTCGAAGCAGCCCGTGGCGCCGTCGGCCTTGGCGGTCAAGGCCGGGGGGCAGTTCAACGTCCCGCGCGCGCTGACCTCGCCCGAGATCCAGGAGATCGTCGAGCGCTTCGGCCGCACCGCGACGGTGGCGCGCGAGGCCGGCTTCGACGGCGCGCAGATCCACGGCGCCCACGGGTACCTGGTCAGCCAGTTCCTCTCCCCGCGCACCAACCTGCGCGAGGACGAGTGGGGCGGAGATCCCGTCCGGCGCCGCCGCTTCCTGCTGGAGGTGATCCGCTCCGTTCACCGCCACGCCGGCGCGGACTTCCCGCTGGGGCTGAAGCTGAACTCCGCCGACTTCCAGCGCGGCGGCTTCAGCGAGGACGAGTGCGTGGGGGTGCTGGAGTCGCTTGAGGCCGAAGGCGTGGACCTGGTGGAGCTCTCCGGCGGCACCTACGAGTCCGCGGCGATGGTCCTGGGAGGACGGGAGGACGTCCAGGAGAGCACGCGCCACCGGGAGGCGTACTTCGTCGACTTCGCCGAGCGCGCCCGGACCCGGACCCCGCTGCCGTTGATGGTCACCGGCGGCTTCCGCACCGCCGCCGGGATGGCGGACGCGGTGTCCAGCCGAGCCGTGGACGTGGTCGGCCTGGCGCGCCCCATGGCGCTGGAGCCGGACCTCCCT
>DATBSS010000265.1:0-9446 GCA_036559665.1 Myxococcaceae bacterium
GCCCGGCCGGTGTTCGGCCAGGTGCAGCCGACGGTGTCCAACCCCGCGTTCCTCATCCAGCACACCCGGCAGCAGCAGTACGACTTCGGGTTGAGCGATCCCTGGTTCAACTCGCTGGCCCAGAACGGCGAGACCGACGGCTGCGGCATCCCCAACGTCGACGGCACCAAGCTGGTGAACGTGAACCCCACCGACTGGGCCCGCGGGATCCGCTTCACCTACCCGTCGTTCGCCGTCCTCTCCACCATCATCTCGGACGCCCACGACCAGCTGAAGCAGCCGCCCGACCCGGCGTACGCCACGCCGCTGGACTTCACCGTGCCCGCGGTCTGCCAGTTCACCGCCTCGCCGGACCAGGGGTATTCGGTGGTGATCGGGTTGGGCCTCACCGGCAGGGTCCAGTAGGGTAAGCCCCCGCATGGAGAGCACCCCCGAGGCGCCGGAGCAGGCGCGCAAGGCCACCATCCTCCGCGCCGCGGTCGACATCTTCGCTTCCAAGGGCTACCACGGCTGCCGGATCGCGGACGTGGCCAAGCAGGCCGGCGTCGCCTACGGGCTCGTCTACCACTACTTCAAGAACAAGGACGAGCTGCTGGAGGCGGTGTTCCAGCAGAGCTCGGACTGGCTGTTCACCAACCTCAAGGCGGTGATCGACCGCGGCGGGTCCGTCCCCGACGTCATCCGCGGGATCACCGCCTGGTGCTTCAACGCCTACCGCGAGGACCCGCGCGCGATGAAGGTGCTGGTGCTCCAGGTGGCGCGCGGCCCGGCCCTCCCCGGCCAGCAGATCCAGTCCAAGTTCGTGGAGATCATCCAGCTCCTGATCCAGATGTTCACCCGCGCCATCGAGCGCGGCGAGCTGCGCAAGGAGCTGGACCCGGCGCTTCTGGCCGCCCAGCTCTTCGGCACGGTGGAGATGGGGCTCACCAGCTTCGTCATGGGCCTGTACGACGCCGGCGACGAGGCGATGCTCAAGCGCGCGGCCAGCCAGGTCTCGGAGTGCTTCCTCTCCGGCATCACCGGCGCGCCCGCGCCGCGGGAGGTGGAATGGAAGACCGAGGCGTCCAGCACCGGCTAGACGGCGGCGTGGCCGTCCTCACCATCGACCGGCCGCAGCAGCGCAACGCCCTCTCCGCCGCCGTGGTGCAGGAGCTGCAGCGCCGGCTGTCCGAGGCCGACGCCGACCCCGCGGTGCGCGCGGTGGTGATCACCGGCGCCGGCGACCGCGCCTTCTCCGCCGGGGGGGACCTCTCTTCGATGCAAGGGGACGGGGCGCTCGCCGCGCACGACGGCCGCCGCGCCTACGGGGCGCTCCTCCTCTCGCTCCAGGCGTGCCGCAAGCCTTCCGTCGCCCGCGTCAACGGGCACGCGCTGGCCGGCGGCCTGGGGCTGCTTTTGGCCTGCGACCTGGCGGTGGCCGCGGACGACGTGGAGCTGGGGACCCCGGAGATCGACGTCGGCCTGTTTCCCATGATGCTGATGGCGCTGTTGCAGCGGCACGTGGGGCGCAAGCGCGCGCTGGAGTTGGTGCTCACCGGGGAGCGGATCTCCGCCGCCCGCGCGGTGGAGTTGGGGCTGGTCAACCGCGCCGTGCCGCGGGCGGAGCTGGACGCCGCGACCTCCGCCCTGGCGAAGAAGCTGGCCGGAAAGAGCCAGGCGACGTTGGCCCTGGGGCGCAAGGCCTTCTACACCGCGGAGGACTTGCCGCTGGCCCAGGCCCTGGAGTACCTCGCCTCGCAGCTCACGCTGAACGTGAGCCTGGAGGACGCGGCGGAGGGCGTGGGCGCGTTCCTGGAGAAGCGCACGCCGCAGTGGAGAGACCGATGAGCGCTCAGCCGAGCAAAGACAAGGTCCTGGTGACGTGCGCGCTGACCGGCGTGCTGGCCAACCGCGACCAGTGCCCCTACCTGCCGTACACCCCGGCGGAGATCGGCGAGGAGGCCCGGCGCGCGTACGAGGCCGGCGCCGCCCAGGTCCACATCCACGGGCGCGACCCGGAGACGGGCGCGCAGACCTGGTCCGCGGACGTCTACCGGCAGATCAAGGAGGAGGTGCAGAAGCGCAGCCCGATCATCGTCAACTTCTCCACCGGCGGCTTCAACTACGGCTGCGACACCGACGACCAGAAGCGCGCCCACCTGGAGCACGTGTGGCGGGTCCGGCCGGAGGTGGCCGCGCTCAACATGGGGTCGATGAACTACGCCAAGTACTCCGAGAAGCGGAAGGCGTTCGTCTTCGACATGGTGTTCATCAACTCCTTCACCGACATCCTGATCTGCGCCGAGGCGATGAAGGACGGCGGGGTGAAGCCGGAGCTGGAGTGCTTCGACCTGGGCCACATCCAGAACGCCCGCCCGCTGATCGCCATGGGCGCCCTCAAGCCGCCGCTCCAGTACTCCTTCGTGCTGGGCGTGATGGGCGGCGCCATCCCCTCCCACGAGACGCTGTCCTACATGGCCAAGCAGGTGGAGCCGGAGGACCAGTGGGAGGTGATCGGCATCTCCAGGGTGCAGTGGTCCCTGGTCTCCTCCGCGCTCGTGCTGGGCGGGAACATCCGCGTCGGGCTGGAGGACAACTTCTACCTGGACCCCGCCGGCACCCAGATGGCCAAGGGCAACGCCCCCCTGGTGGAGAAGGCCGTCCGCATGGCCCGCGACATTGGCCGCGAGCCGATGACCACCGACGAGGCCCGCGCCCACCTCCGGCTGCCCCAGGCCTGGTGATGTAAAACGGGCTGGCAGCGACCGGCCTGCTGTCGAGGCGACAATGTAGGTGTCAGCACTCCCCACCGTCTCCCCACGAGTTCCCTGTCATGTCCACCACTTCCGTTACCGGGCGCCCCACGCCGCCCACCGCGACCACCGAGGGCCAGGCGCCTGCCGCCACGAACCAGGTGGCTCCCGCGGCCCCCGTCGCTCCGAAGGCGGACGCCTTCAGCGCGCAGGTCCCGGTTTCTCAGGTTGCGGCGACCCAGGAGCCCGGCAAGTCGCTCACCTCGCAGGTGAAGGACAAGCTGGTCTCGTTCCTCTGGGACGAGCTGGGCAAGGAGCACCAGGTCGACCTGGCGAAGGTGAACCTGGGCGAGCACGGCGCGCTGGGCATCCGGGCCAGCGAGCAGATCTTCCGGCCGGGCGACGACGCGGTGGCCAAGGACCCGCAGCGCTTCGCCTGGGAGCAGTCCCCGGAGGCCGGCTCGCCGCACGTGTGGCTGAAGACGGGCGGGGTGATCGACACCAACCTCGGGCTGTCCGTGCCCATCAACGCCGGCGGCGGCGTCACCGGGTCGCTGGGCTTCAACGCCGGCGCCTCGCTCCAGTTCAGCATGATGTCGCCCTACGGCGCCTCGGTGGACGGCGCGGTGGACCTGGCGAAGCGCCACACCATCGACCTGCCGGTGACCGCGGAGAACGCGCGCGCCATGCCGCGCGGCTCGGAGCTGATGCTCAAGGGCCAGGGCCAGGTGGGCGCCAGCGGCTCCGTGGGCGCGGGGACCTCGTGGAGCGCGGACGGCGTCACCGTGGGCGTCTCCGGCCGGGTGAGCGGCAGCGTCGCCGCCTCGGGCGAGATGACCGTCAACGTCAAGCGCCTGGACGGCGACCGCGTGTTCGTGCGGCTCGGGGAGGTGGGCGCCACCCGGGAGCAGGCCGGCGTCTCGGTGAGCGCGGGCGTCTCCGTGGACCACGACACGCTGAACGGCCTGGTCGACAAGGGCCTGGACACCATCCTCTCCGGCGAGGTGCGCGACTTCATCGCCAAGCACGGCGAGAAGCTGGCCGGCAGCCAGGTGGACAAGCTCCTGCAGAAGTACGCCAGCGCGGGCGCCTCGGCGACGAAGATGCTCACCCAGCAGAGCCAGCAACTGGACGCGTACGTGATCGATCTCTCCTCCCCGGAGGGCCGCGAGGCGTACGGCGGCCTGATGCACCTGGACCGCGGCGCGGCGGAGCGGCTGGTGGCCTCCGGCGACGGGTCGGTGGCGCACTACCGCGAGCACTCCAACAGCGACAAGTTCGCCGCCTCCGCGCACGTGGGGCCCGCGACGATCTTCGACTTCTCCACCTCCCGGAAGGACCGCGAGGGCCAGCTCCAGTCCTCCGGCGGTGACGCTTCGGTGAAGCAGTCCACCTATGACCGCAGCTTCGAGTGGCTGTTCGCCGGGAAGAAGCACGCCACCTGGGACGGCGTCCGCTCCGAGGTGAACGGCGCCCCGCAGACCTTCCTCCACGTCGCCTACGACAAGCACAACAAGTCCACCGATCCGGGGGACATGGCCAAGCTGGAGCGGACGATGAAGGCCCTGGGCGTGGGTCTGGACAAAGCGGACCGGCGGCCGGACAAGGACGGCGACTTCGGCGCCTCGGACGTGACGCTGGACGCCTACGTCACGCCGGACGCCATCCAGAAGCTGGCGAAGGTTCCGGGCCCCCAGATCGAGGCCGCCTACGCGCGGGCGGTGCAGCAGGTGGAGGGCCTGGACCGCGTGCCCGCCTGGGGCGACCCGGCCACCGCCGCCGAGGCGCGGCAGATGATGAAGGACTACAACAGCGCCCGGCTGGGCGGGAAAGAGAAGCGCGGCGCAGAGCAGCAGATCGGCGCGCAGTACTCGGCCCGCTTCGGCGGCCGGTGGATCATCGACGACATGGGGGATCTCGAGCAGGCGCAGGCCCTCTCCAAGAAGGTCGGCCAGCTCCCCGGCAAGCCCGAGACGGACTGGGCCAAGGGCCTCACCGACGTGGGCAGCAAGATGAAGTACGACGTCCTCCGCACCCTGGTGGCGATCAACGACCTGGTCGGCTCGGACGGCGTGCTGGTCAACCAGCTGGGCGTCCACGGCAAGCGCCTGGACCTCGAGGCCCGCTCGGAGGGCAGGGTCTCCAACGAGGCGGACGCGCTGATCGGCCGGATGCTCTCCCCGCCGTGAGGCCGGGTCAGGCGGACGCGACCGGCGCCGGGTGGAAGCAGGAGATGGTGACGCTCCCGGCGATGCCCTTGAGGTTCACCTGGCGCTCGGTGGGGCCGAGGCGCTGTTCGGCCAGGTAGGCGGGCACGCGCGAATCCGCCATCACGCCCTTGCTCAGCACCACCTCGCCGGCGCGGCTCTCGTTCTGCACGCGGGCCGCCACGTTCACCGTCCGCCCGAAGAAGTCCAGGGCGCGGTTGGAGGTCACCGCGATGGTGGGCCCGCGGTGCAGGCCGATCTTCACCTGGATCCGCTTGAGGTCTCCGCTGGCGCGGGCCAGCTCGCGCTGGATCTCCACCGCCGCCTTCACCCCGGAGAGGTTGTCCGGGAAGCTGGCCATCACCGCGTCGCCGATGGTCTTCACGATGCCGCCCTCGTGGCGGCGGATGGCGTTCGTCAGGATGCGGAAGTGCTCCTGCACCAGGGCGTAGGCCTTGGCGTCGCCCAGCTCCTCGTACAGCTCGGTGGAGCTCTTCAGGTCCGTGAACATCAAGGTCACGCTGCGCACCGCGAAGTTGATGTCCGGCGCCAGGAACTCGCCCGAGAAGAGGTCGCGGAAGTCCTGCTGCAAGGTGACGTACGCCGCGCTCACCCAGTTGGTCTCCTCCTGGAGGGGGCGGACGTGGAGGCGGTCGGGCTGCGCCTGGCGACCCAGCGCGGACACGGTGATCCGGCCCGGCCGCAGCTCCGCCTTGCCCGGGTTGGCCGAGGACCGCTCGTCGAAGATGAGGTCCAGCAGTTGCGGCCCCGGTTCGGCTAGCCCGGCCACGGTCAGCCGGCAGCCCCGCTCCATCGCCCCCTGGCCGGTGGGAAGGTAGACCTGGTAGTCGCCCGCCTGGAGCGTCGCCTCCACCGTGGTCTTCTGGCCGGGCACCAGCAGCTGGAGGGCCGGCAAGGTGCGGTGCTCCCGCCGGTCGAACTTCGAGTAGAGCTCGCCCAGCGCCTGGAAGGGGCGCGTCTTGAAGTCCGCGTAGGGGACGGGGCGCACCGCCGGGTTGACGGTGAACGTCACCTCCACGTGCTGCTCGAAGTCCACCTCGTAGGTCAGCTCGCAGCCGCCGCAGCGGGACTTCCCCGACAGCTTCGCCAGGCGCTGGAAGTCGTTGGGGATGCCCCGGCAGGACGGGCAATGGACGTCGTAGGCGAGGTCGAACAAGCCCAGCCGGGTGGCGTAGAGGAACGCGCGCAGGGCCTCGTTGCGCGGGACGTGTGCCTCCTCGGCGACGCGGAAGGCGTTGACCTTGAAGACCTCGAAGTCGTCGCCTTCGGCCAGCATCCGGCCCAGCAGGCCGATGACCTGGGGATGGGCGTTGGAGGCGTTCAGCTCGGTCAGGCGCTCTTTGGCGTAGGCGTTCAGCTCGGGCATGGCGGCGCCCTTTATAACGCCCCGAACTCCAGCTTCATCAACGTCTGGCCGTCCACGTAGATGCCGTCCGCGTGGATGCTCCAGTGCAGGTGGGGCCCGGTCACACGCCCAGTCTTCCCTACCAGGCCCAGGGGCTGGCCCTGCTTGACCACGTCCCCCTCCTTCACCAGGAACTTGGACATGTGGAAGTAGGCGGTGAGCAGCCCGCCGCCGTGGTTGACGATCACCGTGTTCCCGGAGGCGAAGCACTCGCGCACCATCACCACCACGCCGTCGTTGGCGGCCTCGATGGGCTCCCCGATGCTGCCGTCCAGGTCGGTGCCGAAGTGCTGGCTCTTCTTCTTGCCGTTGAACATCCGCAGGTCGCCGAAGGCGGCGGTGACGACGGACTGGCGCGGCCATTCGAAGCTCTTCTTGAACAGGCGCGGGCCGAAGGGCGTGTGCCAGGCGGCCTTGAACGCCTCCTGGTCCTGAGCGATCTGCTCCTTCGCCTCCGGGGGCGGGGCGATGAACTTGCGGTCCACGGAGAGCTCGCGCTTCGGGTAGTTGGGGTCCACCACGTCGACGGTGGCCTCCAGCGCGTAGGCGGGGCTGCCGCGGCGGGCGGGGACCTTCACCACGACCGGGAAGGTCCCCAGGGCGTGCTCCACCGGGAGCGCGGAGATGGCCTCGTGGCGGTCGCCCCAGCGGTAGAAGTGGAGCCTCCGGCCGGCCAGCTTCCCCGAGGGGAGCGCCTTCGCCCCCTGCACCACGATGAAGACCGGGTCGCCGGGCTTGGCGGTGCCGGGCTGGACGGTGACCGTGGGGCCCGAGGGGGCGGCAGGCGCGGGCGGGCCGTCGGGGGCGGGCGCGCCGAGCGGCGTCCCCCCGTCGGACTGCGCCGCGGCCAGCGCCACGGCCAGCGCGCACCAGGCGATCACGGCGCGGGAGCATGCCTCAAACGGGGCGCGCCCGGGCGGCCTGCTTGACGCTCCAGATCGCGATCGTTAGGTTCCGCGCGCCTTGTTCCCAGGGCGAGGAAGCGAGCGCGTATGAAGGTGCTGGTGGCCGACGATCTCTCGGCGGATGGCGTGGAGATCCTGAAGGGCGGGGCGGGGCTGGAGGTCGACGTCAAGGTGGGGCTGAAGCCGGCGGAGCTGAAGGCGATCGTCGGCGGGTACGACGCCATCGCGGTCCGGTCCGCCACCAAGGTGACGGCGGAGATCGTGGAGGCGGGGAAGAACCTGAAGGTCATCGGCCGCGCCGGGGTGGGCGTGGACAACGTCGACCTCGAGGCGGCGAACAAGCGCGGCATCGTGGTGATGAACACGCCGGGCGGGAACACCATCACCGTGGCGGAGCTCACGGTGGCGATGATGATGGCCGTCTCGCGCCACGTGGCCCAGGCCACCGCCAGCGTAAAGGGCGGGAAGTGGGAGAAGAAGAAGTTCCAGGGGCGGGAGGTGTTCGGGAAGACGCTGGGGGTCGTCGGCATTGGGAACATCGGCAGCGTGGTGGTGGACCGGTGCCTGGGGATGAAGATGAAGGTGGTGGCGTATGACCCCTTCATCTCCGAGGCGGCGGCGCGGGAGATGGGCTGCGAACAGGTCACCCTGGACGAGCTGTTCCGGCGGAGCGACTACATCTCGATCCACGTTCCCTTGACGGAGCAGACCAAGGGCCTCATCGGCAAGGACGCGCTGGCGAAGATGAAGAAGGGCGCGTTCCTGGTGAACTGCGCGCGCGGCGGCATCGTGGACGAGCAGGCGCTCTGCGACGCGCTGGCCTCCGGGCACATTGGCGGAGCGGCGCTGGACGTGTTCGCGGAGGAGCCGGTGAAGCCGGACCACCCGCTGCTCAAGCAGGACGGGTTCATCTGCACGCCGCACCTGGGGGCGTCCACCGAGGAGGCGCAGCAGAACGTGGCCACCGCGCTGGCGGAGCAGATGGTGGACTTCCTCTGCCACGGGACCATCCGCAACGCGGTCAACGTGCCGTCGGTGTCGCGGGAACTGTTGCAGCAACTGGGGCCGTGGCTCAACCTCGCCCGCACCCTGGGCGCGCTGGCGGGGCAGCTCTCGCCGGAGGGCATCACGGCGGTGGAGGTGGCGGTCTACGGGGAGGTGGGCCAGCACCCGATGAAGCCGGTGGTGGTGCAGGTGCTGAAGGGGTTGCTCTCGCAGTTCAGCGAGAACGTGAACGAGGTGAACGCGCCGGTGTTCGCGAAGGAGCGCGGGATCCAGGTGATCGAGCAGCGGCGGGGAGAGCACGAGAGCTACACCTCCAGCATGGCGGTCACGGTGCGCGGGAAGGGCACGGTGGCGGTGGAGGGGACGGTGTTCGGGCGGAGGGATCCGCGCATCGTCCGGGTGGACCAGTTCGACATCGAGGCGGTGCCGCAGGGGCACCTCATCGCCATCTACAACAAGGACGTCCCCGGCGTGGTGGGGAAGGTGGGCACGGCGCTCGGCGACGGGGCGGTGAACATCGGGCGGATCCACCTGTCCCGCGACAAGGACCGGGGTGACGCGTTCTCGCTGATCAACGTGGACAGCGAGCCGTCCGCGAAGATCCTCGACGCGCTGCGGGCCATCCCGGGCGTGACCGGCGTGCGGCACATCCGGCTGTAGCGGCGCGGTTCGCCGGACCGTTGCCTGCCGCTAGGGTCTGTGAGGTGTAACTGCGTCAGGCGAAGAGGCAACGGTAACGGTGTACCCGGACCCGGCGCCGTCATCCACCGGGCTCGAGCACGATTGGTCGTGTGGAACCGCGAAGCGGCAGGTGGCAGTCCGCGGGTTACCGCTGCCATCGGTCACCACGAAATTCACTCCATATACGCGCCCGTTGCCTTGCCCCTGGCGCTCGGAGCGGATGGAGAACGAGCTGTTACCGGTGACGACGATGTCGCCCAGGGTGTGGCCGTCGCCGTTGCCATTCGCATCCTCCGGCTCGTCGCTGTAGATGGAGATGATGGTGCCCTGGGCGTCGATATCCACGCTCCCGGCGCAGTTGTCGGCGGCGCTGGCGCAGTCCGAGAGATGGAACGAGCGCATGGTGTGGTTTGGTGGCCAGAGCTGCATCACGGGGCTCACGGAGACCTGGGGCGCACTGGTGTCCTGGACGGTGACCGTTCCGGTGCAA
>DATBSS010000266.1:0-7994 GCA_036559665.1 Myxococcaceae bacterium
CCGCCTCCGAATCACCCGCACCACCGACGAGACCTGCGCCAAGGACCTGATCCTCCCGGACTACAACATCGAGAAGGAATTACCGCTCAACAAGGCCGTGGATGTGGAGTTCACGCCGTCCAAGGCTGGCAAATTGAAGTACGGCTGCTCGATGGGAATGATGATCGCAGGCGTTCTAATTGTCGAGTGACGTAACCTGCTGATCTTACGTTGGCGCTAATGTAGGTAATTCTCGGCGAAACTCCGCCAATCGCCCACCGACAATCCTCTTGGGTTCTGGGAAAGCTAGAACCTCAAGGGGCACAGCCATGAGCAGCTACGGAACCGTTGGCACCGGCCTTGGTGCGCCGGTGGGCGGAGCTACAACCAATTTCGGGGGCGTCGCCAACGCCCCGCAGGCCGCGGCTGGCGGCCTGAACGTCGGCTCGACGCTCGACACCAACCTGCTGCTGAGCGGCCTCGGCAAGGTCCTGTCCGGCACCGGTGAGATGCTGCAGAGCGCCGGCAACGGGCTGAGCGCCGGCGACCTGAGCGCTGGCGGCTACACCCCGCTGTCCGGGACGAACGTCCCCGACTTCTCGACGCTGAACACGGGCCTGCCGAACCTGGGGAACCAGGGGACTGGTGGCGGGCTGGACGCCATCGTGAAGCAGCTCAACGACCTGGTGAACCAGCTCAGCGCGATGGTGAACGCCAACCCGGCTCCGCAGGCTCCGGCCCCCGCGCCGGCCCCGGCTCCGCAGGTGGACCCGATCGCCAACCTGGTGAACCGGGCGAACGTCGCTCCGCAGCTCCAGAACGCGGTCACGCAGGTGGCGCAGGACCCGGTGGGCAACAAGCTGCTGCAGGGCGCGGTGAACGGCGGGCTGACGGGGATCCAGGTGGCGAACATGCCGGCCGGCTTCTTCGGCCAGACGCTCCCGGAGACCGGGCAGGTGCAGATCGCGCCGCAGACGGTCCAGGGGAACGACCTCCTCCGCACCATCACGCACGAGCTGGTGCACGCCGCCACGCTGAGGGACGGGGACTCGCTGAAGGAGGAGAACGTGGCCGACCAGCTCGGCACCCAGCTCCAGCAGCGGCTCACCGGCTTCGGCCCCGGCTACATCCTCGGCGGCGAGGCGTACAACGGCCTGCCGCAGGACAACGGCATCACCAACGCGCTCCGGCTGCTGGGCATCACGATCTAGTCGCCGAACCGGGCGGCGCCGGCGGCTCAGGCTCGCTCGGGCGGAATGAAGATCGAGGCGTCCTGCGCGATCCCGAGCGCTCCGAGGGTCTTGGCGATCGCCGCCTGCACGGTGGCCTTCGGGCCCGTGGTGGCCGGCGGGTCGAGCATGTGCTGGTCGCGGTTGGGCGCATACCCGGCGCCTCGCTCGAAGTAGCTCCCGCCGAGGAAGCCGTTCCACCCTGCCCGCGCCTGCTGAGCAGGGGCGGTCTTGACGCTCGTGCCCGCGCCCGCGCTTGAGCCGGGGCTGGGCGCAGTTGGCTTGAAGCCGTCGATCGATTCGGCCATCCGGGGGTCGCTCCTTCGAGTACGCAGAAGGCGCACAGCACCCGCCATGCCGACACATTGGCGCCCATGAGGGTCGTCATTGCGCGGGGTTACTCGAGGCGAGCGCGCTCCAGGGGCCCGGCTGTCTGCGCGGACGGACGCCAGCGTCAGCCCGAACTATCAGGCCCGGCGCCGGCTACACGCTCCAGTCGAGCGTGGCCGGCAGCTCCATCCCCAGCACCTCCGGCTTCGGGAACCTCACGCCGCTGGCGCGGACCGCCGGCTTGATGTCGTTGATGAAGTCCTGCATCACCAGCCCGGAGTCCCGCTTCTTCAGGCCCACCGAGATGGCGTACTGGTTGCCCTCGGAGCCGGGGCGGCCGAAGGAGAGCAGGCCCAGCTTCAGCCAGCGCTCGAACAGCGGCTGCTTCACGTCCTCGTACTTCCCGGTCTGGCAGAGCTCCACCACGATCTTCTCGCCCAGCCCCTGGTGGCCGCGCTCCTCCTCGATGATCTTCCCGATCACCTCGCGGTACGGCGGGAAGGCGCAGCCTTCGTATTCCTGGAGCTGCCAGAAGCCGCCGCGGTCGTAGAGGAACTGCGCCATGGCCAGCTCGAACCAGGAGCCGGAGAACGGCACCGGCTTCTCCGCCAGGCGCTGGTTCACCCAGTCCTGCACCGGCGCGCCGGTGAACTTCTCGTACATGCGGGCGACGGCCAGGTAGTGCTCCGTCTCCTCGCCGATGTGCCAGACCATGAACTTGAGCCACTTCTGCTCCGCCACGTACTGCAGCCCGTGGCCGAACATGCGCGCCGCGGCGAGCTCGCGGTACGCCTGGCTCTTCATCATCTGCTCCAGCGTGTCCCGGAACCGGTCCGGCATCTCTTCGCGCGTCTGGTACACCTTCACCGGGTCAGCCATGGGGCCGCGTTAACCACGCCGCCCGCCGGACCGCAAGCCGCGCAGGTCAGCGCGCGGAGGACCCCGTGGCCTGGAAGTGGGTCCACAGGATGGGGTCGCCCCGCCGGAACGGTGCCGCGACGGACCGGCCGATGACCTGGGGCCGGTCGCGGGCCAGCACGTACGATTCGGTGAGGAGCTCCTCCGGGACCGCCTGCAGCGTCACGTCCTTCTCCGCCAGGGTGGCCCCAGCCGGGATGTCCGCTGCGGCGACCAGCGCGGTCTTCGCCATGGTCTCGAGCTGGCTCCACAGCAGCGGGTCCCCGGCCTGGAGCGGCGCCAAGACCTTCTGGTTCACGACGTGCGCGGCGCTCTCCGGCCTCACCACGGAGCTGGTGACGAACTGCTCCGGGATCTGGCGCTGCGAGATCAGGTCCAGGGTCACCACCGTGCCTCGCGGGAGGTCCGTCGCGGCGACCACGACCGGGACCAGGTTCCAGCCCCTCCTCGCCCGCTCCTTCACGAGGTTGAAGCTCAAGAACCCCATCCCCACGCTGCCCACCAGCAGGCCGCCGATCGCGCCGAGGATGGCCGCCGCCGCCACCGACATGCCGCTGCCTCTGGGGACCGCTCCGGGAGTGCTCATTGGGTTGGCGCGCGTATATCAGGGGTGGCGATGCTCGACGGTGCCGCCGGAGCCGATCCACAGCTCGCCCGCGTAGAGCTCCCAGACGCCGTAGGTGGCTTCGGCCTCGGTCGAGACGTTGTCCGCCTGCACCCATTCGCCGCCCTGGTAGTGGAAGACCGAGCCGGCGGCGCCGCCTGCCCAGACGTCGTCCGGGTTCGCTCCGGAGAGCGCCACCAGGTCCACGCCGGCGCCCGGGATGATCGTCCAGTCGCCCTGGTGGTAGCGGGCCGAGGCGCCGTTGGCTCCCGCGACCCAGACGTCTCCGTTGATGTTCACCCAGACGGCGGAGAGGTCCTGGGTGAGGGGTGGAGAGCGCTCCCTCCACCGGTCGCCGTCCCACTGGAACGCTTTTCCTCCGTCGCCCACCGCCCAGACGTTGGTCAGGTAGTAGCCGTACACCGCGTTGAGGGTGGCCGTGGTGGGCGACGGCGAATGGGCCGCCCATCCGTCCATCGTCCGGTGGAACATGGCGCCGTTCTCCCCGACCGCCCAACCCTCCTCGAGCGGGCCCGACCAGACGGCGGTGAGCGCCGCGCTCGTGCCGGTGGCCACCAGCGCAGGCTGGGCGTCGCCGGCCGACTCCGCCAGGAAGCCGTTCGCGCCCACGAACAGCACGCCGTCCGGCTCGCGCCCCCAACCGCCGTAGAGCTGCTGCGTGTAGCCGCCTTGCTGAACCCATTCCCCGTCGCGCCGCCGCCAGGTCTCGCCGTCCCGCGAGACGACCCAGATGTCCTGCCCGTACCGGGCGCCGAAGAGGAAATTGATCCGGCTGCCGACCGGCGGCATCGAGGTGTCCGGGCAGAAGCACTCGTCGGTGCAGTCGGGGGCGGGGGCGCCGTCGCAGCGGTACGAACCCTCCTCGGGAAAATCGAGGCAACCGCCGAGCAGCAACGAGCACGCCGCGAGGAGTGTGGGGCGCATGGTGGTCAGAGGTCGATCTGGACGGCGGCGCCGCCCGGGACGGGAACCAGCCTCGCCGTCCCAGGGGGCGGCGCGGGGATCAGGAGCCAGACGATGCCGGCCGCGGCGGCCGCCGCTCCGCCCGCCGCCGTGCCCCACGCGAACGGGTAGAGGGTCACCGCCCGGGCCGCGTCCGCGCGGCTCACGGTAGGCGTCGAAACCTGTGGATTGCCCAGTTGCTGCGCGTCGAACGCCGCCTGGACGCTCCAGGCCCAACCGATGCCCGCGCCCCCCGCCGCCGCGAGCGCCGCGCCACCTCCGGTGAGGACCCATGGCCAGGGTCCATGGCCGCCGGCACTTCCGGTGGGCGCGGCCGGGGCGCTCCCCGCCGGAGCCGCTGGGGACGCCGGCGCCCGGACCGCGAACGCCAGCCGCCGGACAGCCGAGCGGGCCTCCGCCTCGAGGTCCTCCTCGCGGGACGCGGTGCCACCCTCGCGGGCCGCGGCGCCCGCGCGGGCCGTGTCCAGCAGCGTGAGGTCCAGCCGCAGCGACCTCCCGAGCGCGCCCACGGTCCCGCGCAGCACGTACTTGGCCCCGAGCGCGTTGCCCATCTCGGCCAGGCAATCGGAGCCGGCGTCACAGCCCAGGAGCGCGCGTTGACGCTCCAGGCCGAGCAGCGCGGCGATCTCCGAAGACCCCAGCGCGGCGATGTGCGGCGCCCGGCCCAGCTCGTCCAGCACCACCCCGGTGAGGACGCCCGCCGCCGACTTCAGCTCCGGGGAGGCCGGTTCGAGGTCCATCACCACCACGCGGACCCGGCCCTGGGCCTCGGCGGACAGGGGGGCGGCGAGCGCGAGGGCGGCGAGCATCGTGCGGAGCGTCACGGAAGGTCAGCCTAGCCGGGCGAGGCGCCATTGCGGGCCTGGGGTGTCGGACCCGGCGGGTACGGTGGCCGGCGGGATGCAGGCGCTCTTCACCCACCACGTCTTCGTGGACCTGGAGACCACCGGTCTGGACCCGGGCGTGGACGAGGTCGTCGAGCTGGGGGCCCTCTTCGTCGAACAGGGCCGGGTGGTGAAGCGGCTGGACCGGCTGTTCTCGTCCCGGGCGCCCTTGCCGCTCACCATCCGGCGCATCACCGGGCTGAGCGACGAGGACCTCCAGGGCCGGGGCGCCTTCTCCGACTACGAGGGGGAGCTGCGGCGGGAGCTGGAGGGGTGGACGGTGGTGGCCCACAACGCGCCCTTCGAGCAGAGCTTCCTGGGCGGCCTGCTCCAGGACATCGGCGCGCCGGTGCTCGACTCGTGCGAGCTGCTCCACTACCTCTACCCGGAGCTGGAGAGCCACTCACTGGAGGCGCTGGTCTCGTGGGCCGGGGTGTCGGACCGGGCCGCCCACCGCGCGCTCCGGGACTGCGAGGACACGCTGGCGGTGGTCTCTCGCGCGCTGGAGCGGTGCGTGGAGGAGGGCCGCGGGGACGACGTGCGCGACGCGCTTTCGTGCCTGCGCTGCGACGACCCGGCGCTTTTGCCCATGCTGGCGGTGCTGGAGGGCCTGGAGGCCGGGTGCCGGCTCCGGCCGCCCCCGCTCGAGCTCACCGGGTCCACACCCTTCCTCCCCGCCCCTCCAGGCCGGGCCCGCTCCGGAGAGCGCGCGCTGGCGGCGGCGGACGGCGCCACGCCGGCCATCGGGGCGGAGGAGTTGGAGGCGGTGCTCGGGCCGGGCGGGGCGCTGGAGCGGACGGTGCCGGGCTTCCAGCACCGGCCGCAGCAAGTGGCCATCGCGAATGACGTGGCGCGGACGCTGGCGGAGGGCGGGAGGCTGGCGGTGGAGGCCGGGACCGGCACCGGCAAGTCGCTGGCGTACCTCACCCCGGCGGCCCTCTTCGCCGCGCGCTCCGGGCGGAAGGTGGCGGTGGCGCCGCACACCAAGGCCCTGCAGGACCAGCTCATCGAGAAGGACCTGCCCAAGCTGCACCGGGCGACGGGCGGCGCCTTCCAGTTCTCGGTGTTGAAGGGCCAGCAGAACTACCTCTGCCGGCGGCGCGCGCTGGAGCTGTGCCGGGTGGACGCGGCCATGGGCCACGAACAGCGGGCGGCGCGGGCGTACCTGCGCGCGCTGCTGCGGCGGAGCCCGGACGGCGACATCGACCGGGCCAGCCACTGGTTCCGGGAGCGGTTCACGGCGCTGAACGGGCTGCTGCTGGCCGCGCGGTCGGAGTCCGCCACCACGCTGGGACCCCGGTGCCCGCACTACCGCCAGTGCTTCTACCACTCGGCGGTGGCGCAGGCGCACGAGGCGGACGTGCTGGTGGTGAACCAGTCGCTGGCGCTGCAGTGGTCGCAAAGGCTGCCGGAGGTGAAGGAATTCATCCTCGACGAGGCGCACGAGGTGGAGGACGCCGCCACCGCCGCGCTGGGGATGGAGCTGACGGACGGGGCCTTGCAGATGGTCGCGGAGCGGGTGCTGGGGCGGGGGTCGCGGGCCGGCATCGCGCGGGCGCTGGGGCTCACCGTGGCCACCGCGTCGGACCGCGCGCGCGCGAAGGAGCTGGCGGAGACGGCGCGGGCGCGGGCGAAGGGGATGTTGGAAGCGTCCGCGGAGATCGCCCAGGCGGTTCCGGCGCTGGAGCGCGGCAAGGGTGCGGACGCGGTGGACGGGCGCCGGCTGGACGAGGCGGCGCGGGCGAGCCCGGCCTTCGAGGCGCTCTATGAGCGGTTGGTGACGCTGAGGCTGGAGCTGGAGGCGCTGGAGCGGCTGCTGGCGGTGGAGGTGCGGGAGGCCTTCCCCAGCTTTGGAGAGTTGGACCCGGGGCTGGAGCGGGAGCTGTCGGGCGCGCAGGTGGAGATCGCCGGTCTCCGGCAGTTCCTGGAGGAGCTGTGCGATTCGCCGCGGGCGTCGCGCTGCTACGCGGCGGCGTCGGCGATGCGGGGGGACCGGAGGGGGTTCACGCTCAGCGCCCAGCCCATCGACGTGCGGACGCCATTCCTGGAGGAGTTCGCGGAGGACAAGCGGGCGCTGGTGCTCACCTCCGCCACGCTGTTCACCGGCTCCGGGCGGCCGTGGGTGTTGCAGCGGCTGGGGCTGGAAGCGCCCTCGCTGCGGGTGGTGCGGGCGAGGACGCCGTTCGAGTTGGAGCGGCAGGCGCTGGTGGTGCTGGTGACGGACGCGCCGGAGGTGCAGGGCGACGCGTTCCTGGACTGGGCGGCGGGGCGCATCTCGGGGCTGGCGGAGTTCCTGGGCGGGCGGGTGCTGGGGTTGTTCGCGTCCACGCGGCGGCTGGAGGAGGTCAGCGACCGGGTGCGGGCGCGGCTGGAGCCCGAGGGCATCGAGGTGCTGACGCAGAGCCGGGGGAACGCGCGGTCGCTGGCGGCGAAGCAGGAGCGGGACTTCGGGTCGGTGCTGCTGGGGACGAAGAGCTTCTGGCAAGGCGTGGACATCCCCGGCAATGGGGTGGGCGTGGTGTTTATCGACAAGCTGCCCATCGAGCCGCAGGGCCGGCCGCTGGTGGCCGCGCGGGAGGAGCGGTTCGGGGACGCGCCCTTCGCCGGCTTCGCGCACTACCGGCTGCCGCGGGCGTTGCTGCTGCTGCGCCAGGGGGTGGGTCGGTTGATCCGCTCCACCACCGACCGAGGCGTGGTCATCGTCGCGGACCCGGGGAACGCCGCGTACCGGGACCAGGTGCGGGCCGCGCTGGAGGGGTACCGGGTGGAGGAGCTTCCGTGGGCCGTGGCGCGGCGGCGGGTGCGGGATGCGCTGGTGCAGATGGGGCTGGTGCGGGGCGACACCTCCAGCCGCACTTCCTCACCCACTCTCCAAGTCCCCAGTCCCTGACCGAGGCGAGTCGGGCGCTGGCAAGCCCTCCGCAAAGAACTCGAGCGTGAGCGCCGTCATGGAGAGCAGTAGGCGCGCCTCATTCAAGTCGTACTCGATGCCCAACTCAGGGTGCGCCGCATCGCTGACGACATCCTTGAGCTTCGAAAAGAGCATCTTGAGTTGCAGGCGCTTGT
>DATBSS010000267.1:0-5351 GCA_036559665.1 Myxococcaceae bacterium
GGCTCGTCCATGGACAGGCGCTGCGGGGTGAGCCCCATGAGATTTCGGGCGATCTGCCGGTCCGTCACCGACATGTACGTGAGCGGCACGTAGCCAGAGCTCTCGATGTAGCCGTGGAACCGCTGCTGCGTCTCCAGCACCTCCGGGAGCGGGAGGCCGGCCACGAGCTTGCCGAGCCGGACGAAGCCGACGGCCCACGAGCCCCACCAGCGGTCGCCCGACTGGTGGCAGCACCGGTACGACTCCTCGTAGATCGGGATGTTCGTCCGGACGTGGTTCACCATGTGGTTGGTGAAGTTGGCGTAGGTGTTGTGCACCTTGGGGATGATGAAGACGTCCTCGAAGCGGTGGCAGAGGTCCATCGCCAGCCGGCCGTACTCCCCCGCCTTCGCGTACTGCCCGGTGAGGGCCATCACCATCGCCTGGGCGACGTACCCGCACGCGGAGAACTTGGAGTGGCCGTGCTCGAGCGAGCTGCGCACCAGCGCCAGCGCGGTGAGCGTCACCATCTGGCCGTCCCCGGCCATCACCGCGCACGTCCAGGTCTCGTGCAGCAGCCCCTGCGCCACCTCTACGTTGGGATCGGTCACCACCGGGGAGCCGACCAGCTCCGCCAGCGGCCTTCCGCCGAGCAATTCCTGGATCCGCGCCATGTCGGCGGCCTGCGCCGCGGTGGCCGCCTTGCCCTCCGTGGGGAGGTCGATGCCGAAGTGCGCCGACAGGCACTCCCGCCCCAGCCGCATCCCCTCGGCGATGTCGTTGTTCGTGTGCGAGATTCGGATCATCAGCTGGTAGATGTCGCCGATGTCGCGCGACCCGCGCACCCGGGTGGACGCGTGGGCGAACACCTCCGCCGCGCGCGCCATGTTGCCGCTGAGGAACTCCAGCTCGATCCGCTTGCGGACGAACGCGAACGTGCGCGTGTAGTCCCGCTCCCAGCCCTCGGGGCCGAGCAGGTCCAGCCCCGCCTGCGCGTACTCCAGCGCGGTGGCGTAGGCGGTCGCGGCCTTCGCGCGGCGCGCGGCCACCAGGTCCAGGCCCACCAGCCGGTCCCGCTCCGCCGCGTCGAGGCGCGCCCGGGCCTTGTTCAGGTTGTTGACGACGTCGAAGAGGCGCTCGTCCTGCGCCGCGTCCCCGAGGTCCGCCATGAGCAACCGCCCGATGCGGAGGTGGATCGCCTCGATGTCGGCGGCGGCGATCCGGCTGCGGGCCGCCTCCTGCACCCGGTCGTGGGCGAACTTGTAGGACCCGGGGGCCGGGGGCGCGCGCTCCGTGCCCTCCTCTGACCACCGGTAGTAGTCGTGCGCGAACCCGATGGGGATGACGTGCCCGTCCAGCACCGGCTGGTCCAGCGCGCGGGCCACCGCGTTGGGCGTGACCTCGCCCACCAGCGCCAGGGTGTTCAGCGAGAACGTGTTCCCCAGCACGCTGGCCAGCTCGAGCAGGTGGCGGGTCTCCTCCGGGTAGTGCGCCGTGCGCCGCACCATGAGATCCACCACGCCGCCCGTCACCTGGCGCAACCGGATGGCGTCGATGTTCCAGGTCCAGCCGGCGTCCCCCGGAGCGAGGGCGATCAGCCCGTCGTCCACGAGCGACCGGAGGTACTGGTTGACGAAGAAGGGGTTGCCTCCCGTCTTCTGCTGCACGACGTCCGCCAGCGGCGCCACGTCCGCGTGGCTCATCTCCAGGGAGTCCGCCACCAGGGCGCGCAGGTCGATGCCCGCCAGCGGGGCCAGCTCGATGCGGTCCATGTGGACGCCCGCCTGCTGCCAGGCCTCGGTGGCCAGCAGGAAGGGGTGGGCCGCGTCGACCTCGTTGTCGCGGTAGGAGCAGATCACCAGCAGATTCCGGCTGGCCTCGCTGTGCAGGAGCGCGGAGAGGACGCGGAGCGACGCGGCGTCCACCCACTGCAGGTCGTCCAGGAAGAGCACCAGCGGGTGCCCGGGACCGGCGAAGGCCTGGATGAACCGGACGAGGACGGCGTCGAAGCGCCGGCGCCCCTCCGCGGGCCCCAGCTCCATCACCGGGGGCTGGTCGCCGACGATGTGCGACACCTCGGGCAGCAGCTGCGTGACGACGCCGCCGTCCGACTCGAGCGCGGGCAGCAGCCGCTGCCGCCACGTCTCGAGTTGGGCCTCGCTCTCGGTGAGCACCTGGCCCACGAGATGGCGGAGGGCCTGGCGCAGGCCGTCCAGCGGCTCGGCCTGGGCGAGCTGTTCGAACTTGCCGGAGAGGAAGTACCCGCGCCGCTCGACGATGGGGCGGTGCACCTCGTGCACGAGCACGGACTTCCCGATGCCCGAGTACCCGGACACCAGCAGCAGCCGGCGCTCTCCGTCGGCCGCCGCGGCGAACGCGGCCATCAACCGGGCCACCTCGGCGTCGCGCCCGTAGAGCCGCTCGGAGACGCGGAGCACCCGGCTGTGGTCCTGGCCGCCGAGCTCGAACGGCACCACCGAGCCGGTCGCCTCCAGCGCCTGCAGGCACCGGTCGAGGTCGTGGGCCACGCCGAGCGCGCTCTGGTACCGGTCCTCCGCGTTCTTCGCCAGGAGCCGGCCCACGAGCGCCGCGACGGTGGCGGGGACCGAGGCGTCCACTTCGTCCAGCGGCGCCGGCGCCTGCGCGATGTGCGCGTGCACCAGGGCCATGGCCGAGCGCCCCTGGAAGGGCGGGTGCCCCACGAGCGCGTGGTAGAGCACCGTGCCCAGGGCGTAGAGGTCGCTCCGGTAGTCGACCGCGCGGTTCATCCGGCCGGTCTGCTCGGGGGCGAGGTGCGGGAGCGACCCGCGGAGGAGCTCCGCGCTCACCACGGTCTGCTGCGTCCGGGGCACCCGGGTGGCCGAGCGGACGTCGAAGATCCGCGCGTCCTCGCCGTGCGCGGAGAGGAGGACCGTGGCGGGGCACAGGCCCGTGTGCACGAGGTCCGCGTCGTGCAGGGCGGCCAGGGCCCGCGCCAGGTGCCTCCCCATGCGGAGCGCGTCGGCGAGGGGGAGCGGCCCGCGCTCCAGCCGGGCGGACAGCGGCTCCAGGCCGGGGTCGGGGAGCACCGACGCCGGCTTGCCCCCGGCGGAAAGCAGCTCCTGCGGCGGCAGCAGCCCGGGGAGCCGGAGGTCGCGGCCGATGGCCAGCTCGCGCTCCAGCCGGACCACCTCCTCCGGAGAAGGGAAGGCCGCGTCCAGGGTCCGCAGCAGGACGGGGGACCCGTTCGCGGTGTCGCGCGCCCGGAAGGTGGTGGCGCCGTCGTGCGCGGTCAGGCGTACCAGGTGGTCGAAACGATCCACGAGCTCCATCGCTCACACCGATGGTAGCGTGACCACATGCCCCGGTCTCGTCCCGTCGCCAAGAAATCCAGGTCCCCCCGGCTCCGCATCCTGTCGATCGACGGCGCGGGGCTCTACGGGCTCACGGCCGCCATCTGGCTCCGCCGCCTGTGCGAGGCCGAGCCCACCTTCCTGGACGGGACCGACGTGCACCTCTTCGCCGGGACCTCGTCCGGCGCGGTCAACTGCCTGCTGCTGGCGCGGCACCAGCGCCCGCGAGACGCGCTCCTGGCCGGCGAGCTGGAGAAGTTCTGGAAGCAACCCGGCATCTTCGCCAACTCCAGCAAGCTCTCGTCCGTCGCCAGCATGTTCGGCATCTCCGGGTGGTTCTCGAGCAAGGACTTCATGGGGCCGCTCGAGGCGGCGTTCGGCGACCTCAAGCTCTGCGACCTGAAGCAGAAGGTCTTCATCAGCACGTTCTCCTGGATGGGGAGCGAGAAGCCGGCAGAGACCCGCGCCGGCCAGTACACCCGGCACTGGAAGCCGAAGTTCTGGGCCAACCCCGACCGGGAAGACCCGGATGGCCGCTCGCGGGTGGTGGACGTCGCCTACGCCGCGGCGGCCCCCCCGGTGTTCCGCCCCATCTACCTCGGGTTCAGCGACGGCGCTCAGTTCAACGCCAACCCCTCGGTCGAGGCGGTGGCCTCGGTGCTCAACTTCCTGGAGATGACCGTTCAGAAGGACGGCCAGAAGGTGCTGGTCCCCCGGGAGCGGGATACGGACGAGGCCGCCGTCCGGAGCGACGGGAAGGCCGGGGGGCTCCTCGACCACATCGCCGTCCTCTCGATGGGGTCCGGGCAACAGCTCCCGGCGCTCGGTATCGGCACCATCAACGCCGGCATGCTGTTCTCGCTGATCCCCACCAACTTCAGCACCGGCGACTTCTGGCCGACGGCCACGTACTCCCTCGACGCTCCGACCGAGAGCGCCGAGTTCGTCCTCAAGCGGTTGCTCGGGACGAGCCGGGCGCTCCGCCTCAACCCCCCGGTGATGCACGTCCCCACCGTGATGGCCGCCTTGCTCGCGCGCCTGCCGCTCTGGCGGGATTGGCTCATCAGTCACATCGAGAGCGGGACGAAGAGCGCGCCGTCGGATGCCGCCATCGCGGCCACCCTCGAGTGGATCCACACCCCCGGATGCTGGGACGCCAGCGCCCCCGACCTCCCCTACGACCCGAAGGGCCGGGCTTCGGCGGCGTAGCGGCGCAGGGCGTGACCGCGGCGAACGGCATGTAGGGTAGACTGCTACTCCATCCTTGGTTTACCAGGGATTCGCCCCTTGCCGGAGTTTTACATGCTTGCCATCAAGGCCGTTCGATCGGCGACGCTCTTCGTCGCTGCGGTGGTGCTTGCTTGCGCGCCCGCCGGTTCCGTCCCAGAGGAACTTTCCAGCCAGCATAGTGCTCTCGGAGGTCCCGACCTCCGGATTCAGACGGTGACCGCGCCACCTTCCGCCTTGCCGAACAGCGCCATCCAGCTGCCGGTGACGGTGTGCAACGTGGGGGACACGGCCGGCAGCGCGCCGGTACGGCTCCTCCGGTCGACGGACGCGACCATCACGCTCTCGGACACGAACATCGGCACGTCGCCCGGGGTTGGAACCCTCTCGCCGGGCGCCTGCGCCACGGCGTCGATGACGGCGAACATCCCCTCGGGGAACGGGACGTTCTACCTGGGCGCGTACGTCGACCCCAGCAACGTGCTGGTCGAGGGCAACGAGTCCAACAACGCCACCGCCGCCACGACGACCACCATCGTGGGGAGCAAGCCGGACTTCATCCTCACCTCGGTGAGCGGGCCGCCGGTCGTCCTGCCGGGCAATTCCTTCTCCACCACCGTCACCCTGTGCAACCAGGGGACGACGGCGGGGACCGCGCCGGTCACGGTGTACATGTCGGCGGACTCGATCATCACCACCGCCGACACCCAGGTGGGCATCCTGTCCGCGCCCCCGACGCTCGCTCCGGGCGCCTGCGCGACGCTCACCGGGAACGTCACCGCGATGGGCATCAGCAACACGTGGTGGCTGGGA
>DATBSS010000268.1:0-1597 GCA_036559665.1 Myxococcaceae bacterium
GCGGCTGCATGGTGATCAAGCCGCACGGCTACGCCATCTGGGAGAAGGTGCAGGCCGACCTCGACCGGCGCTTCAAGGCGACGGGGCACAAGAACGCGTACTTCCCGCTGCTCATCCCGGAGAGCTTTTTGCGCAAGGAGGCCGAGCACGTGGAGGGCTTCGCCCCGCAGCTGGCGGTGGTGACCCACGCCGGCGGCAAGGAGCTCGAGGAGAAGTACGTCATCCGCCCTACGTCGGAGACGATCATCAACAGCATGTTCGCCCGGTGGATCCAGAGCTACCGGGACCTGCCGCTGCTCATCAACCAGTGGGCGAACGTGATGCGCTGGGAGATGCGCACCCGGCTGTTCCTCCGCACCACCGAGTTCCTCTGGCAGGAGGGCCACACCTGCCACGAGACGGAGGCGCAGGCGGAGGAGGAGACCTTGAAGATGCTGGAGGTCTACCGGACCTTCGCCGAGGACTACATGGCCATGCCGGTGATGGCGGGCCGCAAGTCGGAGTCGGAGAAGTTCGCCGGCGCGCTGCGGACCTACTCCATCGAGGCGATGATGCAGGACAAGAAGGCGCTCCAGGCGGGCACCTCGCACAACCTGGGGCAGAACTTCGCCAGGGCCTTCAACACCACCTTCCAGGGGCGCGACGGGCAGCAGCACCACGTGTGGCAGACGTCCTGGGGCTCGTCCACCCGGCTCATCGGCGGGCTGGTGATGACCCACTCCGACGACGCGGGGCTGATCGCTCCGCCCCGGCTGGCGGCCGTGCAGGTGGTGATCATCCCCATCGGCAAGACCCCCGAGGAGCGCGGCCCGGCGGTGGCCAGGGCCGCCGCGCTGGCCGCGGACCTCCGCGCGCAGAAGCTGGCGGTGGTGGTGGACGACGACGACTCCAAGAGCCCCGGCTTCAAGTACAACGAGTGGGAGCTGACCGGCGCCTGCCTCCGCGTCGAGCTGGGGCCCAAGGACATCGCCAAGGACCAGTGCGTGATGGTCCGCCGCGACGACCGGAAGAAGGAGTTCATCCCCCTCCCGCAGGCGGTGGACCGCGCCAAGGCGATGCTGGACCAGATGCAGGCCGACCTGTTCGCCAAGGCGAAGAAGTTCCGCGACGACCACACCTTCGAGGTGAACTCCTACCAGGAGATGAAGCAGCGCGCAGACGACGGCTTCATGCTGGCGCACTGGTGCGAGGACCCGAAGTGCGAGGCCAAGGTGAAGGACGACTTCGCGGCGACCACGCGCAACCGCCCGTTCAGCGTCAAGCAAGAGCCGGGGAAGTGCATCGTCGAGGGGTGCGGGAAGGACTCGCCCGGGCGCATCGTCTTCTCCAAGGCGTACTGAGCCTGCGCGGGGGACCCGGGAAATACCGCGCGGGCAACGGACACCGGCCGCCGAGTTTCCTTTACAGGGCGGAGCGCGCGAGCCGAACATCCACCCGGAAGGAAGGAGGCTTGCGCCATGGGGAATTCGCTCCGCCGGTTTCGCCGCGTCACCGCCGCCGCCGCGCTGGGGGCCGCGCTGGTTGCCTCGCCGTCCCTCGCCGCGGTGAAGCTGGAGCTGGGCGCGGATTACTCCTGGGGCTACGGCGGCATGTTCGA
>DATBSS010000269.1:0-2112 GCA_036559665.1 Myxococcaceae bacterium
CTTGCCATTGGATGATTTGTGGCTCGTGCGGCTCACCGTTGCATTTGGCCTGCAAGATCTTCAGGTCTCACTTGTCCGTGCAATCGTCAAAGAGGCGGAATCTAGCAGGCGCACGGGTGGGCGGCGACCAACTCTCAGACCCGGGGAATGAAGGAGGGATCCCGCTCTCCACCGTGAGCGCGTGGTTAGGCCACAGCGACATCGACCTGACCGTGAAGCGCTATGGCCGGTTCGCTGCGGAGGCGCGCGAGCAGCGGACCTGGGCAGCGCTCCGGGCGGAGCCGGTGGAGCAGGCCCCACGGCGAAGTGGTGGCGTATGTCTCTGGCGCCGGAACCTCCGCGAGGGAAGTCGCTAACCCCCTCCGGCGCCACCCTTGTCGGCCGCGTCATCGGCGAGCCCGCCGCGCACCACCCGTGGGGGCGTCTCGTCGCCGATCTCCGTCACGCACCCGGCGGATCCGGTGTAAGCCTCCCCGCGCTGCCGTGGGCGCTCCCTTCGGCGGCGCCGCCCGTGCGAGTGCAAGCCCGATGGTGCCGTAGACCCGCTGCCCTGAACAGACCGTCCCGTCCGACTCGTATTGCAACCTGCGCGCAGTCCCGTCCCGGGGCCAGTTCAGCCCCGTCCCGCAGCCAGTTCAGTCCCGCCCCGCAGCCAGTTCAGTCCCGCCACGCAGCCAGTTCAGTCCCGCCACGCGGACGGCTCAGTCCCGCCACGCGGACGGCTCACATCTCCGAGCGCGACCACTGGGCGCGCCCGCCGGGCCGTCGTTCCGTCGAGCGCAAGGGCGCGCTGCACCGCGCCATCGCTGGTCCGGCAGCGGAAGGTGCCTCTTTCAGCAGGAACGTCCGGAAAGAGGCGCCCACCACGACTCCTCTCGGTCGGCCGGGCGCGTTCCTCGACCCCGCAGGGAGGCGGCGCGTTGATGCGGTGCGCGGGAGCGACGCGCCGTGTCGGTGTTGGCGGGGCGCGCGGGTGCGGATCTCACCCCGCGAAGTAACCGCGCGCTGGAGTAGCTGCTACCGGCCGTGAAAGGGGTGGGCGCCCCGAGCGCCTTCCGCCGCAGCGCGTCCGCCAAAAGCCCGGAGATCGCCACCGCCAGCCCGCCCACCGTGTGCGCTCAGCAACAGCCAGCGCAGGTCAACCAGCGCCCGGCGCCACCCGCGGCGCCCAGCCACCGCGCGGCCCGGGCGATGGCGATGGTCACCGCGCGCACGGCTACAATTGGAGCGAGACTGGTCGTTCAAGTGATTGAGGCGCCGCACGCTTGGGCTGTGCTCGGTGTAGGCCCGCGGTTGAGGGGCCTGCGCGCATTTCTGGTGGCCGCGATCTGCCTATGGGCCGGCCTGGGCGCGGCCGGTGGTGGCGAGCGGCGACTGGCGCGGGTGCTGCTCTCAGCGAAAGAGCAGCGTCGAGTGGACTCCGCGGAGGTGGTGCAGGCGGGAGTTCCGTGGGTGTTGCCGTTGCGGGTGATGGACCCGGGGCGGCTGGTGGTGAAGGCCGGCGAGCAGGTCATCGCCGAGTGTTTCCTGGGCTGGGGCGAGGACAGCAGGTTGCTGGTGGGGCCGCTGACAGCCCACTCGCGTCCCGTTCCACTGCCGAGGGTGGCGAACCGGGAAGTCGGCCAGGAGGAGGTCGAAGTCGATGTACCGGCTGAGGTCGCCGGGCAGCTTCTCGTCCTGACGTACGTGTGGGACTGGAAGCACGAGGGCCAGCCCCCCATGGTCCGGACCTGGCCCTTGCGAGCGCCGGTGGAGGAGGAGAGCGACGCCGCCACCTTGGAATTCGAGCGCGACTTCCCGCTAGCGGAGGAGTCTCCGCCCGAGCCCGAGCTGGCGGCCACGCCGGAGGACGAGCTCGACGAACCCACATTCTTCTCGGCACCCAACGCCGTCCCGCTCCCCGTCGAGGTTGACCCGGTGCAACCCGAGCTGCTGTGGGTTCCGGCACAAGCCTCATGGGAGGAGATTGCCGCACGGCTGTTCGACGAGCCGCCGGAGGTGGGCGCGTTCGACGAGAGCCATCAGCCGTTCCACCCGCCGGCGGCGGCTTGCCGCGGGTCGCCGCGCGCGTGCGCAACCCGGGGAGGCTCCGGAGCGACGTACTGGACGCCA
>DATBSS010000270.1:0-24067 GCA_036559665.1 Myxococcaceae bacterium
CGGTACTGGTCCACCGTCAGGTCCACCCGGAAGCCGGGGATGGCCTGCAGCTTGTCCAGCGTCCCGCCGGTGTGGCCCAGGCCGCGGCCGGAGATCATGGGCACCACCACGCCGCAGGCGGCGGCCAGCGGCGCCAGCGAGAGCGACACCTTGTCCCCGACCCCGCCGGTGGAGTGCTTGTCCACCTTCACGCCCGGGATGTCGGAGAGGTCCAGCAGGTCGCCGGACTCCAGCATCGCCTTCGCCCACGCCCCCAGCTCCTCCGCCTCCAGGCCGCGGAAGTAGATGGCCATCAGCAAGGCGGACATCTGGTAGTCGGGGATCTCCCCCTCGGTGTAGCCGTCGATGAACGCGAGGATGTCGGACGGCTCCAGCTTCCGGCCGTCGCGCTTGGCCTTGATCAACTCGTAGGGCGTCACTCGCGCACGTCCTCGCCGGCCGGGGGAAGGAAGACCCGTCCTTGTTCCTCACCCACCGCCATGGTGGTCAACGGATCGGGAGCCGGTCCCGGCTTCGGTTTCGGTTTCGGCCTGGGCTTCGGCTTGGCGCCTGGCCGGCCGGAGAGCGGCGGCAAGGGCGACTCATAGTCGATGAAGGATGACCTCATGATCGACGGACCGTAGACCATTCCGCCCGGCATGGCAGAAATCGAACTAAAGTCCGCGCGCCTGATCCAGCTCAGCCACATCTCGAAGGCCTTCGGGAAGGTGCTCGCGCTGGACGACGTGTCCCTGGAGCTCCGGCCGGGCGAGATGCTGGCCCTGGTGGGGGAGAACGGCGCGGGCAAGTCCAGCCTGATGAACGTCCTCTACGGGCTCTACCACCCCGACCAGGGCGAGCTGCGCATCAAGGGCGAACGCGTGCGCCTGCGCGGGCCCAAGGACGCCATCGCCCGGGGCATCGGCATGGTGCACCAGCACTTCATGCTCGTGCCCACGCTCACCGTGGCGGAGAACGTGGTGCTGGGGCGGGAGCCCACCCGGCGCGGGCTCCTGGACCTCAAGCGCGCGCAGCAGGAGGTGGAGGCCACCTGCAAGCGGTTCGGCTTCCAGCTGGACCCCACCGCGCGGATCTCCGGGCTCACGGTGGGCTCGCAGCAGAAGGTGGAGATCGTCAAGGCGCTCCACCGCGGGGCGCAGGTGCTCATCCTGGACGAGCCCACCGCCGTGCTCACCCCCCAGGAGGCGGACGAGCTGTTCCGGGTGGCGCGCGGCCTCTCCGCCGAAGGCCACACCGTGGTCCTGATCAGCCACAAGCTGAAGGAGGTGCTGGCCTTCGCGCAGCGGATCTGCGTGATGCGGCGGGGGAAGATGGTGGCTTCGGTGGCCGCGTCCCAGACCGACACCCGGCGCCTGGCGAACCTCATGATCACCGGCGAGGAGGAGAGCGCCGCCGCGCCCTCCCTCCATGTCACTGCCGAGGGCTCCGCGGCCGCGACGACCGCCTCCGCCGGCGAACCGCTCCTCAAGCTGGACGGCGTGTGCGCCGGGCCCAAGCTCACCGGCGCGACGCTGGAGGTCCGCGCAGGGGAGATCGTCGGCATCGCCGGCGTGGACGGCAACGGGCAGCGGGAGTTGGCGGAGGTGGTGACCGGGCTGCGGCCGGTGGATCGCGGCGAGGTGAGGCTGTGCGGGGCGACGGGCTCGCTGGACCCGCACGAGGCGCGGCACCGGGGCGTCAGCCACGTCCCCGAGGACCGCCTGTTGCACGCCATCGTCGGCCCGATGCGCGTGGACGAGAACGTGTCCCTGGGCCGCCAGGAGCAGCCGCCCTTCGCCCGCGGCCCGTGGATCGACTTCACCGGGCGCCGCGAGCGGACCCAGGCGCTGGCGGAGGCCTACGACGTCCGCCCGCGCGACCCATCCATCCCCTGCGGCCGTCTCTCCGGCGGCAACCAGCAGAAGGTGGTCTTCGCGCGCGAGCTGGACGCCAGGCCGAAGCTCCTGGTGGCGGTGCAGCCCACCCGCGGCCTGGACATCGCCGCGGTGGCGGCGGTGCGCCGCAAGCTGCTGGAGGAGAAGGCGCGCGGCGTGGGCGTGCTGCTGGTCTCCCTGGACCTCGAGGAGGTGCTGGCCCTGTCGGACCGGATCTACGTGATGTTCGAGGGCAAGGTGGCCGGCGAGCGCCCCCGCGGCGCCGACGAGCGCGAGCTGGGCGCGCTGATGCTGGGGGGCGCCGCCCATGGCTGAGCCGGAGGCGGTGGAAGCCCCTCGGTCCCGCTTCGCGGAGGCGATCTGGGCCTCGCTCCCCTCCGTCCTCTCGGTGGGGCTGTCGCTGCTGGTCTGCCTGCTGATGATCGCCATCACCAAGGGCAGCCTCTCCATCGCCGGCAGCGCGTACCTCGAGATGCTCCGCGGCGGGCTGGGAGACTTCGAGGCCTTCGGCGAGGCCGGCGTCTGGACCCTGCTCACCCGGCCCTGGGGCGAGGCGGCCACCAAGGCGGCCATCCTCACCTTCACCGGCCTCTCGGTGGCGGTGGCCTACCGCGCCGGCCTGTTCAACATCGGCGCGCAGGGCCAGATGACGGTGGGGGCGATCGCCGCCGCGGCGCTGGGCGCCAAGCTGTCGCTCCCGTTCGGGGTGCACGCGGCGGTGTGCGTCCTGGGCGCGGCGGCGGCCGGCGGCGCCTACGGGATCATCCCGGCGGTGCTCAAGCTCCGCCGCGGGGTGCACGAGGTCATCTCGACCATCATGCTGAACTGGGTCGCCATCAGCCTGGTGGAGAACTGGCTGGTGGTGGGACCGCTCCGGGCCGCCGCCACCGGCGACAACTCCATCTCCGGCACCGACCAGATCGCCGCCACCGCCGCCCTGCCCCGGCTGCTCAGTGACGGCTCCCGGCTGCACGCCGGCTTCCCGCTGGCGCTCCTGGCCGCCTTCGCCGCCTGGATCTGGCTGTTCCGCACCCGGCTGGGCTTCGAGACGCGCGCCATGGGCCAGAACGCCGAGGCCGCGCGGGCCGCGGGCATCCCCTCCGCCCGGCGCTCCCTGCAAGCCATGGTGCTGGCCGGGGCGCTGGCCGGCGTGGCCGGGTCGCTCCTCGTCCAGGGGACCGAGCTGCGCTTCCCCGCCACCCTGGGCGCGCCCTACGGGTTCGACGGCATCGCCATCGCGCTCATCGGCCAGACCCACCCGCTGGGCGTGGGCGCCTCCGCGCTGCTGTTCGGCATCCTCCGCGCCGGCGGCACCCGGATGCAGCTTTTGCACGTGCACAAGAGCTTCCCGGAGTTGATCCAGGGCCTGGCGCTCCTCTTCGTCGCCGGCCGGCTGATCTGGCAGTGGGCGCTCACCCGGAGGGCCAAGCGCGCCCCGGCGGCCTCCGGACCTCCGGCACCGGCCGCGCCCGCCCCGCCGGCACCCGCCGCCGCCGTCCCGTCCGGAGGTGGCGCGTGATCCAGGTCCTGGAGTCGCTCCTCTTCTCCACCCTGGAGTACGCCCCGGCGCTGATCTTCGCCTCCCTGGGCGCGGTGCTCTCCGAGCGCTCCGGCGTCGTCAACATCGGCGTGGAGGGGATGATGCGGGTGGGCGCGTTCGCCGCGGCGGTAGCGGCGCTGGCCATGCCCACCAGCGTTGCCCTGCTGGCAGGCATGGCGGCAGGCGCCGCGCTGGCCGCCATCCACGCCTACCTGTGCGTGAAGTGGCGGTCGGACCAGGTGGTGAGCGGGATGGCGCTCAACCTGGTGGCGCTGGCTGGCGTCACCTTCCTCCTCGAGTCCCTCTACTCGCCCACCGGCACCCCGCCCATCGAACAGCTCCACCGCTGGACGCTGCCCGGCATCGCCTCGGTCCCGCTGTTGCACGCGCTGTCCGGCCACTCGGGGATGACGTACCTGGCGCTGGCGGCGCCCTTCGTCTTCCACCTCTTCCTCTGGCGGACCGCCGCCGGGCTGCGGCTGCGCTCGGCCGGGGAGAAGCCGGCGGCGGTGGCCACCATGGGCATCTCCGTCTCGCTCCTGCGCACGCTGGCGGTGCTGGGGAGCGGTACGCTGGCCGGCCTGGGCGGCGCCGCCCTCTCCACCTCCACCCTGGACCGCTTCGAGCACCACATGCCCTCCGGCCTGGGCTTCATGGCGGTGGCGGCCATCGTCTTCGGGCGCTGGACGCCGCTGGGCGCCTTCGGGGCGGCGCTGTTCTTCGCCGCCGGCAACGCCCTCCGGATCGGCCTGGCGTCGTCCGCGCCGGGCGTGCTGGAGGTGATCCCCCAGGGGTTTTTGCTCGCCCTTCCCTACGTGCTCACCCTCCTGCTCCTCTCCACCCGACAGCGGCAGAGCGGCGCCCCGGCCGCCCTGGGGACCGCCTACGACCCGGAGGCCCGGTAGCAACGGTCACACTGTCGCACCTCGGGGGGTTCCCTCTTGGCGCCGCGCGCCCTTCGGGGGGAAACTCTCGCCCGGCCCCCGGTCTTGATGAAAAGCCCCGTCCTCTTCGGCAAGTACCTCCTCCTCGAGCGCATCAACGTGGGAGGCATGGCCGAGGTCTTCATCGCGAAGGCCTTTGGCATCGAGGGCTTCGAGCGCGTCCTGGCGGTGAAGAAGATCCTGCCCACCATGGCGGCGGACGCGGAATTCATCACCATGTTCATCGACGAGGCGCGGATCAGCGTCCAGCTGAACCACGCCAACATCGTGCACATCCACGAGTTGGGGAAGCACGACGACTCCTTCTACATCGCCATGGAGTACGTCTCCGGCCCGGACCTGCGCACCATCCTGGACCGGTTCCGGGCGGGCAACGCGCGGATGCCGATCGCGCAGGCCGCCTACATCGCGTCCAAGATCTGCGAGGGCCTGGACTACGCGCACCGGAAGAAGGACGGGCGCGGGATGGACCTCGGCATCATCCACCGCGACGTCTCGCCCCAGAACGTCCTCATCTCCTACGAGGGCGAGGTCAAGATCATCGACTTCGGCATCGCCAAGGCCGCCAACCGCTCGCACCAGACGCAGGCCGGCATCCTCAAGGGCAAGTTCGCGTACATGAGCCCGGAGCAGGTGCAGGGCCGGAGCATCGACCGCCGGAGCGACATCTTCGCGGTGGGCAACATCCTCTTCGAGATGCTCACGGGGGAGCGGCTGTTCGTGGGCGGGTCCGACTTCTCCGTGGTGGAGAAGGTCCGCAACGCGGAGGTCCCGTCGGTCCGCGAGATCGACCCGGAGATCCCCGCCGGGCTGGAACAGATCCTCTACCGCTCCCTCGCCCGCGAAACGGACGAGCGCTACCAGTGGGCGTCCGAGATGCAGGAGGACCTCCTCCGCTTCCAGTTGGTGGGCGACACCATCTACTCCTCCAAGAACCTCTCGGTGTTCATGAAGGAGGCGTTCGCGGAGGACCTGGGGCGCGAGCACTCGCGGATGGAGCGCTACACCTCCATCGAGCGCCCGGCGGACCTGGAGCCGTCCGCGGTGACGCAGAGCCCGTTCGCCGCGCCACCGCGGCAGCCGGCGCTCAAGCCCTCCCCCGACTTCCGGCCGGCCGCGCGCCGGGGCGGGGGCCCCACGCCGCACCAGGCGAACGTGGCGCTGGCGGCCTCGGGGGTGGAGGAGTCGTCCATCTCCGTCGACCCCAGCCTTCCGTCCTTCCAGCTCCCGCCCACGGACCAGACGTCGGTCAACGACAAGCACGGCGCCACGGACACCTTCATCACCCAGGAGCCGCAGAAGGGGGACCGCCGGCGGGTGGAGCGCGGCGAGAAGGTGGAGATCGGCGACGGCAACGAAGACCTGATCGACGCGCCCACCTACCCCCGCCCGGCGTACGCGAGCCCGCCCAGCCCCGCCAAGCCGGCCGGCGCGGTGAACGGCAAGCGCGCCGAGGAGGAGCCGCCGCCCTGGCCGTCGCTGGAGGGCCGGGGGGAGACCGTCATCCAGCCCGCCCCGCCGCCGCCGCGCGCGCCCGCGCGCCGCGAAGGCCCCGGCAAGCACGCCACCCCCAAGCCGTCGCCCGGCCCGCGCGCCCCCCTGGGCGTGGTGCCGTCCTCCGTGACCGACGTGAACGCGATCTCCAACGGGCGGACCACCAGCACCGACGAGGAGATGGAGGATCCGGCGGTCAGCTCCACCATCGCGGACATGCCGGTCCCCGTCGCGCTGCGGAGCGTGAACACCACCCCCGCCAGCGGGAGGTGGGACGACACGCTGCCGGAGCCGCCGTCGAGGCCGGAGATCCCCTCCGTCACCAGCGTGGACGTGCCGCAGCTCCCGCCGGAGCCGACCACCAACTCCGACCCGGAGACCGGCGAGCACACCCCGATCGACGCGCGCACCACCACCGAGGCGATGCCCATCCCGCTGCCGGCGCCGGAGCCCGTGCGCACCGACCAGGCGGTGCCGCTCCCCGCGCCCGGCGACGACGCCCCGTTCGCCTCGGGGCTGCTGGACGCGGCCGCCAGCGCGGACGCCTCGGACTCCGTCATCGGCAAGGCGCTGGACGCCATGCTCCCGGACGGGCGGGACCCCAGGACCGCGGTGACGGACCAGGCCATCCCGCTGCCGGCGCCGCACCAGCTGGCGTCCGCCGCCCCGCACCAGCCCCCGGTCCTCCACCCGGTGGGCCCGGCCCCGGACCAGCCGTCCCTCACGCCGCGCGACGCGCCCCCGCCGGAGCGGTTGCCGGTGACCTTGACGCCGCAGCCGGTGAGGACGCCGTCGGCGGAAGACGTGGACGCGGAGACCACCGCCGCCCTGGCCGCCACCATGCTGCGCGGCATGGCCAACGACGAGGAGGAATCCGAGCTCGGGGCGGACGAGAAGACGCTGTCGCGCGACATCCCGGAGCTGGAGGAGATCCGCCGCCGCGCCGCCCAGGAGGAAGGTGGCGCTCCCCCATCCCAGGAGGAGGGGCTGGACGGGCCCGGGGCGAGGACGGAGATGCGCGCGCCCGAAGGTTGGTCGCCGCCGGCCGAGGACACCGCTCCGCCCGCGGCGCTGGGCGCCCAGCACCGGAACCACACCCCCACCGAGGGCTGGGACGAGGCGAGCGGCACCTCCTCGGAGCGCGCCTACGGCGGCGCCGGCTCCAGCGCGAGCACGGTGACGGGCGCATCCTCCAGCTCCGCCATCACCAACGCAGGCACGGGCTCCGGCGACAACACCGAGGAGGACGAACCACCCGCCTGGCCGTCGCTGGAGGGCCGCGGCGAGACGATGGTCGGCGCGCTGCCGCTGCCGCCGCCGCCGCCGCCGAAGAAGCGGGCGGGGAACGGGCGCGCCGCGGTCGCGGGGGCGCGGGCAACGCCGGCGGCCAGTAGCGCCAAGGTGAAGACCGGCAGCTTCGTAGTGGGCCGCCCGGACGACTCGGCGCTGTATGAACCGTCCACCAGCGCGGAGCGGCCGCGCGCCTTCCCCCCCAGCGGGCGCTCGCATCCGGACGGCGAGTCGGTGATGACGGACCTGCCGGCGGAGCGGAGCGATCCGGGACTCCCGCCGCACCCGCCCCACCCGCCCCACCGGTCGAGCCCGCGCCCCAGCGGGGCCCGCGGGTCGCTGGTGGTGTCGAGCCCGGCGCCGCTGGACCGCAAGAAGCTGCTGATCGTCGGGGGCGGCGGCGTGGGGCTGCTGGCGTTGATCGCCGTCCTGGTGGTGACGTTCAGCGGCAGCTCCACCGAACCGGTGTGGATCAACATCACGCCCGCCAAGGCGTCGGTGCAGGTCGACGGGCAGCCGGTGAAGAACAGCGAGGTGGCCAACCTGGCGCCCGGCGACCACGAGCTCACCGCCATCGCCTCCGGCTTCCGGCCCCTCAAGCGCCGCCTCACCGTCGGCAAGCGGACCCCGCCGGTGGTCGACTTCATGACCGCCGTCGAAGGCGCCGAGCCGGCCGCTTCGCCGGCCCCGCCCACCGACGCGGCGCCGCCGTCCCGCCCGTTCCCGACACCGCCACCGCCCTCGACGGGCTCGACGCCGGCGCCCTCGACCACGGCGGCGGCGACCTCGCCTGCCACGGGGACCACGCCCGCGGCCCCGAAGACGTTCGTCGCCGTCTTCGAGACCGAGGAGCCGGACGTGGAGATCTCCATCGGCGGCAAGGCGCTGGGGAAGACGCCCGGGCTGCGGCTGCCGGGGATGATGGTGGGGAAGGACTACTCGTACCTGGCGAAGAAGGCCGGCTTCAAGACGGCGTTCGGGAAGTTCCGCTCGGACGGGCAGCCGGAGATCAACATCCCGCTGGCGATGGAGAAGATCGAGAAGGTCGAGCCCGCCTCGACGACCGCGGTGCCGGGGACCGGGACGGGACCTGGCCTCCCGCCGCCGCCGAAGAAGCTGGAGCGCGGGGACCTGGCCTGCGCCACCCGCCCGCAGGGGGCGCAGATCTTCGTGGACGGGCGCGCCACCGGCCGCACCACGCCCGCGCCGCCGTCCAACCCCATCCGCCTCTTCACCGGCAAGCACAAGATCACCTTCAAGCTCAACGGCAAGTCGGTGGACCGCACCGTCGACATCAAGGCCGGCCAGATGGAGATGCTGACCAACGTGGAGCTGTGACGGCCTGCCCGGCTACAGCTTGAAGGCCGTCCCCACGGTGATCTCGAGGGCGATCTGCGGCGACCCCACCGGCACGAACGGCCCGGTGACGTGGAGCGCGGGCCCCAGCCGGACCTGCGCGTTCGCCTGCCAGGCCTTGCTCAGGAAATACTCCAGGCCGGCGTCGAAGAGGATGGGCGCGCTCAGCCCGCCGGTGGGGCCGAAGGTGACGAAGAGCGGGACGTCCACGCCGGTGGCGATGGAGAAGGCGCTCCCCACCGGGATGCCCACCGCCAGGCCGAGCGGGATGGAGATGCCGGGCGCCGTGTACGCGCTGGTGAAGTAGGCGAACAGGCCCACTCCACCGCGGACGCCGATGCTCACGCGGCCGGTGTCCAGCAGCCGCAGCCGCGCCACCGCCTCCCCGCGCAAGCCGGGGTGGATGGCGGTGGGCAACCCCTCGTAGCTGTAGTGGAAGGCCAGCCGGAAGCCTATGTCCTCGATGGAGGTGACGCCGTGGAGGAAGGTGACCGAGAGGCCGGGGAAGCCCGCGCTCGCGGCGATGACGTTCGCCCCGTCGCCGGCGGTCTGCGCCCCCAGCAGCGTCCAGCCCTGCCCCACCCGCGGCTCGGGGGCCGGGACCGGTTCGTCCGCGGCCAACGCCATCCGCGGGGCCAGCATCACCGCGGCCGCCAGCACCACCCTTGCGCTCCAGTGCATGGTTTTCCTCCGTCGCGTTCAGATCCGGTACGCCACGCCAGCCAGCACCTCGATCGCGAACCGGGCCGGGGCGCCGGGGCGGGTGAGCTCCAGCGCCGGCCCCGTCCGCAAAAGCCCGGTGACCGCGAGCGATCGGTCCACGTGGTACTCGGCGCCCGCGCCCACCAGGATGGGGAGGGTCAGCCCGCCGAAGGTGCCCGGGGTGACGTAGAGCGGCACGTCCACCCCCACGTGCACGGCCAGCGTGTCGATGGGCGCGATGGCGAGGACGATCTGCACCGGCGCGAGGATCCGCGGCGTCACCAGGCCGGGGAGGTAGTCGATGGCGAGGCCCGGGACGAACGTCACCCCCAGCCGCACGGTGCCGGCGTCGGCCAGGGTGTAGCGGACGCCGCCCTGGAGGCGGAAGCCCGGCACCGGGCTCGGGCCGAACCCCAGCGAACCGTCCTGCCCGTACGAGAAGGCGACGCGCAAGCCGACGTCCAGCTTGTCGCTCGCGCCGTAGAACCCGGAGAGCGAGAGGGCCGGCCACCCGGCCTGGAGCTGGAGCGCCAGGCGGCTTTGCCCAACCGCGCTCCCGGAGATCACCGACCAGCTCCGCTCCGCCGACCGCGCCGGCGCCGCCAGCAGCAGCAGCACCCCGAACCATGTCCCGCGCATCGCGTGCCCCCTCGTCTTTCGGTTTACGGTTGCCCGCGCTCCCTGGCCAGCGCGAGGAACGCCTCCTGGAGCTGCTGCAAGGCCCCCAGCGCGCGCGCCCTGGCCGCCGCCATCGGCTCGCCGGCGCGGACCAGCTCGCGCAGCTCGAAGTAGTACTTGATCTTGGGCTCGGTGCCGCTGGGCCGGAGCGTCACCCGGGACCCGCCTTCCAGCTCGTAGGCGATGACGTTGGAGGGCGGGAAGCCGGGCACGCCGGCCTGGTAGTCCCTGGTCCGGCCCACGGTGACCCCGCCGATCCGCTCCGGCGGCCTCCGGCGGAAGCCGTCCATGATCGTCCGGATGGTGGCCGCGCCCTCGGCGCCGGGGAAGGTGAGGTTGTGCTGGCGGGCGACGAACAGCCCGTGCTCGCGCTGGATCTCCTCCAGGTACCCCAGCGCGGTGGTCGCCCGGGAGGCGCACCAGGAGGCGAGGTCGGCGAACACCAGCGCCGCGCCAATGCCGTCCTTGTCGCGCGCCACCGTCCCCACCGTGTACCCGAGCGCCTCCTCGTACCCGAAGACGAAGGCGGCGCCTTCCTTCGCCTCGCGCTCCAGGGCGCAGTTGGCGATCCACTTGAAGCCGGTGAGGCGCTCGTCGTAGAGCGCGCCCAGCGCGCGGGCGATCTCCCCCAGCTGGGTGGAGGAGACGATGGTGGTGATCACCAGCGGCCTGGCCGGCCGCGGCTTCTTCTGCGTGAGCAGGTAATGGCCCAGCAGCACGCCCACCTCGTTGCCGGTGAGCATCTGGAGCTTCCCGGCCGCGTCGCGCGCCATCACCGCCAGCCGGTCCGCGTCCGGGTCGTTGGCCAGCACCACGTCCGCGCGCACCTGCTCCGCCAGCGCGGTGGAGAGGTCCATGGCCCCCGGCTCCTCCGGGTTCGGGAAGCGCACGGTGGGGAAGGCGCCGTCCGGCTCCTGCTGCTCCTTCACCACGTGCACGCGGCGGTAGCCCGCCTCCTGGAGCGCCTGCGCCACCCACCGGCCGCCCACGCCGTGCATGGCGGTGTAGACGATGGAGAGGTCCGCCGCGGTCTTGTGCACGCGCTCGGCGAGGATGGCGTCCAGGTACGCGCGGGCCACCTCCTCGCCCACGTCGCGCCAGAGGCCGTGGCGCTTCGCCTCTGCCACGTCGAGCAGCTTCACCGCGTTGGCCGGCTCCACCCGGTCGATGGCGGCGGCGATGCCCTTGTCGTGGGGCGGGATGATCTGCGCCCCGTTGCCCCAGTAGACCTTGTAGCCGTTGTATTCGGGCGGGTTGTGGCTGGCGGTCACCATCACCGCCGCTGCCGCGTTGAGCTTCAGGGTGGCGAAGGCGGTCACCGGGGTGGGCGCCAGCGGAGGCAGCACCAGCGCGGGGATGCCCTCGGCGGCCAGGACGAGCGCGGTGTCCTCGGCGAATTCGGCGCTCATCTTCCGCCCGTCGCGGCCGATGACCACGCCTCGGGCGGCGGCGTCCGGGGCCTGCGCCTTGAGGTAGCGGGCCAGGCCGGCGGTGGTGCGGCGGACGACGGCGCGGTTCATCCGGTTGGGCCCGGCGCCCAGCACGCCGCGCAGCCCGGCGGTGCCGAACTCCAGCACGGCGGCGAAGCGGTCCTGCAGGTCGTGGCGGTCCTTCTCGTCAGAGGAGGCGATCAGCCGCTCCAGCTCCTTCGCCGTGACCGGGTCCGGGTCTTCCCGCCGCCACGCCTCCGCGCGCCGCGCCAGCTCCGCTGCGTCCACGAACCTCCTCCTCCTGGCGCGGGCCCCTCTGCTCTGCTCCGCCCCGCCGCCGGGGGCAATGAAGCGTCGCTAGACGTAATCGGTCAACCTCTTCCTGGTGGGAAGCGTTCGCGGGTCCTTCTTTCCCTGGCAGGCCACGCACAGCTGGGCGTAGGGCATCGCCTTGAGGCGGCCGGGGGCGATCTCGTCGCCGCACTCCTCGCACTCGCCGAAGGAGTCGGGGTCTGAGGCCAGCTTCTCCAGCGCGCGGCGCACCAGGGCCAGCGTGGCCGCGTCCGACCGGTTCCGGTTGGAGGCGATGGTCTGGATCATCTCGTTGAGCGGCTGTTCGTCCTCGTCGCCGCCCACCTCCGCGTCGTCCGTCCGGTTGGGCTCCACCTTGCGCGACCCCTTCCCCAGCAGCTGCGCTTCCATGGCTTGCAGGGCCTTCTTCAGCTGGGCGCGCTGAGCGGGGGTCATGGCGGCGAATGAGCCTACTGCGTTCCGCCGGGGGTCGATCTGCCGTACCGTTCGCGACCCGACATGTTCGCCCACGCCCTGTTCGCTTCGTTGCTTTCCGCGGCTCCGGCCGCTTCAACCGTCAAGGCCACGCCGCTCTCCGCCGCGGAGAAGGCCGCCTCCGCGCGGGTCTCCGCCGCCGCGCTGGAGGCCCACACCCGCTTCCTCTCGCACGACCTGCTGGAGGGACGGCTCCCCGGCACCCGCGGCGACGAGCTGGCGGTGCAGTACGTGGCCGCGCAGTTCCGCACCTTCGGGCTGGAGCCGGGCGGGGAGGACGGGACCTACTTCCAGAAGGTGCCCATGGTGGGCCTCGAGGCGAAGCCGCCGGCCACGGTGACGTTCGCGGGGCCGGCCGGGTCGAAGCCGCTCACGCTCGCGGTGGGCAAGGACACGGTCATCGCGCCCGGCAACCAGACGGGGGACGCGAAGCTGGATGCCGCGGAGGTGGTGTTCGTCGGCTACGGCATCGTGGCGTCCGAGTACCAGTGGGACGACTTCAAGGACACCGACGTGAAGGGCAAGGTCCTGCTGGTGATGAACAACGACCCGTCGACCGACCCGGCGCTCTTCGCGGGGAAGACGCGGCTCTGGTACGGGCGCTGGGACTACAAGTACTGGCAGGCAGCGCAGAAGGGCGCGGCCGGGGTCATCCTCATCCACACCACCCCGTCGGCCGCGTACCCGTTCAGCGTGGTGATCAGCTCCTGGACCGGGGGCGAGAAGTTCGAGCTGCCCGCCACACCCGGCGAGGCCAGGCTCCAGACCCGCGGGTGGGCCAGCGAGGACGCGTCGCGGGCCATCGCCAAGCTGGGCGGGCAGGACCTGGACGTGCTCCGGGCGGCCGCGGAGAAACGGGACTTCCGGCCGGTGCCGCTGGGCGTGAAGCTGACGGTCTCCTTCAAGAGCAACGTGCGGAGCGTGGACAGCGAGAACGTGATCGCCCGGCTGCCCGGGTCGGACCCGGCGCTGAAGGACCAGGCGGTGGTGTTCACCGCGCACCACGACCACCTGGGCAAGAAGACGAGCGCGAGCGCGACGGGGGATGACACCATCTACAACGGCGCGCTGGACAACGCGTCCGGCACGGCGACGCTGCTGGAGCTGGCGCGGGTGGCGGCGGCGGAGAAGCCGAAGCGGTCCCTGCTGTTCATGGCGGTGACCGCCGAGGAGCAGGGGCTGCTGGGGTCCGAGTGGTACGCCACGCATCCCACGGTGGCGCCGGGGAAGATCGCCGCCAACATCAACATCGACTCCGTCAACAAGGATGGCAAGACGCTGGACCTGGGCTTCATCGGCTACGGCAAGTCGTCGCTGGACGGGGTGGTGGACGGGCTGGCGAAGGCGCAGGGCCGGACGGTGAAGGGCGACCCGTTCCCGGACCGGGGCATGTTCTACCGGTCGGACCAGTTCAGCTTCGCGCGCATCGGGGTACCCGCCATCTACCTGCGCGGCGGCCCCACCTACGCCGGCCGCCCGGCCGAGTGGGGCGGGCAGCAGCTGGACGAGTACATCGCCAAGCACTACCACAAGCCCTCGGACGAGGTGGACGCGTCCTGGAGCTGGGACGGCGTGGTGGAGGACACCCAGCTGTTGCTCCTGGCGGGCCTCCGCATCGCCAACGACGCCCGGATGCCGGAGTGGAAGCCGGGCGACGAGTTCGAGGCGGCGCGGAAGAAGGCGCTGGCCGGGGCGCGCCCCTAGCCCCTGGCCCAGGGCTAGTACTTCGCGGTCGACTTCTGGCCGGTGACGATGGCCACCGACGCCGAGGCGCCGATCCGGTTGGCGCCGGCGGCGATCATCTTCATCGCGTCCTCGGAGGAGCGGACGCCGCCGGAGGCCTTCACGCCGATCTCGTCGCCCACCACCTTGCGCATCAGCGCCACGTCCTCGGCGGTGGCGCCGCCGCCGGTGAAGCCGGTGGAGGTCTTCACGAACGCCGCCCCCGCCGCCTTGGCCAGCGCGCAGCCGGCGATCTTCTCCTCGGTGGAGAGCTGGCTGGTCTCGAGGATGACCTTCACCGGGTGCGGGCGAGAGGCGTTCACCACCGACTGGATGTCGTTGAGCACCAGCGCGAAGTCGCGGTGCTTCAGCGCGCCGATGTTGATCACCATGTCGATCTCGCGCGCGCCGCAGCGGACGGCCTCCCGAGCCTCGAAGGCCTTGGCGGACGGGAGCGCCGCGCCCAGCGGTAACCCCACCACCGCGATGGGCACCGTCTTCGACCCGGACAGCACCCGCGCCGCCGTCCCCACGTTGGCGGAGTTCACGCAGACCGTGGCGAAGCCGTACTTCCGCGCCTCCTCGGAGAGCTTCACCACGTCCTCGCGGGTGGCGTCCGGCTTGAGCAGCGTGTGGTCGATGTACGGCGCGATGTCCGCCGACGTCCGGATCCGGTCCGGGGCGATCCGCCCGGCTCCCGCCTTCACCGCCATCACCGTCGCGCAGCTGTCCACGTTCGGGCAGCCGCCGCACTCGGGCGCGCACTCGTCCCCGTCGTCCTTCGCCGCCGCCGCGCGCGCGGGCGCGCTGCCGGGCCCGGGAACCGCCGTGCAGGGCTCCTCCCGACCCACCCGCGCCGCCTGGATGCGCCGACGCACGCGGTCCGCGATCTCCTCCACCACCCCGCTGAGGTCCTCGGCGTCCGCCATGGATGCCGTGGTCTCCCTCACCGGGCCGCCGGAGTCAACGGCCGCGGCCGGAGCGCCACCAGCATCGCCGCCGCGCCGGCCGCCATCCCCCCGGCGGTGAGGAACGCCGCCCCGCTCCCGGCGCGCGTCCAGAGGGCGCCGAACAGCGGCCCCGCCGCCAGCGCCGCCACCCCGGAGATGGCGTGGTACCGCCCGAACGCCCGCCCAAGCGCGGCCGGCGGCGTGAGTTGGGCGAGCAGCGCCTTCTCCGCCCCCTCCGAGAGCGCGTGGTACAGCCCATAGAAGGCGATCACCGCCATCGTCGTGCCCACCGAGCCCGAGAACGCCAGGCCCAGGTAGCTGGCCGCGTACAGGACCCACCCCACCAGCACCACCCGCGATGGCCCCACCCGGTCCGCCCACCACCCCGCCGGGTACGAGGCGGCCGCCTTCACCGCGTGGAGCAGGAGCCAGGCGGCCGGCAGCGTGGCCAGGGCGGCGCCCTCCTCGCGGAGCTTGAGCAGCAGGAACGCGTCGGTGGAGTTCGCCAGCCCGAACAGCGCCACCGGCGCCAGGAACCGCCACGCCGACCCCGGCACGCGCGCGTCGCCCGGCGTGGCGGCCGCCGGTTCCGCCATGGCCTGAGGAGGGTCCTTCGTGAACGCCAGCGCCACCAGCGCGGCCACTCCCGGCACCGCGGAGGCGAGGAACACCTGCTCCGGCTGCAGCGCCGCGGCGGTGAGCCCCATCGCCACCGCCGCCCCCAACGCCGCGCCCAGGTGGTCCATCCCGCGGTGGAAGCTGAACGCCCGAGCGCGGTGCTCCACCGGCACCCAGCGGGCAATGAGCGCGTCGCGCGGCGGAGTGCGGACGCCCTTCCCCACCCGGTCCGCCGACCGCACCAGCAACGGCTGCCACCACTGCGTCACCACCGCCATCAGCGGCCGGGCGGCGGTGGAGATCGAGTACCCGGCGATCACCAGCCGCCGCAGGCGGGCGGTCCGGTCCGCCCACCGGCCGGCGAGCAGCTTCAGCCCGGACGCCACCAGCTCCGCCAGCCCCTCCATCGTCCCCAGCACCAACGGAGCGCCCGGGAACCTCGCGGCGAGGAACGCCGGCAGCAGCGAGAAGATCATCTCGCTGGAGATGTCGGTGAGGAGGCTGACCACGCCCAGCGCCACCACGGCGCGCGGGAGGACGGTCCCGGTCCGGCTACTTCGGCCCAAGGCCGGCCTTCTTCCGGGCCTCCAGCAGCTTCGCCACCTGCGCCGGCTCCAGGGTGCGCACGGGCCCCATGGACTGCGCCAGTTGGAGGATCTTCGCGTAGTGCTCCAGAAGCTCCATCCGGAGCAGCGCCTGGGTCAGGTCGTCCCCCAGCGCCAGCGCCCCGTTGCCCGCCAGCACCATGGCGTCGTGCTTCGCCGCCACCTCGGAGAGGGCCTTGAGCGCCTCCGGGTCCTTGGGGAAGGCGCGGAGCACGGTGGGGATGCGGTCGCCCAGCGAGACGACGATCTCCGGCATCGCCACGGGCCCGATCTCCCGCCCCGTCAGCCCGAACGCGGTGGCGGTCGGCGGGTGGGCGTGGAGCACCACGTTCACCTCGGGGCGGGCGGCGTAGCAGGCCAGGTGCAGCTCCAGCTCCGAGAAAGGCTTCTTCCGCCCCTCCAGCACGTTCCCCTTCATGTCCACCACCAGCAGCGACGCGTCGTCCACGTCGCGCTTGGAGATGGCGGTGCAGGTGATCAGCAGCCGGTCGCCCTTGAGCCGGACGGAGAGGTTGCCGTCGTGGTTGGCCACCCAGCCGTTCTGGTGGAGGCGCCGCGCGGCCGCCACCACCTCCGCGCGCAGCTTGGGGAGCGGGACCAGCGCCATGGCCTACCGCCCCGGGACGTCGACCGCGTCCACCACGGCGACGATGAGGGACCGGATGGGCAGCGTCTTGTCCTTGAGCACCTGGCGGACGCCGTTGCCCTCGCGCAGCACCAGCACCACGTCACCGGGGCCGGACTGGGAGGACTCGTCCACGGCGAGGAAGCTCTTCCCCGCGGGCTTCTGCGCCTCGTCCAGCGGCTGCACCACCATCATCCGCCGGGCGGCGAAGGCGGGGTGCTTCTCGGTGGCGGTGACCGTACCCAGCACCTGGCAGAGGACCATGGCTCACCGCCCCCCGACCAGGTCCACCGAGTCCACCAGCCCCACGATGGCCGAGTCCACCGGCGGCGGCTGCGTCGCGCTCACCGCCAGCGCCGCCTCGCGGCTGCCCACCAGGTACACCAGCGTCCCCGGCGAGGCGGAGACGGTGTCCACCGCCACCTCGGGCGGGCCGGAGGGCTCGCGGCGGTGGTCCAGCGGCTGGACGATGAGGAGGCGCCTGCCTTCCAGCCCCTCGTACTTCCGCTCGCAGACGACGGTGCCGATCACCTTGCCCAGGTACATCGCCCCGAGCGTCTACTACATCGTGGTGCTGAGGATCAGCGGAATCTCGAGATCGACGTCGTCGCCGGTGAAGGCGGAGAACGACATCCGCTTCGCCTTCCCCTTCAGGCACTCGCCGAGGTCGGACTGGTCGATGTCCTCGCGGTCGATGGTCGCCTTCTTCACCACCCCGGACGCGCCCACGGTCGCCACCAGCCGCACCTTGCCGCCCTTGAAGGCCGGGTTCTTCTTCAGCTCCTGCTCGATGCAGAACTGGAAGGCGCGCTGGGTGGCCTCGACCACCTTGTTGATCTCCTCCTTCGCCGGCCCGCCCACGGTCTCCTCGTGGCCCCTGGTCTCTTCCGGCGGGTCGAGCTTGGCCGCCGCGGGCCCCACGTCCTTCTTCTTCCCGTCCTGGTAGAGGTCGGCGAGCTGCTTGGCGTTCGGCTCGTCCTGGCCGGGGCCGGCAGCGGTCGCGGTGGACTTGTCCTTCGGGGTCTTCGCGTCCCCCTTGGGCGAGTCCTTCGCGGGCGCCGGGTCCTTCGCCGGCACCGGCGGGGCCTTCTTGCCCGTGAGCAGGTCGCGCAGCCCGGAGAGGCCGCCCTTGGAGAACACCGTCTCGGTGACGGGCTGGCCGGTCTCCTGGTCCACGTGGGTGATCTGCAGCGGCACCACGTTCAGCTCCGAGAGCGCGTAGAGCACGCCCAAAGGGAGGCCGATGAGGAGGACCACGAAGATGGCGATCTTCCACACCGGGTTCCGCTTGTTCACCCCCGCCTGGGCGATGACGAAGTTCGTCGCCTGGCCCGGCTTGGGCATCATGTCCACGGGGATCTTCCCCGCCTTGGCGAACGGGTCGGACTTCACCTGGCCGTCGGCGCCGGTGGCGCCGTTGGGCGCGGGCTCGTCGGCGGTCCGGGTGAGGTCGCCGGGGTCGAGCGGCTTCTGGTGCTCCCCGCTCCGCCGCAGGTCCAGGTCGGAGAACAGGTCCGAGCCCAGGTCCCCGTTGGAAGCCGCCGCGGCGGCCGGCGCGGGCTCGGGTTCGGGGTCCGGCTCCAGGTCGGGGGCGGGTTCGGGGTCGGGGGCCGGCGGGGCTTCCGCCTTCGCCGGCGGCATCGGGGTCGGCACCGCTTCCTTCGACTTGCGCGGCGACTTGCGCGTGGGGCTGGGCGTGACGGTCACCGCGGCCGCGCTGGACATGGCGGGCGCCGGCGCCGCGGGGGCGGGCGTCACCGGCGCGGCGGCCGCCTCCGCGAGCGTGGCCGCGGTCGCCATCAGGTCCAACTCCTGCGGCTCCGCCAGGCCGGGGAAGTCCACGCCGTCCGCGGGCGAGGCCGTGCTCCCATCGATGGAGAGGTCGAACGTCATCGGCGCGCCCAGGTTGTCCGGGTCGGCCTCCATGGGCTCCGCTTCGTCCGGGCGGGACTCCGGCAGCGGGCCGCGCTTCGTTTCCTCCGTGGCCTCGCTGGGCCGCGTGGGCTTGGGCGAGGACGTCCGCATCCCCCCCGGCCCCGCCGACTTCTGCAGCGCCGCGGCGATGGACTTCACCGCCTCCACCTTGACCGCGCCGTGGCCGCCGCCGCGCTCCTCCCTGGACATCCCGCCGGCGAACATCAGGGCCAGCTCCGGGAGCTCCTCGGCGCGCTTCCAGTCGCTCATTCCCTCGTGCCAGACGAACGTCTTGAGGCTCACCTCGCCCTGCTTCACCTTGCCGGAGAGGCCGCGCAGGTCGAACGGGCCCACCTGCTGGCCCTTCACCATGGCGAACCACTGCGCGTTGGGGTCCGGCGCCACCACCGCGCGCGTGGCTTCTCCCTCCCAGGGAGAGGCCGTGCCCGGGCCGGAGGAGCTGGGCGAGGCGAGGGGGGCGCTGGGCTCCGACCGCTGGCTCCTGGCGCCGCCCGAGCCCGCCGCCCCGCTCTTCCCCCCGCGTGGGCCGCTGGAGGTGGATCCGCCGGAGCCGGTGCGCGGCGCGGTGATTCCGGCCCGCGCGGCCACGCCGCCCCGTTCCAGCTCCTCCAGGGACACCATGCGCGTGCTCTCCTCCGCGCCGGCCAGCGGCGGAGGCTTCACCACGATGACGTGCTGGCAATGCTTGCAGCGGATCTTGACGCCCTTGTCGCCGACGCGGTCGTCGCCGATCGAATACTTCCGTCCGCAGTTGTCACAGCTGAAGTTCAAGGGCAGCCCGCTGTCCCCGGCGGGGAACCGGGCCCAAGGCTAACAAGGTTCCGACCCGGAGCCACATCGTTCCACCCAGAACCGACCGGAACCACCCGGTTGACTTACACCAGCCTGCCAACTATGCAGGCGCGCCTTTTGCGAGGCGATGCGTTGGAGGTAGGGCCCGATGCCGGCCAAGGACCTAGGGAACAAGTTCGTCTGCTTCAAGTGCACGACGAAGTTCTACGACATGAAGAAGCCCGACCCGATCTGCCCGAAGTGCGGGGCTGATCAGCGGGAGAGCCCGGCCCTCAAGCCGGCGCCCGAGGGCGGCAAGCGCAGCCGACTGGCCGCGGTGCCAAAGCCCGTGGAGCCGGTCGACTTGGGTGACGAGCCGGAGCCCGTCCCCGAGGAGGAAGCGGAGAACATCGAGGAAGAAGAGGGTGATGGCGAGGCCATCGCCGGCGGCGAGGACGACGAGGGGTAGTCGAAGTGACGACGAGTCGTCGGCGAAGCGGTGCTGGCGGCGGGTTCTGAGCCCCGCCACCTGCGCCGTCCGTCCCGGGGATTGCCCTGCGCGGAAGGAAGCGTCCTTCAGTTCGCCCGGATGGCGGGCCGGGGCTGGGACAGCTCCTTCACCGCCTGGCGAATCTGCTGGTAGAGCGCCGGGTCGATCGCCTGCATCCCGGCCGGGCGCCTCGTGGACTCCGTCCCCTTCACCGTCACCGCCGCTCGCTTGGCCTGGATCAGCATCATGATGCCCCCTGGGTAGCAAACGACCGGCCAAGCGGCCTATTGCAGGCGCCGGCGTGCTTTCGCGGGGTTCTGCTCGATGCGCCGGCCGGGCCGCGTTCGCCCTGGACGCAGGCGCTGCCCGGGAGACGCGCTATGCCGCCTGGTCCTGGTCGGCGGGAGGGGCCCAGAGGTTGCCCTTCAGCCAGTCGGGGATCTGGTCCTTCCGGTAGATGAAGATGGCGTCGTAGGGGCAGGCCTTCTCGCACTCGCGGCAGCCGGTGCACTTCGCCTCGTCCACCGTCATCATGCTGAAGAAGGGCGACTGCGGATCGGCCACGTCCTGGAGGTGGAGGCAGTCGAACGGGCAGCGCTCGGCGCACTTGTCGCAGCCGGTGCAGGCCTTGGAGTCCACGTGCGCGTAGGGGCGCTGCGTCTTCTTCAGCATCTCGGTGAGGGCGCCGAAGTTGTCGTAGATGGCCTCGGCCGGGCAGACCACGCCGCAGGCGCCGCAGTCGATGCAGAGGTCCGGGTCGATGACGTGGAGCAGCTTGCGCTCGCCGGTGATGGCGTCCGTCGGGCAGCGGGCGATGCACGCCGTGCAGCCGATGCACGTCTCGACGATGTAGTAAGGCATGGCACGTTCTCTAGCGCGAAGACGGGGGGCCCGCCAAGTCCGGCTTCGTCCGGCCCTCAGGGCGCGGGCCAGTCGATCCGGGGCTGGGCCACCCCGCCCGCCGGCACCTCCACCTCGGCGCCCCGCTCTCCCAGGAATGGGTGCCAGAAGCGTAAGGAGGCCTTGCCGGCCGGGACGCCGCGGATGGTGAAGCGGCCAGAGGCGTCGCTCACGCCGAAGTACGGGTGGTCGAAGGTCTGGATGAAGGCCGTCATCCAGGGGTGCACGTCGCAGGTGAGGCGGGTGACGCCGGGCGAGGTGGAGAGCGGCATCGGCACCTTCATCCCGGTGATGGGCATGGCGGTGTTGAACGGCCGCGTGGAGCCGGCCGCGGTGCGCACGTTGTGCAGCAGCGGGTCGGAGTTGATGACCTGGACCTCGGTCCCCTGCGCCGCCGCCACCACCCGGGGGCGGAACGCGCAGCCGCGCTGGTCGATGGCGGGGGGCGCCGGCGCGGCGGAGAGCGGCCCCGGCACGCCGGAGACCCAGGCCACCACCTCCGAGAGCCCTCCACCGGGGCCCACCACCGCGCGCGGCGACTCCAGCTTCTCGCCGCAGACGCGGGTGAGGTCCGGGGGGACGGAGACCGGGAGCGGCGGGGGAGCCTGGCCGGTCAGGTGGATGGTGCCTTCGATGGTGCCTGGAGCGCCCGGCGCCGGGTCCGGCTTCGGGGAGGCGGCCGGGATGTGGGCGGGCTCGGGGGGCGCGGGTTCGGGCCTGGAGCACGCGGGCGCGAGGAGCGCGGCGGCGAGGAGGGCCGCGGCCGGGGACGCACGGGGGCGGAGGGCGCGGATGTTCACCGGAAGGCTTCTAGCGCAGCGCAAAGGGAGGTGGGCGCAAGCGTCGTGGCGCTCGCCGCGACGTTTGGCGATTGGATCGGGTGGAGTCTTGTTGCTAGAAGGGCCCGGCCGGGTGGATCGGAGGCGGCGAACTTGCGGGAGAAGCTGAAGGCACTGGCGGAACTGCAGAAGGTGGATCTCGAGATCCAGTCGCTCAAAAAGTCCGCCGAGGTGCATCCGAAGCAAGTGACGGAGCTGGAGAAGGAGCTGGCGGCGGCGCGGTCCGCGGTGGAGGCGGAGCGGGCGCGGCTGGCGGACGTGGAGCGGCAGAAGCGGTCCCTGGAGCAGAACATCCAGGATGAGAAGGACAAGGTGAAGAAGTGGGAGACGCGGCTCGCCGAGCAGCGCTCCACCCGCGAGTACGCCGCGCTGGCCCGCGAGATCGACATCGCCAAGAAGGCGAACCAGACGATGGCCGAGGAGCTGGTCGAGCTGGGGAAGACGCTCACCGCAGCGCGCGAGGCGGCCAAGGTGAAGGAGCAGGAGTTTGCCGCCCGGCAGGACCAGATCGGCGGGAAGCTCTCCGAGCTGAAGCAGAAGATCGACGAGTCGCAGGGGCAGGTGCAGGAGCTGGAGGAGAAGCGCGGGAAGGTCACCGGCAGCGTGGATGGGACGCTCCTCAGGCGCTACGACACGATCCGGAAGAAGCGGATGCCGGCGCTGGTGTCGGTGATCGGCGGCACCTGCCAGGGCTGCAACATGAACGTACCCCCGCAGCTGTACAACACGCTGCGCTCCACGCTGGGCTCGGACGTCTGCCCGTCGTGCCACCGCATCATCTACGCGTCGGAGGCGCTCGAGGCGCCCGCGCAGAAGTAGCCGCAGGGTCGAAGCCGTCGGAGTCGCAGCCGCAGCCGCAGTCGAGGCCGCTCAGGAACCAGGAGCCAGGGAGCCCGCAGCCGCATGCCCTCGCCGACCGACGTGGAGCTCCTGCGCTTCATCGCGGCGAACGAGCCGCTCCCCGACACGCTGAAGCAGCACCCGGAGCTGACCCGCGAGGCGGTGCAGGCCGCGCTCGAGCGCGCCGCCGCCGCGCTGGAGTCGCGCGCCCCCGCCCTCCCCGCCAACGGGCCGTCGGACTCGGGCTTCTTCTCCACCGCGCAGCTGCCATCCAGCGGGCCGGGCGTGTCGGCGGGGAACCGGATCCGGGTGTACTCGGATGGGGCGGCGCGGGGGAATCCCGGACTGGCGGGCGCGGGCGCGGTGCTGGTGGAGCCCAACGGGCGGGTGGTGGAGCGGCTGGGGAAGTTCCTCGGCGTGCAGACGAACAACTACGCGGAGTACATGGGGCTGCTGCTGGGGTTGAAGCGCGCCAAGGACCTCGGGGTGCAGGAGGTGGAGGTCTTCGCGGACAGCGAGCTGATGATCCGGCAGCTGAACGGGACGTACCAGGTGAAGAGCCCGTCGCTCCGGCCGCTGTACGAGGAGGTGCTGGAGCTGCTCAACCAGTTCGGGCGGTTCAAGCTGGTGCACGTGCCGCGGGAGATGAACGCGATGGCCGACGAGATGTCGAACCGGGCCATCGACGAGAAGATGTAGGCCCCTGCGGGGTCATTTCCCGGGTCTGGCGGACGAGACGAGGGCGGCGAGCGCGGCCACCTGGTCGGCGTGGTCGCGGAAGTAGGCGTCGTCCGCCGCCTCCACGGCGGGGATGGCCTTGCGGGCGAGCGCCCTCCCCGCCCTGGTGACCGCCACCGCGCGGGCGCGCGCGTCCGCGGGGTGTGGGCGGCGCTCGACGAGGCCCTTGGATTCGAGCGTGCGGAGCACCTCGGAGGTGGTGACCGCGTCGAGGCGGGCGTGCTCCGCGAGGGCGCGCTGGGTGACGGGTTCGGCGCCGTCCTCCGCCGCCGCGGCCGAACCGAGGTACGCCGCGGAGGCGAGGAGGACGAACTGCGCGTGGGTGAGGTCGAGCGCGGCGAGCGCGGGGCGGAGCGCCTGCTGCCAGCGCATGGCGAGCTGCCAGAGGAGGAAGCCGGGGCTCTCCTTGGGGCCGGCGTGCCGGGAGCCGAGGGGGGTGGAGCCGGGGTTGGAGTTGGAGGTCACGCCGCCGCCTTCTTCGCCAGCGCTTCCACCGCGTGCGGGAGGCCGGCGGCGATCTTCCGGCCGATGACGCGGGAGAAGAGGAAGGTGAGCGGGCCGTCGATGGTGACCTTGTGGTGGATGCGGGTGCCGCCGCCGGGCATGGGGGTGAGGGTGTGCTCGAAGGCCAGGCGCGCGAGCGGCAGCCGGGTGTCGTCAGCGAACCGGCGGGCGGGCTCCACCGCGGTGAGCCGGAACTTCGAGGCGGGGCCGCCCTTCGGCTTGAGGACGCCGGTGGAGCCGGCCTGGAACGGGCCGTCCAGGCGGGACGATTCGACCTCGTGGTCCCAGGCGCTCCAGGCGCCGACCTGCTCGTACAGCGCCCAGATGGCTTCGGGGGTGGCGGGGGTGACGGCGGACGCTTCGGTGCTCCAGGCGGACATGGCGGGCGGACTCCTTCGTATACGTAGTGATGGGCGGATATATACGTATACGAATC
>DATBSS010000271.1:0-24268 GCA_036559665.1 Myxococcaceae bacterium
TCGACCTGGCCAAGGCGCCGCACCTGCTCATCGCCGGCACCACCGGCTCCGGCAAGTCGGTGGCGGTGAACTCCATGATCATGAGCATCCTCCTCAAGGCCACGCCGGAGGAGGTCCGCTTCATCATGGTGGACCCGAAGATGCTGGAGCTCTCCGTCTACGAGGGCATCCCCCACCTCCTGTTGCCGGTGGTGACGGATCCGAAGAAGGCCGCCCTCGCGCTCCGCTGGGGAGTGGAGGAGATGGAGCGGCGGTACCACCTGCTCTCCGACGCCGGGGTCCGGAACATCGCCGGGTACAACAAGCTGGTGGAGAGCGCCGGGGCCGACGCGAAGTCGCTGCTCCGGTCGCAGGCCTCGCAAACCCCCAAGGCGCCGGCTCCGGCCCAAGCTCAAGCTCAGGCGGCGAAGGCATTGCCGGCATCGACGGCGACGCCGACGCCGGCGCCAGCCCCGGCGACCGGCGGGTCCGGGCTGAAGAAGAAGATGCTCATCGTCGACGTGGCGGAGGGCGAAACCGAGGACCAGGCGCGCGAGCGCGCGGCGGCGTCCGGGTCGTCCATGGGAGTGGAGGCGCCGAAGGAGCCGGTCGAGGACATCCGGGCGCCGGTGGAGGCGGCGGAGGAGGAGATCGTCGTGGAGGCCGCTCCGGAGGAGCCCGCGGCGCTCGCGGCCGTGGAGCCGGAGCCGGAACCGCTCCGGAAGCTGCCGTACATCGTGGTGATCATCGACGAGCTGGCCGACCTGATGATGGTCGCCTCCCGCGAGGTGGAGACGTACATCGCGCGGCTGGCGCAGATGGCGCGCGCGGCGGGGATCCACCTGATGGTCGCCACCCAGCGCCCGTCGACGGACGTGGTGACGGGCGTCATCAAGGCGAACTTCCCGACGCGCATCAGCTTCATGCTCCGGTCGAAGCCGGACTCGATGACCATCCTGGGGACCGTCGGCGCCGAGGCGCTGCTGGGGATGGGCGACATGCTGATCATGCCGCCTACCAGCGCGCACCTGGAGCGCGTCCACGGGGCCTACGTCTCCGAGGGGGAGATCAAGAAGGCGGTGGACCACCTCAAGGCGCAGGGCAAGCCGGTCTTCGACGAGTCCATCCTCAAGCCGCGCGAGGAGGACCTGGAGGGCGGCGCGGAGGAGGACGACCTCTCCGACGAGCTGTACGACCAGGCGCTGGCGATGGTGAGCGACATGCGCCAGGTCTCCATCTCCATGCTCCAGCGCAAGATGCGCATCGGCTACAACCGCGCGGCGCGGATGATCGAGCGGATGGAGCGCGACGGCGTGGTGGGCGCGGCGGACGGGGCCAAGCCGCGCGAGGTGCTCATCCGGCCCCTGGGCGAGATGCCGGGCGCGGGGGCGATGTAGCCGGCGCTCCACGCCTCGCCCAAAGGCCCATGGGGATCCAGATCAGCCAGGGCAGCACGTAGAAGCTGCTCAGGTACCAGTAGCGCCAGAGGAAGGCGGCGCCGTGCCCGAGGTGGACGCCGCAGTACGCGGCGTCGAGCGCCGCCAGCGGCACGGTGAAGTAGAACGACAGCCAGGCCGCGCGCGCCAGCCGCCGCTCCGGCCGCCCCCGCGCGATGGAGCGCCAGCCGAGCGCGGCGATGCCCACCAGCAGCAGCGCGCACCCGGCCGCGAGCGGAGCGGCGGCGTATTGCTGGTAGTAGTCCGGCCAGCCGAGGACCCAGAACGCCGCCCAGACCGCCACGGCCATGGCCAGCAGCCTGAGGTGCGCGGAGGGCGACACTGGACCGCCGTAACACGCTCCGGTTGTGGCGGCGAGCGCGTTGCAGTATCGGCCATCCCGTATGCCCGAACGCCTCGCGCTCTACGCCACTACGCCGCTGGGGACGGAGGACCTCCTGGCGGCGGAGCTGGGCGAGCTGGGCGCAACGAAGGTGAAGCAGGACCGCGGCGGCGTGCGCTTCCACGCCAACCTGCGCGAGGTGCTCCGGGTCGCGCTCTGGACGCGGATCGCGATGCGGGTGCTGTACCCGCTGGGCGACTTCCAGGCGCGCGGCGCCGAGGGGCTGTACCGCGCGGCGGCCGGGGTGGAGTGGGAGCGGTACCTGACGCCGCGGACGACGTTCGCGGTGGACAGCACGCTGAAGGATTCGGAGCACACCCACTCCGGCTTCGTGTCGCTGAAGATCAAGGACGCCATCGTGGACCGGCTGCGGAAGGCGCAGGGGCGGCGGCCGGACGTGGATACGAAGGATCCGGACGTGCGGGTGGTGGCGCACCTGGCGAAGGAGGAGCTCTCGCTCTCGCTGGACGTGGCGGGGGAGCCGCTGCACCAGCGCGGCTACCGGGTGCGCACGGTGGCGGCGCCGCTGAAGGAGACGCTGGCCGCGGCGGTGCTGCGGGCCGCGGGGTACCAGGGCGAGGAGCCGCTGTGGGATCCGCTGTGCGGGTCCGGGACGCTGGTCATCGAGGCGGCGTTGATCGCCGCGCGCCGGGCGCCGGGGCTGCGGAGGCGGCTCTCGGTGGAGCGCTGGCCGGAGCTGGGCGAACAGGCGGCGGCCATCCTGAAGGAGCTGAAGGAGGAGGCGCGGGCGCAGGAGCGGGCGCCGCCGCACCCCATCATCGGTTCGGACCGCGACCCGGAGGCGGTGCAGGCGGCGCAGCGCAACGCCGCGGCGGCGAAGGTGGCGGGGATGGTGCGGGTGCTGGAGGCGGACGCCATCGCCATGGGGCCGGCGCCGGTGCCCGGGCCCGGGCTGATCGCCTCCAACCCGCCCTACGGCGACCGGCTCACCGCGGGCGGGCAGAAGGGGATGAAGACCTTCTATTACAAGCTGGGCGAGCGCCTGGGCGCGCTGCCTGAATGGCGGAAGGCCATCCTCATCGGGAACGACGCCTTCGAGAGCGCCTTCCACGCCCGCCCCGCAGCGTCGCGATGGCTGTGGAACGGCCCCATCCGCTGCCAGCTGCTCAGCTACCCGGGGGCCCCTTCCGAAGGATGACTCCCCGGCGGGCGAGGATGTCGCGCAGCAGCTGGGACAGGTTGCGCCGGGCGTCGAAGACGCGCTTGCCCACCGCCCCCTGGCTGATCCCCAGCCCCTCCGCGATGACCGCATAGCCGCCGCCGCGAGTCACGGCGACGTACACCTCGCGCTGCTTCGGGCTGAGCCCTTCCAGGGCCTGCTTCATGTCGTCGCCGGTGACGAGCTCCCAGAGCTCCAGCTCCGGCGGTTCGGACGGCGGCGGCGTTGACTCCTCGTCCGTCGGCAAGCTGGCCCCGTACCGCTCCTCCGCATCCGCCTTGCGGAGCCTGGAGATGAAGGCGTTCATCAGCGCGCGGAACAGCAGCGCGTCCATGCTGTGCTGCGGGTCGAGGGTCCCCGCGCGAGACCGGGCGACGAAGGCCGTCAGCACCTCCTGGACGAGGTCCTCCGCGTCGAACGTGCCGCGGCAGAGGTGCTGCGCCCTCCGGAGCAGTCGGGCCCGGAGCTCTTCAGAAGGCTCGAATATGGGGCGAATCGATCGCCGGGCCAGCATGGGGGACGCTCCTTGTTTCTCGCCAAGCGTCCTGAAAGCGCGCGACGAAGTGTTTTCTTGGCATCAATCCAAGCAACGGGGATCCACGCCGGGCGCGTGACACCCCCGCCAGACGTCCAGCAGGAGCTGGTCCGCCTTCGCCCTCCGGCCCGCCTCCAACTCCCGCCAGGCCTGCTCCCGCAGGTCGCGGAGCGGGCGTCGCCGGTCGGCCGCGTCCAGGACCCCCGGCGTGCGGTCGCGCTGGCGTTGCTCCTCGTCCCGCGCGATCCCGGAGGCCTCGCCGCTCCACCCCTCCTCCCCGAGCGCGGCCACCTCGCGAAATCCGGCGGCGGCCTCCCGGTAGAAGCCCAGATCGCGGAGCGCGAGCGCACGGTTCCACATCGCTTCCGGCATGCGCGGGTGCTTCTCCAGGGCGGCGGCGGCCAGCTCCAGCGCGCGCTCCGGCTTCCCCGAGACCCGCGCCAGCTCGGCGAGATTGGCGTCCCGCTCCGGCGAGGGAGGCAGGTCGAGCAGGCGCCGCTCCGCCTGAGGCAGATCGTTCGCCTGCAGGTAGACCGTGGCCGCCGCCATCAAGTCGCCCTGGGCCTCGAGCGCCGCCACCTGCTCCAGCGAGACGAGGCGCACGACCGGCTTGTCTCCGCTGCGCACGGCACCGTAGCGGCGGTGCCTGCCCGCGAACTGGCCGGTCACCCGCCCCTCCAGCTCCCGATCGCCCTCCATCACCACCAAGGTGCCGGCGGTCTGGTGCGGGCTCATCACCATCAGCATCAGCGCCCCGGAGGCGAAGGCCACCATCACCGCGCCCAGGACGGACTTGTTCCGGAACGCCCAGCGCGGCCGGGCGGGGCGCCGGGCGGGCGGGGCGGGAACGTCGGGCCGCAGCGGGGCTGGATAGGCGATGGCCGCCATCGCCTTGAGGTGGATCGCCCGCTCCAGGCGCTCCTGGCACGCCTCGCACTCGGGGAGGTGAAGTCGAAACGCGTCCGCCCGATCCGGGTCGAGCTCGTTGTCCAGGAACGCGTCCACATCCTCGTGGGAGAGGCCGGTCATGACTTCTTCCCCTCGGCGCCCAGGAGGAGCTCGCGCAGGTGCTCCTTCGCCTGGTTGATCCGGTATCCCACCGTGCCCAGTGGCTCGCCGGTCAGCGCGGCGATCTCCTTGTACTTGAGCCCGGAGAGGTGCAGTTCCAGGCACCGGCGCTCCTTTGGCTCCAGCGCCTGGACGGCTTCGCGGAAGCGCTCCGGCGTGAAGCTGGCCCAGGACTGGAGATACCGGTCCTCCGGGGACTGGGCCGAGCCGGGCCCCATGGCCTGTAGCTCCGGGGCCGCCATCTGCTCCGTCTTGCGCCTGCGGCACAGATCGATGAATCGGTGGTACAGCGCGGTGAAGAGCCAACCCTGAAGCTCATTCTTTTTCAGCGTGCCGAGCCGTTCGGCATCCCCCCAGGCTCGTTCCAACGTTTCTTGCACAAGATCCTCCGGATCCCCCCACCGGCCCCTACACAGGCTCTGGGCTATCTGCATGGCCACAGGGCGGCATTCGCGGATGAGCGCGCCGACACGATCCCTCGGAGTGTCCATGGCCACCCCTGCGGCCTCTGTCGCAGAAGGGCCACCTGCGCGATCGTGTTCAGCCACTCCCATCCGGACCCTACAACGCGCCAGGCTGTGCTTTATTGGAAGTTCGTACAACCTGGTTTTCCGGTTTTAGGTCTTGCCGCGTCAAACAGGGATACACCTTCCACCAGAGTGGCAGGACTGGGTCGCTGAGAACCTCGCCCGCGGGGTGGCTCGGGCGACGCTGGAGGCCGGGCTGCGGAAGGCCGGGGTGGCTCGGGCGAAGGCGTCGCGCGTGGTCCGGTCCACCGCCCGGAACCCGACGGTGGCCGCCGCGCGCCGGCTGTGCCGCACCCAGGCCGCCCTGCTCTCGCTCCTGGACACGCGGAGCGCCCGGTTCCGCCGCCTCGGCGCCCGGCGCCTCGAGAAGCGCGCCGACCTCTCACCCCGCGAGTTCATCGAGGAGTATTACCTGGCGCACCGGCCGGTCGTGCTCCAGGGGCTGACCCGCGGCTGGCCCGCCATGGAGCGCTGGAAGCCGGAGCGGCTGGCGGAGCGCTTCGGCGACATCGAGGTGGAGGCCATGGTGGGGCGGGCGTCGAGCCCCGACCACGACCTCTTCCCCAACCGGTACCGGAAGAAGATGAAGCTGGGGGACTTCATCCGGCTGGTGTTGCGGACGAGCCCCAGCAACGACTGTTACCTCACGGCCCGGAACGACGCGATGGAGCGGACGGGGCTCCACGCACTCCTCGACGACGTGAGGGTCCCCGAGGGGATCACCCGGCGCTGGAAACGGCCCGGCGAGATGTACCTGTGGATCGGGCCGGCCGGTACCTTCACCGCGAATCACCACGATCTCGACTCGCTGCTCTCGGTCCAGATCTACGGGCGAAAACATTTCTGGCTCGCCCCTTCGTACGAAATCCACCGGCTGAGCAATACGCGCGCGGTCTGGAGCGACGTGGACCCCGACCACCCGGACCTGGAACGGTTTCCGGCCTATGGCGAGACGAACGCGGTGGAGACCACGCTGGAGACCGGCGAGGCCCTGTTCCTGCCCATGGGGTGGACGCACCAGGTCCGCGCGCTCGAGGTCAGCGTGTCGCTCACCTTCGACCGCTTCGACGTCCCCGGCGACAACACCAACTGGGAGATGCGGTGACCGCCCTCAGCGCTTCTTCTTGGACGTCCCCTTCTTCTTGGATGACTTCTTGGAGGACTTCGCCGGCTTGGCGGCCTTCGTGGAAGGGGTGGCCGTGGCTGAGATGGAGGTGGCCCCCTTGGGTTTCCGGCCACCCCTGCCCGGGTTCGGCACGTTGGTGGGATTTCCGATGGACGGAACTTCCGCATCCCCGGGCACGGCCGGCCTGGAAAGAGATTTCCTGGAAGCACGCTTAGGCATGGTAGGCATTCCTGGCAACGTAACATACCCTTCGAAGATGCAGCGGAAGCTGTCGCGGGCGTGGCGGCGCTGGCTCGCCGAGAACCTGCTCCTCGGCGTGAAGTCCCGGACGGTCGAACGAGCGCTGGTGAAAGCCGGGTTGAACGCCCCCGCCGCGCGCGCGGCCGTGGACGCGGTGGTGGGCGACCCGTGCTTTCGCGGCGCCTTCCGGGCCACCGCCATGCAGCGCAAGCTCGAAGGCCTGATGGACGCCTATGGCGACCTGTACCGGCAGGCGCCCTCGCCCGGGGAGGTCGAGCGCCGGGACGCGCTCGGCGCCCGCGAGCTCCTCCAGAAATACCTGCTCCGCAGCCGCCCGGTGATCGCCCGGGGCGCGCTGGCGCCACTGGCGGCATCCGGCGAGCTGGCGCTGCGCGACCCCCGGCCGTGGCCCGGGGGCCGCCGGCCGTCCCGGATGCGGCGGGCGACCACGGACCTGCTGGTGTACCAGGTGATTGGAGGACGGGCGCTCACGCTGGTCCCCTGGTGCGACTTCCTCGCCGTCGCCGGCCGGACCCGCGCGTCCACCCCGGAGCGGCACCTTCGCCTGCGGGCCGCGCTCCAGGCGGACGACCTTCTGCTGATCCCCGTCGGCTGGTGGTATCGCCAGGAGGGCGGCGCGGCCGGCGCGGCCATCTGCTACCGCGCCGGCGAGGCGAAGGCGGCCGGGATCACCTGGCGCGAGGCCCGCGCCCTCTTTGCGACCGCGCCCCCGCGGGCCCGCCCTTGAGCATCCGCCCGGCGAGCGCGCGCAGCCGGGGCGAGGCGGCTTGCGCGGCCAGCCGCTCGAGCTCGGACGTGGCGAGGGTGGTCCGCCGCAGCTCGCGGCGCGCCAGGGGCACGGACGCCGACAGCTCCAGGAGCGCGTACTGGAGCAATTCGGCGGGCGGCATCGTGTGCGGGAGCGGGGCATCGGGCCTCGGCGCCAGCGCGCCCGCCCTGCGCAGGGCATCCGGCACGGCCCCGGGCTTCAGCCCCTTGCCGCCATCCGAAACGCCGAGCAGCCGTTGCAACTCCGCTGAGTCCTCGCCGTCGAAGTAGGTAGCCAGCACGCGCTGGAGCTTCTGGAGCAAGACCGTCACATGTCTTCTCGGATCGTAATTCCATACCACCATGATGTCAGCGCCGATGGCGGCGCATCGCTTGTTGACGCCGAAGTCCAGCGGGTCGCCCTGCCCCTGCCCGGGCGCCCGCTTCTCCGTCAACGTGTAGATGGCCTTGTGGAAATACTCGGTCCGGAAGGGATCCGAGACCTTGAAGGTGTCCACCCGGCCCTTCTGCGGGGGCACCTTCATCTGCACGCTGGAGGCGCTGCGCCAGAAGCTGGGGTCGTAGATGGTGACGGTGCGGTCCTTGTTATCAAGCATGTCGAAGCTGTGCCCGTCATTGTCCTGGAAGAAGCGGTAGCGGCGTTCCGTGATGGGCTCGGGCTGGTCGGAGTCCCGGTAATGGCCGGTCAGCCCGACCGGGAAGCTGGGCCAGCGCTGGTTGATGCCCGGCGCCTTCACCACCAGGTTGGTCCAGGGCTCCGCGTCCCCCGCGGGGAGCATCATGGTCTGCTGCGAGAGCGCCACGCCCTGGCAATTGGCGATCTGCGCGAAGAGTTGATACCAGCCGCCGCACATCCCGCCGCCGCAGCTCAACATCGCGCGGATGGTCCAGGCCGGAAAGCCGTACTGGAGGCCCGAGGCCGGGAGCATCGCCATCAGCTGATCGCAGATCCCCTTCGGGGTGTTGGCGCCGCGGGCCCACGCGCAGCTCCACTCCATTACGGTCGAGTACGCCCACGGCTCCAGGTAGTCCGCCGGTGAATCCACCATGGGCTTCCAGGTGGTGCAGACCGTGAGCTCGGTGTGGCCGAGGAACAGGCGCACGGGATTTCCCGCCGTCCTCTCGTCCGCGTACCAGTCCAGGCTGAGCGTGTGGCGGCCGATCGTGTCGGGCAGGGGGACGTTGAGCTTGAGGGGGCCGACCTTGACGAACCGCTGGTGCCGGTCGTCTGACGACAGCTGGACGCGGACCGGGCCCACGATGGGCGTGCCCGGCTCCGCAGGCTGGCTGCTCTGGTCGTGGAAGGAGCCGTAGGCGCTGAGGTCGAAGTCCTCGAAGGCGAACCATTCGACCTCGATGCCGACCTCGACCTTCGCCGTCGTGCCCTTCACGTACGCCACCGGCTGCTTCCGGCCCCCGTTGACCCATTGCGCCTGGTCGATGTCGGCATCCGTGCCGGGGTCTCGCAGGAGGATCGGCTCCGGGCTCGGGCCCTGCCCGCGCGTGAAGAACAGACTCTTGATCTGCAACTCGATGTGACGGTGCATCAGCCCCTCGCCTTCATTCGTACAGCAACACGTCCTTCACCCATATCTTGTCCGGCCGTTCGCGCAGCCAGCGCTCGCGCTCGTCCCGCAGCGCGACGGCGGGCTCCTCCCCGGCCTGGATCCGCCCACTCACCCTGGAGAAGAACGCTCCGCCGGAATCCGGGACATCCACGGTGGCGGCCAGCACCGCGCGGGCGCCCGCGGTGATGAACGCCTGGGGCAGCGAGTCGGTCTCGTGAGCGAAGGCCGGCCTCCACGCCGCGCCGCACGCGGCGAGCGACACCACCGGCGCTCCCTTCAGCCTCGCGCGGGTCCTGATCATCTCCGCCGTGAGCGCGTAACCCCCGCCCTTCCCGGGCGCGAGGGCGATGGCGGTGGCTCCCGAGAGCCGCCGGTCCACGATTCCGTGGGCGTGAATGTCGATGGCGGTCGCGCCGGCCATGGCCGCCAGGACGTTTTCCGGCGTCGCCTCGTGGCCGACCAGCCGCTTGGGCGTCTCGCCCGGGGGGGCGCTCCAGGGCCGCAGGCGGATCAGGTGCAGCGAGGCCGGCGCCTCTACGTCCGCGATGACCACGTGGAGCGGCGGCGCCGGCGGGCCATGGACCAGGGCGGCACCGCCCCGGTAGGTCCAGGCCATCCGGGGCGGGAGCAGGCCGGAGCGGGTGTCGAGCGGCGACGTGGTCAGGACATCCACGCGGGCGCAACCATCGAGGCGCGCCAGTGCCTCCGGGCCGACGAGCCCTTCCAGGCTCCCCACCAGCGGAGACCGGCGGCTCACGTCGTAGGAACCTTTCGTGCCGCCATCCACCCCGCGGGTCACCACCGCGGTCCGCTCGCCGTCCACCACCACCATGAGCGCGCAGCGCTCAGGCACGGCGACCTGGAGCCGGCGCGCCATCAGCTCCAGCGCCGCCGGCGCCTCGAGCCGCCGCGCGGCATCCAGCGCCAGGTCCTGGAACGACTGCGACCACGCGTCGCGGGAGGCGGTGTCGGTGCCCATCAGCGGCTCGCTGTCCGCGATCGCCTTCCACAGCAGGCCCTGGCCCCCGGCGGGGTCGGAGATGAGCTTGAACCGGCCCAGGTGGGCCAACGCGAGGTTGTTCCGGCCCGGCGACTTGTCGCGGAGCCCCTCGTCCTTCAGCGCGCGGTCGATGTCCGCGGCGTCCGAGGGCCCGGGATGCACGCGGGCCAGCTCCGCCAGGACGCTCGCGCCGACGAGGTAGATCGGCTGGCCGCATCCCAGGGCCAGGTCCATCTCCTTCCGGGCGCCGTCATGGCGGAGGTTCCGGAGGAAGAGAACGGCGAGGTTGCGGTGGACGTAGCTGCACGTCTTCCCGTCCCTGGGCGCCCGGGCCAGGATCTCGCCCAGCACGGCGCGCGCGAGCACCGGCCGGGCCTGGAACCGGAGCGCCTGGGCGAGCGCTTTCAACCCGGCCGTCTCCTGCTCCCATTCACCCAGCCGGTGGGCGCCGCCGGCCTGTTCGCGCGCCCGCGCCTCCGCGACCTCCACCTGGTTGGTCTCGATGGCTCCGGAGCTCAGCTCGCGGTGGATCCGGAGGCACTGGTAGGGCAGTTGCCGCTTCGTGCACTGCTCGAGCGCGTGGTCCAGGCGCTCGGCGCCCGACAGATAACGCCCCTTCTCGAGGTCCAGCCTGGCAAGGTCGATCTCCGCGTCGAGCGACAACCATGGATCGCCCAGCTCCCGCGCCAGCGCCTCCTGCTCGGCGACCTGTCGCTCCACGGCCGGCGCGTGCAGCAGCGCGCCGAGGAGGAGGTCTCGCTCGCCGGACTTGCGGAGCTCGCCCACCAGCCTGGCGGGGTCCAGGTGCTTCCCCTCCAGGAGTTGCGCGTACTGCCGTGCGAGCGCACCCCGCCGGGCAAAGTCCGCGCCGGCCACCGCGAGCACCCGACCGTGGAGGATGGTGCCGCCCGAGTCGTGGTCCAGCGCCTCCGCGAGGGGGAGGAGCGCGAGCGCTCCCTGGCGATCCTGCGCGGAGCGGAGCGCCTCGTAGAACGACTCGCGCGCCTTGCCGGGGAACGGCGCGATCACCTCCACCGGCAGGGGCGTGCGCGGGTCGCTCATGAAGGCCTGCATCGCGTCCCGCGCTTTCGTCCACGCCGCCTGCCGGGCGCGGCTTCGCTCCCGGAGCTCCTGGGCCCTCGCCCGCGCGGCCTCGCTCCAACCCGTCTCTCCCAACCTGGCCACGCGCTCGAACGACTCCGCCGCCAGCAGGGGGAGCTCCGGCTCCAGGTGCGCCAGCACCACGCCCCGGTTCCAGAGCGCCTGGGGATGGTCCGGCCGGCGCTCCAGCACTGCGTCCAGGAGCTCCAGCGCCTCCGCGAGCCTCCCCTGCGCGAACGCCACCGCCGCCAGGTCGCTGTCCCGCCCGTCCCGGCCGGCGGACCCGGTGAGGTTGTTCAGCCTCAGTTCCGCCTGGCCGGGGTCCTCATGCAGGAGCAGTGCAGCCGCCGCCTCTCCCCATTCACCGCGCTTCTCCAGGTCGGCGATCGCCTGGGTGGGCATGCGCGGCCCCCGCGTCCCCTCCGGCGCGGGCGGGTGGTAGGCGCTCGCGCAGCGCGCGGTGAGCCGGAGCTCGCCCACCGGGGCCGGCGCGGGCGGGCACAGATCGAGCGCGGCGGGAGGAGGCGCGCAACAAGCGAATACGCCGGCCGCCAGGAGGCACATGAGCACAACAGCCCGGAGATGTACCGTCATGACCAATCCCGTCCGAAGCCGGAAACAGCGAACGCCGGGGAAAGACTGCCATTTTATTACAGCGTTGCAGCGAATGCATTCGAATCGCGCACGCCCGTAATGATTTTCGCTCACTGCGTCATTTCCAACGAACACCCGCACAAAGAGAAGACCGGCCGAGGGTTCGAGAACACCCCGCGTCCCGGTTTCTGGAGCTCGCATGTCCGGCCGGCGGCTGTGCTTCGCCATCGACGCGCTCACGCTGCCCGCGATGCGGCGGATGGTCGAAGACATCCGGATCGAGCCGTGGAGCCGGGGCCAGTCCCGGCTGATCTGGAGCGTGCACTACGGCCCGGCCCCGCTCGAGGCCATCCGGCGCGTCGCCGGGGACCGGCGGATCCACGTCATCTGCCACTGCCTGGGCTCCGTCTCGTTCCTGATGAGCCTGTTCGGCGGGGCGACGAAGGGCATCACCAGCGTCATCGCCAACAGCGTCGGCCTCACGCCGCGCGTGCCGCGCTGGTCCCAGCTCAAGCTCCAGGTGGCGCCGTTCCTGATCGAACAGATCCTTGGCTTCCCGTACATCAGTCCGGGCTTCTCCCAGGAGCCGATGCTGGCGGCCCGGGCGTTCTCGGGCTTGAATTCGCTGGTGCATCGCGAGTGCGACGTCCCGGCCTGTCACATGCTCAGCCTGATGTGGGGCACCGGCGCTTCCGCGCTGTACAGCCACGACCACCTGCACGACGTGACGCACCGCCGCGGCGGCGACCTCTACGGCGGCGCTCCGGGCGGCCGTGGAGGCGCGGACCGGCCGGGACGTCCCCGTCGTCACGTGCGCCTCGAGGCCCGCCGGGTCGCTGCAGGCGCGGCAGGTCTTCCTGCTGGAGCGGCTCTCGCGGCGGTGCGGGGAGGTGCCCGGCCTGGAGCGGATCCACCTGGTGGGGCACAGTACGGGAGGGGTCTGCCGGGCGATCCCCGACGCAGACTCGCAGCCAGCCCTCACGGCCGGGTAGTGCTCAGATCGGCTTTTCGGTGCGCTGGGCGATCCGCCGGATGTTCCCGCGGTGCGTGTAGAGCATCATCGCCATCAGCACCGTGGTGAGCGTCGCGTACTCCCTGGGCGACGTCCCCAGCCAGGAGCCCGCGGTCGCCACCGCGCCCGCCACCAGCGACCCCACGGAGCTCACCCGCCAGACGGCGAACAGCACCGCGTAGACCAGGAACCCGCAGACCGCGGCGACCGGCTCCAGCACCAGGAGCACGCCCATGGCGGTGGCCACGCCCTTGCCCCCCTTGAACTTCAGCCAGGGCGGGAACACGTGCCCCAGGAACGCCGCCAGCGCCACCGCCGCGTGCGCCCACCGCTCCCCCGGCATCAGGAACACCGCCGCCCACGCCGGCCCCGCACCCTTGAGCGCGTCCAGCACCAGCACCAGCACGCCCAGCTTCTTGCCGCCCACCCGCGCCACGTTGGTGGCGCCGATGTTGCCGCTCCCCTGCGCGCGCACGTCCACGCCCAGCTTCCAGCGCGTGATCAGCACCCCGAACGGGATGGACCCCAGCAGGTACGCCAGCGCGACCAGCAGCGGAGCCTGGGCCGTCACCGCTACCCCGTGAGCAGGTACGGGAAGCGGGTGTGCACCACCACGAAGCCGTAATTCACCACCACCAGCACGCCCAGGGCCACCCGGACCCAGTACCACTCGCGCGGCGTGAGCGTGACCTGCGGCATGGGCACCTTGAAGGCGACGTGCAGCACCGCCGCCACGATCGCCACCATGAACAGCATCGCCGCCACCGTGCCCAGCGGATTGGCCTCCCAGGCCCCGGCGACGTTGAAGTGGCTCATCCGGTCCGCCACCCGGGTCAGCCCGCACCCCGGGCACGGCCACCCGGTCGTCCGGCGGATGGCGCAGCCCCAGAAGGGCAGCCGCGCCACCGGGACGAACCGCGCCACCAGGAACCCGACCGCCCCGGTGAGGCCCAGGGCGTCGACGAAGCCGAACACCCGGTTCGGCGCTGGCCAGTGGACTCGCACGGCCGGCAGTCTAGCCCCTAGCGCATGTTGGCCGCGCCGGCCCCGGCCATCCCGGCGATCATCGCGGCGCCGAAGATGCAGCAGCAGAGCAGCACCGGGAGCGCGAGCACCGCCATCACCGACCGCGCCGTCGTGCTCTCCTGCACGCGCGCCAGGCCCCAGATGACCAGCACGATCGAGTAGATCGCCGCCACCAGCTGCCCGCAGCAGGGGATCCAGCCGATCAGGTACGGCGCCTGCGCGTACCCCAGCACCCGCACCGTCGCATTGAACCCGTTCTTCGACACCCCGAAGATCATGCAGAAGAGGTGGGTGATCGCCGCGCCGATGATCATGAACACCGGGTAGATGATGATCTCACCGACGATGATCCCCACCGAGCCGCCGCCCAGGAGGGTGGCGAACATCCTCCGCACCTCCGGAGGCATGTCCTTGCTGGCGGCCAGGATCTGGTCCACCGAGCCGCGGTTGAGGGATGAGCTCACCAACTGCAGCGGGATGTTCAACACCCCGTAGATCGCGAAGCAGATCCACCCGAAGAAGAGCCCGTCCCCGAGGCTGCCGTCCGGCCTCAACCGGCTCCAGAACATCTCCGGCTGCATCACCAGCATCTTGCAGGTCTCGAAGAACGCGCCGAACAGCCCGCGCTGCCCGCGCTCCTCCCAGGGCACCGGGCCGCGCTGTCCGGCGCCGAGGCTGGGGGGAACGCCGGGCGCCCCGCCTGGAGGAGGGGGCGGCGGCGCGGCAGCACCGGAGGGGTCCGGCACGTTGATCTGCTGGCCACAGTTCGGACAGAACTGGATCCCCGTGCGTTCGGTACTGAAGACGTTCTTGCAGTGCGGACAGCTCGCTTGCATGGATTCGCCCCCTCCGGAAGACGGCGCACTGTATGGCTCGCCCTTGATCGGGCAAAGACTTTTGGCTAGTGCCTCCTGATGCCCAAGCTCCTTTCCTTCGTCCCTGCCCTCGCCGTCCTGGTCTCCTCCGCCGCCCTCGCCCACGACCCGGCGCCAGCGCCCAAGCCGGCGCAGGTCGAGAAGGCGAAGGCGGACGCCAAGTCCGGCGTGCTCGCCCGCGGAGAGAAGCTCAAGGGCCTCCCGGCGGTGACGCTCGCCGACCTGATGGCGACCCCCGAGAAGTACCAGGACAAGTCCGTCCGCCTGGAGGGCACCGTCCGCCGCGCCTGCAGCAATGCGGGCTGCTGGATGGAGCTGGCGGAGAGCACCGACAAGGCGGCAAACGGGGTGCGCGTGAAGATGAAGGACCACGCCTTCTTCGTCCCCACCGATTCGGCCGGCTCGAAGGCCACGGTGGAGGGCACGGTGGCGGTGAAGATGCTGGACCAGGAAGAGGTCGACCACATGAAGTCGGAGGGCGGCACCGTCCCCACCGGCAAGGACGGCAAGGCGCGCGAGGTGCAGATGGAGGCGGTGGGCGTGGAGCTGGTCCGCTCCTGACGCCGACCCGCCGCGGATGCGCGCCTACACCATGCAGTCGGTGCGCTCGACCGCCGACCAGGCGGTGGGGCTGGCGCGCGAGCTGATGGCGATCCTCGAGCCCAAAGGCCGCATCCACGACGTGCAGGACGACCCCCGGTTCCAGCACCGAGGGGTCGACCTGCTCTGGGACGTCCCGGGAGAAGGCGGCAAGGACCGCGTGCTCGGCGTGGAGGTGAAGGGGGACCGCCACGGCCGCCGCGGCAACTACTTCCTGGAGCTGATCTCCAACGTGGAGAAGGACACGCCGGGCTGCTTCCTCTACAGCACCGCCGACCTGGTCCTCTACGCCTTCGTCCGCGAACGCGAGGTGCACCAGCTCCCACTGGCGCTGCTGCGCGAGTGGTTCCTCCCGCAGGCCAGGAGGTTCCCCACCGCCCAGGCGCGCACGCGGACGGGGAAGGCGCACTACACGACGGTGGGGGCGCTGGTGCCGGTGAAGGACGTGCAGCGAGCGGTGGCGGGGGCGGCGCGGTGGAAGCGCAAGGACGCAGGCACGTGGGACCGGAAGGCGGTGCGGTAGACGATGTCGACTGGCACGACGACGAGCGATCTGGCCGCCCCGGTCACCTATGGCCGCTGGGGCTGGCTGCGCGAGCCCACCAAGGGCCAATGGCTCTCCTTCGGCGCTGCCTGGCTGGGCTGGGTGCTGGACGGCTTCGACTTCTGCATCTACCTGCTGGCGATGCCGCACATCGAGCGGGAGTTCGGCGTCAAGGGCACCTCCACCGCGCTGGTGGTCGCGTTCACCATGCTGGTGCGGATGGTGGGTGGACTCGTGGCGGGCGCGGCCGCGGATCGCTGGGGCCGGCGCCTGCCGTTGATGATCTCCATCATCTGGTTCGCGCTCTGCGACGGCGCCATCGGCTTCGCGCCCTCCTTCACCGCGGTAGTGGTGCTGCGCACGCTCTTTGGCCTCGGGATGGGCGCGGAGTGGACGGCGGGCGCCACGCTGGCGATGGAGAACTGGCCGCAGCGCAGCCGCGGCTTCGCCTCGGGCGTGCTCCAGGGGAGCTGGGGCGTGGGGTACATCCTGGCCGCCATCGCCTTCGGGACGCTGGTGCCCCGCTTCGGCTGGCGGGCGCTGTTCTGGGTGGGCGCCGCCCCGGCGCTGCTGGTGCTCCCCATCCGCTTCTGGGTGCCGGAGAGCCCGGAGTGGTTGGCGCGGCAGGGCAAGCCGAAGGAGCAGCAGCCGAAGGTGTCGCTGCAGGGGATGAAGCCGTCGCTGGTGTGGGGCTCGATCGCGATGGTGCTGGTGTTCAGCGGGTACTACGCGGTGGCCGGGCAGTACCCGTCGATGCTGGGCAAGCAGATGGGGATGGCGCCGCCGGAGGTGATGAGCCACACCATCGTCCAGAACCTGGGGATGCTCACCGGCGGGGCGCTCTGCGGCTGGATGATGATGCGCTTCGGGATCCGGGCGGCGATGACCGTCATGATGGCCGGCGCGCTCCTCTTCGTGCCGCTGCTGGTGGGCCAGGTGGAGGGGTGGCTGATGGTCGGGGCCTACCTGGGCGGGGTGTTCGGCACCGGCTTCACCGGCGTCTCGCCGATCCTGGTCACCCGGCTCTACCCGGCCCACGTGCGCGCGCGCGCGGCGGGCATCGTCTACCACGTGGGCGCGGTCGGGTCGGCGTTCGTCACCCTGTGGGTCGCCGCGCTGGCGGAGTACGGGCACCGCCCGCTCTCGTGGGCCATGTGGGTGGTGGCCGCCGGGGTCGAGGTCGCGATCATCGTCTGCTTCTGGCTCCAGCCGAAGGCCGCGCAGCTCGACCCGGGCGACTGACCTGACGGATGGCGGACCGGATCGCCCAGGAGCCCATCTTCTTCGCCTCCGCGTTCGAGGCGCTCTTCGCCAACACGCTCCACGGCCGCCTCTCGCCCGAGCTGAAGGAGAAGCTGCGCGCCGCCGGCGTGGACGTGGACCAGCGGCTGAAGGTCGCCTACCCGTTCAAGGTCTGGGAGGACGTGATGGCGGTGATCGCCCGCGAGCTGCACCCGCGGGTGGACGAGAGCGAGGCGTGGTACCTGCTGGGCCAGGATTTCTGGGACGGCTTCAACGCGACCCTGATCGGCAAGGCGGCGATCGGCATGGCCCGCCTGGTGGGCCTGGACCGGACGCTCCAGCGCTTCACCTCCAACCTGCGCAACATCAACAACGCGGGCGAGGGGTTCGTGGAGCGGCGCGAGAAGGGCCGGGTCCTCCTCCGGATGCGGATCATCGAGAAGTTCCACGGGAAGCTCCACCCCGCGCCACCGCCCCTGGCCCACTACCTGCGCGGCGTGCTGCTGGGCGTCCTGCGCGGGCTGGGGAAGACGGGTGCGCGGGTGGTGCTGCTGGAGACCAACAACGCCCTCCGCACCTCGCTCTACCAGCTGACCTGGACGGAGCGCTGATCCGCGATCGCCGGCCACGCCGTCGCCCGCCGCCGCCCGTCCTCCGTTCGCCGCGCCAGGAAGGGCCTCGCGCCCCGTGCCTCGAACGCTTTCCGGTACGCCGCGAAGCTGCCGCCCGCGCGCCAGGCGTCCATCGCCGCCAGCCCCGCCTCCGGGCCGCACTGCGCCAGCATGTATTCCACCCACGCCCAGCGCGCGGAGGTGGGCCGCACCTCGGCCCGGCCGCGCAGCCCGCGCCGCAGCCGGTCCAACTTTCGTTCGATCTCCGCGATGCCCGCGAACGGCGCCCCGTCCAGCGGCGTGTGCCGCTTGGACACGAACGGCGCCACGCCCAGCGCCACCGGGAGGACCTTCGACAGCTCGGTGGTGAAGCGGACCAGCTCGTCCAGGTCCGCGTCCTCCTCCAGCGGCAGGCCCACCATGTTGTAGACCTTCAGCCGCTCCATCCCCGCCTCCCGTCCCAGCCGTGCCGCCTGGAGGATCTGCTCCTCCGAGTGCTTCCGGTCCACCAGGTCGCGCATCCGCTGCGACGCGCCGTCCGCCGCCACCGTGAGCACCTTCGCCCCGCCGCGCCGGAGCGCTCCCACGATGCGCGCGTTCAGCCGGTCCGCCCGCAGCGACGACACGCCCACCTCGCGCCCGGAGTCGACGATGGTCTCCAACAGCTCCGCCACCTTGGGGTGGTCCGTCACCGCCGCGCCCACCAGCCCCACCCGCCGCGCGCCCTCCGGGATGAGCGACAGCACCCGCTCCGGCGGCACCGTGCGCATCCCGCCGTTCGTCGTCCGCCGCATCACGCAGTAGTGACACCCGCGGGAGCAGCCGCGCTCCGGCTCGATCAGGAACATCGACCGCAACTCGGTCCCCGGAGTGACGATCTGCGACCGCGCCGGCAGCCGCGCGTCGTCCGCCCGGTGCACGTGGAACCGCTCGCCCCGGTCCAGCGCCGGGACGCGGAACCCCGGCACCGCCGCCAGCGCCTCCAGCGCCGACGCCCGGGACCGCGCGGAGGACACCTCCTCCACCAGCCGGTGCACCAGCTCCTCCCCCTCCCCCTGCACCAGCACGTCCGCGAACGGTTCCAGCGGGTCCGGGTTGGAGAAGGTGAGCGGGCCGCCGGCGACCACCAGCGGGTGCCCCTCGCCGCGGTCCTCCCGCAGCACGGGCAGGCCGCACAGGTCCAGCATCTCCAGCACGCCGGCCAGCTCCAGCTCGTACGCCACCGAGAAGGCGAGCACCGGGAAGTCCTGCACCGGCCGCTGCCGCTCGTACGTCAGCAGCGGCGCCCGCGCCCGCCGCTGCGCCTCGAGGTCGTCCGGGAGGAACGCCCGCTCCGCGCAGGCGCCGGGATGCTCGTTGAGCTCGCGGTAGATGGTCTGGAACCCCAGCGAGCTCATCCCCACGTGGTACGGGCTGGGGTAGCAGAGGGCGACCGCCAGCGGCGCGTCCCGGTACACGGTTCCCTGCTCGTCCCTCAGTCGAGCCTGGATCTGCTCGACCAGCTGTCGGCGCGCGTCCATCCGTGACCGCTCAACACTCTAGAACGCCAGCTTCGCTCCGAAGCGGATGGTGCGCGGGAGCTGGTAGGCGGTCGGCCGCCGGAAGCTCGGGTTGGGCACCACCGGCGCGCCGGAGGGCGACACCACGTTCGCCAGGTCTGCCTCCGTGCAGGGGCACTGCAGCGGGACCGCGTCGGAGAGCGTGAAGCGCTCGTCGATGGCGGTGACCGCCTGGAAGTTGAAGACGTTGAACGCGTCCAGCGTGGCCTGGAGCGCGAGCCCGCCCGGGAGCGGCTGCTGGAGCGCGAGGTGGAGGTCCACGCTGTGCGCCCACGGCAGCCGCGGCCCGCTCCCGCGCGGGAGGAGGAACACCGTCCCGTCGCCGTAGAACAGGTGCGAGCCGAGGACGCTGGTGGGCGCGCCGCTCTCCGCCAGGTAGCTCGCGCCGGCGTTGAGCCGCGTCTTCCCGGGCAGGGCGAAGTCCTTGCCCCCGAACAGCTTCACGGAGTGCGTGTGGTCGCCGGGCAACGGCCCGCTCCGGTTGGACCAGGAGGTGAACGGTTCGAAGACGCCGTCCTCGTTCCCGCGCAGCCAGGACCAGGTGTAGCTGAGCTGCGCCATCCACTGCTCGGGGAAGGTCCGGTCCACGGAGACGGTCACCGCGTCGTAATCGCGCGCGGCCGGGTCCACCACCGCCCCCATCCCGGTGCCGGGGTTGGCGATGAAGACGCTGCTCCCCTCGTTGGTGGTGATGGCGCGCAGCGACCGCACCAGCGTGCGGTGCGTGAGGAGGGCGCCGGCCAGCAGGTCGGGGAGCACCTCGTACTCGGCGCCCACCAGAAACTCGTCCACCGCGGTGGCCTGGGCGGCGGGGTCGACGGGCGGGCGCGTCCCCCCGTACTGCTGGAAGTCGATGGCGTTGGCGGGCGACCGGCAGCGCATCGGGTCCCCCAACGCCGCCGGGTCGGAGAGGTCGCAGCCGGGCCCTACGCGGTAGCGGCCCAGCAGGTACTGCTCACCGCCGAAGTTGCGCGTCACCAGGTCCAGCGGCACCGCCTGCACGGAGCGCCCATAGCTGCCGTAGAGCTTGGACTTCCCGTTGTTGAACACGTCGAGGATCACACCCGCGCGCGGCGAGAACTGGCTCCAGAGCGAGAGCGCGGTGGCGCCGTCGGGCGCGGTGAGGACCTGCGCGTCCCAGCGCACGCCGAGGTTGACGCGCAGCACGTCCAGCAGGTGCCAGGAGTCCTGGATGAACGCCCCGCCCCCCAGGGAGCTGGTCACCGTGAGCTTCGCGCCCTGGAACACCGGGTTCCCCCCGCTGTCCAGCGCTCCGTACGCGCGGAAGTCGTCCAGCGTCTGCACCGGGTCGCCCTCGCGCAGGATGGTCCCGCCCCCGAACGAGGAGTCGCGGTCCAGCCGGAGCCACTCCACCTCTCCCCCCGCCTTCACCACGTGGTGCCCCAGGCTGTTCAGGAGGTAGGTGCCGGCCGCGCGCGCCTGCACGCGCTCCTGCTGGTCGAGCCGGGCCTCGCCAATGCCTCCGCCCGCGAACGACGGCATCGGGCAGCGGCGCACGCCGGGCGCCTGGCTCAGCCCGTCGAAGCACGCGGCCTCTACCTGCGGCGGGACGTCTTCGCCCAGCACCGTGGTGAAGTCGTCCAGCCCGTGAGGGCCGGGGAGGTTGCCCTGGCGGAAGAGCAACCGCGGCTGGGGGCCCACTCCGGCGCCGCTCTCGCCGCCGAACCCCGTCCGCTGGTGGTACCACCCCAGCGACCCCTCCACGGTGAGCTGCCGGTCCCAGAAGGCCGTCGACCCGCTGAGCACCAGGGCGCGCCCGTCCTGGAGGTGCCCCCGCGACATGGCCTGCGTGGTGGCCGGCTGCCAGCCCCAGACCCCGCCGGTGTACGGGTCGAAGCCCAGGCCATCCACCAGTCCCGAGGGCGACGAGGCGCTGGCCAGCGCCAGGCTCACCGTCGAGCTCACGCCGGGGAGCCAGGTCACCTTGGCGGCGTACTGGAGCTGGCGCTCGTCGGCGAACCAGCTCCGCGCCGATCCGTCGATCTCCCGCGCGACCTCCTCGCCGGTGGCCGGGTCCACCTCGTAGAGGGACTGGCCGCTGCCCGGGTCGGTGACGAACTGGTACTGGAAGATGCGCCGGGTGAGCTTCCACCGCTCCGCCGCCCACTGCACGCCGAGGGAGAACCAGAGGCGGTCCTTGAGGAGCGGCCCGGACAGCGCGGCGCCGGCGTCGCCCTGGTTCCAGAGCTGTTCGGAGAGGCGCCACGCCGCCAGCCGCGGCACCACCTGTGCGCGCGCGCCTTCGAGCCCGCCCGGCGCCCACTGGCCGTAGACGGTGGCGCGCCACTCGTTGGAGCCGGACTTCAGGCTCGCCAGCAGGGCGCCGCCGGCGGAGCGCCCGTGCTCGGGGAGGTAGCCGCCGGAGAGCACGTCCAGCGACTCCACCAGCTCCATCGAGAGCGGGAACAGCAGCGCCCCGGTGGCGGGGTCCGTCACCGACAGGCCGTCCAGGAGCACCTGCTTCTCCAGCGGGCTCCCGCCCGACAGCGCCAGCCCCAGCGGCTCGGTCCGCGCGCCCGGCAGCGTCCCGGCCAGGAGCTCCAGCGAGCGGCCCGAGGCGTCGCGCTCCCCCGTGCGCAGCACCGCCGCGCTCCGGACGAAGTCCGCCTCCACGCTGCCGCCGGCGGCGCCGGTGGTGAGGTCCACGGCTGGGGCGTGGCCCGCGGGCGGTACCGGAGGCGGCTCGTGCCCCACCGGCACCAGCTCCGCGTTCACCGTCACCGCCACGTCCATGGCCACGGCGACGTCCTTCCGGGTGTGCGGAAGGTACCCCTCCTTCTCCACGCTGACCGAGTACGTGCCGGGAGGTAGAGAGCCCACCCGGTAGTTGCCCGCGGCGTCCGTCACCGCCATCAGATCCTGGCGAAGCGCTGGTGAACGGATCGTCACGTACGCGTCCGGGAGGACGTTGTGGCTGATCGCGTCCATGACCGTCCCGCGGAAGGCGGAGGTCGCCGGGACTTCGACCGGCGGCGGGGGCGGGGATGCCTCCGCGGGAGGGGCTTCGGCGCGCGCCGTGAATGGGCCAAGGGCCAGGGCGCACACCCAGAGCAGCATGCCTGGCAAGCCCCGTCTCATCTGGACCTTGGAGAGGCTACCGGGGGAGGCCCCGGTGTCAACCAGTGCGCGTGGGGGAGCGGCCCCAAGCCGCCGTCACAGTTGGCCGAACGGGAGTCGATCTCGGGCCGGAGGGCTACCGCATGGGCGTCTTGAACGAGCGCGGCATTTCAGACTATGACGCGCGGTTCCCGAGGTTCCGGAACCTGCTTCGCGGTGGCAGGCGTCTTTTCTGTACACTCGCACAAGGGGCCGTTCTGCATGTTTGACTCGGTTCTGAACAAAGGGGTTAAGCCCAAGTCGCGCTTCGGCGCCGGTACCACCATCTCGGTGTTCCTCCACGTCGGCGCGGTAGGCCTCGCCTGGTGGATCTCCACCGCGCCGGTGGACCTGGAGCTGCCCGATACCGCGGTGACGTTCTATGCCGCGGCCCCGCCGCCCCCTCCGCCGCCCCCACCGGCCAGGAAGAAGAAGGTCGAGAAGAAGCCGGTCGTGAAGAAGCCGGACGTGATCGTCCAGCCGACGTTCATCCCGACCGTGAAGCCGCCCGAGGAGGAGCCACCCCCGGACGAGCCCGAGGACGACAATGACGAGGGCGTGGAGGGCGGCGTGGAAGGCGGCGTTGTCGGAGGCGTGGTAGGCGGCGTCGTCGGAGGCGTGGTGGGCGAGGTGGGCGCGAAGACGGACGTGATGGCCTTCGGGGACGGCATGACCCGCCCGGAGCGCATCAGCGGCGCGGACCCGGTCTACACCCGCGAGGCGCTGGAGGCGCACGTCCAGGGCCTGATGATCGTCAAGTGCATCATCGGCACCGAAGGCAACCTCACCAACTGCCGCATCATCAAGCCGCTGCCGTTCATGGAGCGGGCGGTGCTGGACGCGCTCTCCACCCGCCGGTACAAGCCGGTCACCTTCCAGGGCCGGCCCATCACCTGCGACTACGTCTTCAACATCAAGCTGGTGATGCCCAGCCGCTAGAGGAGCAAAGGACCGGGCCCGAACGAAGCGGTTGACTCGCGGGCCCGTTTAGAATTGATCGCCGGAGCTTTCCCAACAGAGGACCCTAAAGGACCATGGAATTCACACTAGGTGATATGTGGGGCCACATGGGCATCTTTGCCCGTGGCATCGTGATCGTGATGGCGTTCATGTCCGTGCTGTCGCTGGTCACCATGGCGGAGCGCTGGGTGGTGTTCAGCCGGTCCCGCTCCGAGTCGCGCAACTTCGCGGAGAAGATGGGCGCCATCCTGGCCAAGGGTGACCTCAACACCGCCGCCAGCACCAACATGGGCAAGGGCGTGGGCCACCTGGGCCGCGTGATCAGCGCCGGCCTGATGGCCTACCGGCTCTCCCCGGCCAACCGCGAGGTAGCGGTGGAGTCGGTGGCGCGTGCGCTGGAGCGGCAGGCGCAGCGCGAGGTGCAGTCGCTCAAGCGCGGCCTGGGGCTCCTGGCCACGGTGGGCTCCACGGCCCCGTTCGTCGGCCTCCTCGGCACGGTGATGGGCATCATCACCGCGTTCCAGTCCATGGCGGCCTCCGGCTCCGGCGGTCTGGGCACCGTGTCCAACGGCATCGCCGAGGCGCTCGTCACCACCGCGTTCGGCCTCCTGGTCGCGATCCCCGCGGTGATGGCCTACAACTACCTGCAGGGCTGGGTGGACGCCCGCGCGGTGGACATCGCCGAGTCCTCCAACGAGTTCCTGGACGTGGTCGCCAAGCAGATGTCCGGCACCCACCAGTAGCGGCCGCCTTCACGAGCGAGCGAGGACACCACCATGGGAATGGGTGGAGCGAGTAAGCAGGGCGCCATCAAGTCGGACATCAACGTCACGCCGCTGGTCGACGTGTGCCTGGTGCTGCTCATCATCTTCATGGTGATCACGCCGATGATGTCGCGCGGCCAGGAGGTCAAACTGCCCAAGACCGCGAACCACTACCAGCGCAAGGACAAGCAGCAGCCGGTGGTGGCGCTCGACGCGCAGAACGTGATCTGGGTCGAGAAGGAGAAGGTTGGCCCGCTCACCGACGGCAACCTCGAGCTGATGAGGGGCAAGATCGAGCGCGGCTGGTCGAAGGTCACCGACGCCGACACCAAGAACCGCGTCTACCTCAAGGCCGCCAAGGAGCTGCCCTACAACAAGGTCTATCCCCTCATCATCTTCATCCACGAGATGG
>DATBSS010000272.1:0-22689 GCA_036559665.1 Myxococcaceae bacterium
TCAGCGTCAGCTGCTGTGTGAAGTGATCGCGGACTCCCTGGGCGCCCACGAATGCGCCGGAGTACTGGACCTCGACCGAGATCTCCACGGGAATGACTTGTGTCGTCTCCGGATCCTGCATTGACGCGCGAGCCCTACTTCACCGGCCGATGACATTGTAGGCGTAGGTGGGAAAATGCATCGGAAATCCGCCTGCCTTCAGAACCCGGCGCAGGAGTAGCTCGCCTCCTGGGGCTCCACGGCCACGCGGCGGGCACGGGCGTGGAGCGCCATGTGCCCGCGCTGGATGCCCACCGAGCCCAGCGCTTTCAAGGCCGCGAGGTTCTGCGCCAGGCCCACCGCCGCGAACACGGTGGCCATCTCCCGCGCCGACCCCACCTGCATCAGCTTGTGCGAGAGCTGCACCAGCGGGTGGACCTTGATCGGCCCGCCCACGGTCCCCAGCGCCAGCGGCATCTCCAGCCGCCCGACCAGCTCGCCCTCCTCCAGCGACCACGCCGACAGCGGCCGGTACTGGCCGGAGCGGCAGGCGAATGCGTGCGCCCCGGCCTCGATGGTGCGCCAGTCCTGGCCCATGGCGATGGCCACCGCGTCCACGCCGTTCATCACGCCCTTGTTGTGCGTGGCCGCCCGGTACGGGTCCGCCGCGGCGAAGCGGCTGGCCTGGGCGATACCTTCCGCGATCGCCTCGCCCGGCAGGTCACCGTCCGCCAGGCGCTCGAATGGGATCCGGCAGGTGACGCGCGCGAGCCGGCGGTCCGCGAGGTTGGAGAGGATCCGGAGGTACACGCGCCCGCCGGTCACCTGTTCGATCAGCGGGGCCACGCCTTCGGCCATGGTGTTGACGAGGTTGGCTCCCATCGCCTCCCGGGTATCGACGATCAGGTGCACCACCAGGATGGGTTCGCCGCGCACGCCCTCCGGCGCGGGCAGGACCCGGACCTCCAGGGCTCGCGCGCCGCCGCCCCGCCGCACCAGCTGCGGATGGAAGCTGTCGGCGAGCGCGAGGATTGACTCCCGGTGCTCCAGGATCCGCGCCCTGGCGGCGGTGGGGTCTCCGTAGCGCGTCACCTGCACCTGGCCGATCATCAGCGGCTCGTCCGCCTCGGCGATGAAGCCGCCCACGCCCCGGACCACCTTGGCGGCGCCGGACTGCGCGGCCACCACGGACGGCTCCTCCACCGCCATCGGGACCAGGTAGTCCTTCCCGTTCACCTTCAGGTTGAGCCCCAGCCCCAGCGGCAGGCTGAAGGTGCCCACGGCGTTCTCGATCATCTGGTTCGCCGTCTCCGCCGCCAGCGCCTGCCCGCTCTGGAGCAGCAGGGCCCGCTCCTGGTCTGACAGGCGCGCCGCCCGCCCGAGCACCTCCACCCGCTCGGCCATGGAGAGCTGGCGGAAGCCGGTCAATCGGGAGGTCACGGTGCACCTCCCAGGGAAACCAGCACCGGCGCGGGAGTGCCCTGGCGCGCCTCGCGGATCTTCCGGGCGACGCTCGTCGAGCAGCGCCAGAGCTCCAGCGCGGTCCGGGCGCGCGGGACCCCGAGGGACGCGAGGGTGGCGGCGTGCTGGGACCAGACCAGGACCGAGACGCCGAGAGCGCACGCGAACCAGCCGGCCTGGATGAGCGCGTAGGCCGGCGACCAGCGCCCGAACATCCCGAAGATCTCCGACTGGAATTGCAAGTGTGCCCACTCGTCCTGCTCCAGCTCTCCCAGCGCCGCCGCGAGCGGACCCCGGGGCAGGGCGCGCGCGAGGAGCCCGTAGAACACCGTCCCGGCGACCTCCGCGCCCAGCGCGACCAGCAGCTTGAAGCGGACGCCCAGGAGCCGCCGGAGCGCGGTGAAGCCGCCGGTGCTCCAGTGCCGGGTGAGCAGCGTTCCCCCCATCCCCTTCACCATGTGGCCGAGGATCCGCGCGTGGCGGCCCTCCTCGCGGACCCAGAGCTTGATGAGCGCGCGGAAGTCGGCGTCCACCCCCGGCCAGGAGACGTGGTCGATCTCGTGGGCGACCCGGCCTTCCCCGGCCTCGCCGAGCTGGAACTCCCGCAGGGAGCGGAGGACCAGGGCCCGCTGCGGCTCCGTCAGTCCCTCGGGCGCCTCCGTCTCCGGGATGGGGCGGTGGGTGTTCTGTTCCAGCCTTTGCTTCCAGTATCTCCAGCGCATGTGCTCGAGCCTCCGTGGCGGTCTCGAGACACAGAACACCTCAGCCCGGGCATGGCCTGGGCCTGAACCAGGTGAGCGGTCGGAATCCGGGGGTGAGCGGCGCGAGGGGGGACCTCAGCGGCTCACTCGTCCTCGTCCTCGCGGGCCTTGCGCAGTCCTAGACGCTTCCTCAGCTCGCGCGCCACCTGGCGGGAGATCTCGACCTCCTGCCCCGGCCGCACGTGGGCGAGGAACCCGCCGGTCTCCAGCGGGGTGAGGCGTGCTACCCGGCCCAGGTGCAGGAGCGCGCGCCGGTGCACGCGCTCGAAGCCGAAGGGCGCCAGCTTGTCCTGCAATTCCTGGAGGCTGGCGTCGGTGAGCAGCTGCTCGGTCGCGGTGAAGACGGTCGCCAGCTCCCCATCGAGCACCACGTGCGAGATGTCCTCCGGCTTGAGCAGGCGGATCCCCTGCCGGGTGACGATGGGCAGCCGGGTGGCTCCATCCGGGGCGGCGGGTGCGTCCAGCCGCCGCCGCGCGCGGTCCAGCGCCTTCTTCAATCGCGCCGCGTCCACCGGCTTGAGCAGGTAGTCCACGGCGCCGGTGTCGAACGCCTCCACCGCGTGCTCGCGGTGCGCGGTGCAGAAGATGATGTAGGGGCGGGGCTCGGGGAGGAGCTGCGCCGCCTCCAGGCCGGTGAGGCCGGGCATGCGGATGTCCAGCAGGAGCGCGTCCACCGGGCGCTTGCGGACCTCTTCCAGCACCTCCTCGGCGCTCTGGCAGCTCCGGACGAGCTCCACCTCCGGGAACGTCCCCAGCAGGCGCTCCAGCCGCTGGCGGGCCATGGACTCGTCGTCCGCCAGGAGCACCCGCAGCGGAGCGCTCACGTCGCCAGCCCCGCCTCGGGCGCGGGCGGCAGCTCCAGCCGGACCCGCGTCCTCCCGCCCTCGTCCGCCACCGCGAGCGTGGCGGCGGTGCCGTACGCCATGGTGAGCCGCCGCTGCAGCGTGGGCAACCCGCTCCCTCCTTCGCGAGGGCCTCGAAACGGGCCGGGGTTGGTGAGCTCCAGGGTGACACCGGCGGCCGCGCTCCTCAACGAGAACCGGACCGCGCCCGTGTGCCCGGCGCCGGGCCCGTGCTTCATCGCGTTCTCGGCCAGCGGCAGCAGCAGCAGCGGCGGGACCTGCACGGCGGGAGCGGGGGAGGGCACGTCCCACTCCAGGTCGAAGCGCTGCGGGTCCCTCAGGCGGTGCATGTCGAACAGCGCCCGGACCAGCTCCAGCTCCCGCGCCAGCGTCCAGGTGGGCTCGCGGACGCCGTCGAAGATGGTGCGGAGCATGGCGGAGAGCTGCAGGAGCGCCGCCTCGGCCGTGCCGCTGTCCTGGTGGCACCACTCGGCGATGGCGTTGAGCGTGTTGAAGAGGAAGTGCGGGTCGAGGTTGGAGCGGATGGCCAGGAGCTGGGCGCGTTCCGCCTCGCGGGCCAGGGCGTCCGCGCGGGCGCGCTCCTGCGCGACGCGGCCCTCCATCGAGATGTCGCGGCCCACGCCCCACCCGGCGACGACGAACAGCGAGAAGCAGATCAGCAGGCTCTGGGGGCGGAACAGGAACTGCATTTGCCCCTGCACCTGCAGGACGCGAGCGAGACCCAGGCCGGTGACCAGCAGCACCGCGACGGCCAGGCCGAGGTATGCGATCACGCCCCAGACCCGGTCCTGCGTGGAACGCGGGGATTCGAGCCACAGCCTCCACCCGCACGGCGCCGCGGCCGCGGTGGCCAGCGCCATCGTCGAGGCGACCGCGCCGGCCCGGTAGCTGTGGTCGAAGACCGTCTCGGCGATGACGAGCGCCACGCCCACCAGGAGGAGCGGCCCGGCGCGCCTGGGCTCCAGCAGGGCGCGGAGCGTCTGGCGCACGACCGTGCGGTGGGCGATGGGGATGGCGGCCATCCGTCGAACGAGCCTAGGGGCTCCCGGTCCGCTCTGCGCGCGGAACCTGGCCGAACGGTCGGATCTGGTACCCGAACGGCTCAGAAGCGATGCTCGGCGTCACCTGATGAGCACCTCCGCGCCCACGTACCCCGGCTACCCGATCCTCGGAGTGCTCCCGCAGTTCATCCGGGACACCTACGGATTCCTGACCGACGTCGTCCCGCGCACCGGAGGGCTGGTCCGCCTCAAGGCGGGGCCGATGCGCTACTACCTCCTCAGCCACCCGGACCACCTGCAGCGCGTCCTGAAGGACAACTACAAGAACTACCTGAAGCGCGACGCCATGGCCCCGCTGGCGCGCGTGTCGAACGGGGAGTCGGTGGCCACCATGGACGGCGACCCCTGGCTCCAGCGCCGGCGGCTGCTCCAGCCCTACTTCCACCACCGCTCGCTGCACGGGCTGGTGGCCCGGATGCAGGACGCCGTCCTGGAGCAGGTCCCTTACCTCGACGCCTGGGCGGGCGCCGGGACGTACCAGGACGCGGTGGCCGTCCTGCGCGACGTCGCCGTCCGCGTCTTCATGCGCTTCTTCTACGGCATCACCTTCACGGACGCGCAGACCCGCCAGATGGGGCAATGGATGGGGTACGCCGTCCGATACACCTATTTCCGATATCGGTTCTCGTTCGTGCCGCTGTGGGCGCCGTTTCCCGGCAAGCGTGCCTTCCAGGACGCGGTCGCGCGGATCGCCGGCGCCACAGATGACATGCTGGCCGGCAAGCGCGCGGAGGAGGGGGCGGAGGACCTGCTGGCCATGCTGGTCGGCGCCGCCGATCGCGAAGGGATGAGCCCGGACGCGCTCCGGTCCGAGGCGGTGGGCCTGTTCATCGGGGGCTGGGAGACGGCCTCCTCCGTGCTCTCCTGGGTGCTCTACCTGCTCACCGGCGACGCGGAGCTGGAGTCCCGGCTGTCGGAGGAGGCTGGCCGCGAGACCGGCCCGGCCCGGACGCTGGAGGACGTGCAGCGGCCGGCGCTGGCCCGGATGACCATCCTGGAGGCGATGCGGCTGTACCCCATCACGCCCGTCCTGATGCGCACCGCCGCGGAGGCGGACGAGATCGGCGGCTACGCCATCCCGGCGGGGGCGCAGCTGCTGCTCGCGGTCCGGGCCGTGCACCGCCACCCCGACTTCTGGGAGCGCCCGGCGGACTTCCGGCCCGAGCGCTTCGAGGGTGGGGTGGAGCGCGCCACCCGGCACCCGTTCGCGTACGTCCCGTTCGCCGCCGGGCCGCGCCAGTGCATCGGAATGGAGTTCGCCCGCCTCCAGATGCAACTGCTGCTGGCGGCGGTGCTCTCGCGCTACCGGATCCAGCTGGAGCCGGGCTACTCGCTGCGCGTCTCCGCCGACGCCACGTACATGCCGGCGGCGCTGCCGCTCAAGCTCCTCCCGCGGGCCTGAGCCTGAGGCCTACAGGTTCCCGGTCAGCGAGAAGGTGACGCGCCGCGGGAGCACCGGGCGAGCGAGGAAGATGTCTTTCACCGAGCCGGCCGACTCGTCGAGGCGCGGGTTGCCCTCGGTGAGGCCGAAGCTGTCGAGCACGTTGGAGGCCTGGACGCCCACGGTGAAGCGGTCCAGCTTGTAGGAGGCCACCGCGTTGAGCTGGAAGTAGCCGGGTAGGTCCAACGTGTTGGCGTTGTTCGAGAACCGGTGCCCCACGTAGGTCGCGTTCGCCCCGAGGCTGGCGTCGCCGTACAGCAACGTCCCCGTCACGTCGGCGATGACCTGCGGGATGCGGCGGATCCGGTTGCCGGAGAAGTTCGCCGATCCCTCGTTGAACAGCGTGTAGCGCGGGTCCTGGAGCGTGAACACGCCGTTCAGGCGGAAGAACTGCACCGGCTGGGCCGCCGCTTCCAACTCCAGCCCCAGCGTCCGCGCCTGGCCCGCGTACACGGTGACGAAGGTGGTGTTGCCGGTGACGGGATCCACCCGGGCGTCCTGGCTGGGGAAGTTCCCGATTTGGAGCCAGTAGGCCACCGCCGCCAGCGCGTACCAGGTGCCGCTCATCTTCAGCCCGGCCTCGGCCTGCAGCAGCGATTCCGGCGTCCGCGGGAACGTCGGGTCGGTCGGGTCGGTCGCGAAGAGGAACTGGTCCAGCAGCGGCATCTTGTAGCCGCGGCTCCCGCGGGCGTAGACGGAGATCGAGTCGGCGAGGGCGTAGTTGGCGCCGAGCGAGAGCGCCCAGTCGGTGAAGCCCACGTTCACGCGGCTGAAGCGGCCGGTCCCGGCGTGCGCGTTGTCGTCCGCCAGCGTGGTGGCATCCCCCAGGTTGACCGTCCGGGTCTGCTCCACGTTCTGCTCGAAAAGGTCGCGCTCGATGCGGCCGGCCAGGTCCACCCGGATCTTGTCGCCGATGGTGACCTCGTCTCCGGCGAACGCGGCGAACAGCGTCGCGTTCGCCGTGCCGTTGACGTAGTTGCTCAGGTAGCCCCGGAAGCCGTGCTGGGTGACGTTCTCCACGACGGCGCCGGTCCCATCCAGCTCCTGAAGGTCCAGGAAGTGGGGGTTGTTGCGTACGTCGGTGACGATGTCGTTGAAGTACCAGACGTTGTCGGCCGTGTAGTGGCCGAAGTAGAGGCCGCCCGTGATGGTGTGCGAGGTGGGCCCGGCGTCCAGGAACTTGGTCAGCCGGAGCTGGTTGGACACGTCGCTCATCGGCTTCTTCACCAGCCACTGGCCGCCCAGCGCCACCAGGTTGTTGTCGGTCGGGCAGCCGGGGCTCCCCAGCGCCGGGGCGCCCGGCAGGTTGGTGCAGGTGATGCGGAAGGGCGTCCCGGCACCCAGCACCGACGCCGCCCAGACGTCCTTGTCCTGCAGGTCGAACGGCAGCATCGCGTTCCAGCTGTGGTCCACCTGCATGGCGCGGGTGATGTTCTGCAGCTCCATCCGCTGCTCGGCGAAGTAGAGGCGCAATTCCGCCTGGCCCGAGGTGCCTCGCTGCCGCTGGCCGTCATCCAGCGGGAGGGTGAGCGCGCCTCCCCCCGGCAGCGGTACCTGGGCGTTCACGCCTTCCCGCGAGGTGAGGGTGCCGTTCACCGGGAAGCCGCGCACGAACTCGGTGCCGACCAGCCGGTCGTCCTGGAACTGCCCCTTGAACGGCAGCGGGAGGAAGAACGTGTTGCGGTCGTCGAGGAACTTGAACGTCAGGCGCGCCTGGCCGGTCACCTTGTTCCCGTTGATCACGCGGGTGAGGCCGGCCTTGAGCTGGCCGCCCTTGGACGCCGGGAACCCCGGGCTGCGGACGCCCTCGTCGAAGCGGTAGAAGCCGCCGGCGGAGAAGCGCCAGTCGTCGCCGACGGGGCCGTTGATGTTGGCGTCGTAGCGGAACAGGCCCGCGCTGGCGGTGGCGACCTTGAGCGTCCCGGCCAGGATGTCCCCGCCCTGCTTGTCGATGAAGTTCACCACGCCGCCCGGCGCGTTGCTGCCGTAGAGGGCGGAGCTGCCGCCGCGCACCGCCTCCATGTGGTCGATGTTCTCGTCCAGGCGCACGAAGATGTCGCTGTTGACGAAGAACAGCTCCGTGGAGTCGTACACCGGCATGCCGTTTTCCATGATCGACACGTACCGGAACGACCCGTCCGCCGGCAGGCCGCGGACGAACAGGTTGCCGCCCACCTCGCCGCCGGAGCTCTCCACGTAGAAGCCGGGGACGACCCGCATCAGGTCCGCGGTGTTCTGCGGCGCGCGGGCCTCGATCTGCTGTGCGTCCACGGTGGAGATGGCGGAGCTGGAGCGGATCTTCCGGTCCGGCACCTGCGCCGTCACCACGATGTCCTCGGAGTTCAGCAGGTCGATGTCGAGCACGAAGCTGGCGACGGACGGGTTCTCCGCGTTCACCTCCACGCTCTTGCTTCCGCCCTGGAACCCATCCGCCCGGACCGTCAGGGTCTGCTTGCCCGCGGGCACGCCGCCGAGGGTGTACTCGCCGTTCGCGTCGGTCCTGGTGGCAAGCTTCGTCCCCTTCAGCTCCACGATCGCGCCCGGCAGCGGGTCGCCGTAGGTCGCCGTGATCTGGCCCTTCACCATGCCGCCCGCCGACGGCTTCGCTGCCATCGCGGGTTTCTCGGGTGCGGGTGCGGCCGCCGCCGGTTGCTCGTTCCCGGCGCCACCATTCTCCTGCGCCAGCGCGATCGAAGCTCCGAGCAGGAGCAAGGCAGTGGGACGCTTCGCCCAAGACAATCTCATGGCGTTTCTCTCCTGGCGGGGGGCTCGGCCGTGGTGGCCGCGCTCGGAAATCGATAGCCGAGGTAGCAGCAACTCCGTTGAGGGTCAAACACTCAGAAACGACACGCCCGACGCCCGGTGAAGCGCAGGAGAGCACCGCGGCGCCGCCGAATTCTCAGTTGCCGAGATGGCGCTGCCAAGCCTCTGCACACATTGACGTTGTTGAAACCAGCTCGAGCGCGCCGCGTACCGACCCCAGTCGCATCGCTCTCCGGAGGTCCCCGATGCCTGCCGCCCCCGACGTGGTTTCCACGAAGAAGCCGTCCGTCCTTCCCCCGAAGCCCGAGCCCAGGAGCGCCCCCGCGCCCGCGCCCGCGTCCACGCCGCCGCCTACCGCGCCCCGCAATCAGCGGAGCTCGTTCGCGGACGCGCCGAAGCGGAAGTCGGTGGAGCTCGATCCCCAGGCTGCTCCGGCGCCTGCGCCCGCCACGGCCCAGCCGCTCCCGGCCACGGAGGTGCTGCGCCGAGGCAGCGCCGCGTTCAAGGACGTCCCCGCCTCCGCCGCGCCCGCGTACGCCGTGCCTCCCGAGACGCCGCAGCCGCCGGCCGGAGCACAGGAGGGCGCACGGCAGGTGGAGCAGGCCTACCAGGACGGCGGTGCGCTGGCGGCATCACAGGAGCTGGATCGGCAGGCCCAGGCCCTGGGCGACGACCAGGCGGCGATCGACTCGCTGATCACCGCGTCCCAGCCGACCATCGATCGGATCAGCCAGGACCTGGCGCAGCGGATCGAGGACGGGACCGACGACACGGACGAACAACCCGTGACCGGGGACACCATCGCCGCGCTCTCCGGCGTGGCGGACCACGCGGGCGCCGCGGGGGCGCAAGCCATCGCGCGGTCGCTGGCGGCGGCGCTGCCCGACAAGGAGGGGCTCAACCAGCTCGACGACGCCTTCGACCACCTCGCCGACCGGGGGGAGGGCACTCGCCTGACCCTGGCGTTGGTCAACGAGCTGGACGCGGCCGGGAAGACCGAGACCGCCGGGGAGCTGGTCACCGAGGCGTTCGACGGGATCAACGAGCTGCGCGACGACTACAAGGACGCGCGCTCCGACCGGGAGGAGGCCGACCAGGAGCTGGCCACGCAGCTCACGGATCTCGAAGGCGCCCTCACCGACGAGCAACGCGCCGCGTACATCGAGGAGTACCACCAGGTGCATGCGGAGGTGTACCAGCGGGAGGCCGAGGCCGCGCTCGCGCTCTCCGGCGCGGTGGGCCCCAACGTCGACGCGCTGAACCAGGTGGTCCAGGCCCACGGCGACCGCGCGGACGACGTGGTCGATCTCATGAAGGACCTGGCCGGGTCGCCGCAGCCGGCGGCGGCGGTGGAGTGGGCCGCCAAGGCGTTCCAGGACGGGTCGCCCACCGCGGAGATCTTCGGTGACTTCCAGGAAGAGGTGGAGCGGGACGTGGTCCAGGCCGGCCTGCCCGGCACGCTGCTGCAGTACCAGGCCGAGGCGGACGGCGACGCGGGCCCGGCGCTGGACCGGTTCCAGGGGCTGTTCAACCAGTTCAAGTCCGCCTACCGCCTGTTCACCGGCCGGGACCAGTTCCAGCAGGCCATCCAGCGCGGGCAGGAATTCATCGACGCCTTCCGGGCGCAGCAGGCGGGCGATCCGACCCGGCTCCGGGCGCTGCTCAGCAGCGAGCAGAACGTCCGCTCCCTCACGCCGTTCACCGCGGGGTTCGCCGCCGCAGGCGTCGTCTTCGGGATCGCCAACGCGGCCAACGCCGAGGACGCCGAGGCGTTGGTGCAGGGCATCGGGACCGCGGGCCGCGGCGGGCTGGAGTTGCTGGCCGGTGGCATTGGCTCGCTCAACAGCAGCGGGCGGCTGGCGGCGCTGGTGGGGCAGGAGGGCGCCGAGTCGGCGGTGCGGGCGGCGCGGTTCGCGACCAACCGGCTCATCCCGGGCCTCGCGGTCGGGCTGAATGCACTCACCACGGTTCAGTCGTTCCGCGATGCGCTGGACGACCCGAGCGCGGAGAACATCGTGAAGCTGGTGGGGTCCGCCACGTCGCTGGTGGGCAGCGTGATCTCGCTCTTCCCGCCGGCGGCGCCCATCGGCAAGGCGATCGAGCTGATCGGCGTGGGGATCTCGCTCGTCGGCTCGTGGGTCTTCGGGGACGACACCGACGCCCGGCGCGACCACGAGCAGGAGGCGATCCTCAAGGAGGTCCTCGCGGACGAGCCGTACTTCCAGAGCCACCCGGACCAACTCGATGAGGTGAGCGAGCAGATCTCGAGGTCGGACACCGACCTGGGGCAACTGAGCGAGGACGCCGGGCTGACGCAATCGCAGCTCTTCGAGTTGGTGGGGTCCGTAGACGGGCGGGAGAACGATGCGCTCGAGGAGGTCGCGGAGGTCGCCACCGCGGTCGGCCTCAGCGGCCAGCAGCTGGTGGACGCGCTCCAGGGGCTGGACGAGGAGTGGGGCGGCGTCGAGGACGCCTGGCTCTCCAACCTCCAGCTCTTCGAGCACGCGGAGTCGCTGCCGGAGGACAGCGCGGAGCGACTGGAGTACCTCAAGGTCATCGCCGGCCAGCTGGGGATCGAGGGCCCGGCAAGCCTCGACTGACGGGCGCCGCCGCGTGCGATGCTCGGCGGCGACGTGGCTCACCGTGTCTCCCGGGGAACGCTGGCCGCACTGACGGTGGCGGCGCTCTGCTGCTTCGCGGGCAACTCGCTGCTCGCGCGCGTGGCCCTGCGCTCCGGGGAGATCGACGCCGCTTCGTACACGCTGATCCGCCTGGCCTCGGGCGCGGCGATGCTGTTCGCGCTGCTGCGGCTCCGGCGCGCGCGCTCGGGAGCCGCGGCGCCGCGGGGCGGGAGCTGGGCCTCCGCGGCGGCGCTGTTCCTCTACGCCGGCCTGTTCTCGCTGGCCTACCTGCGGCTGTCCGCGGGGACCGGCGCGCTCCTCCTCTTCGGCGCCGTCCAGGTGGCGATGATCGGCCGCGGGCTCGCCGCCGGCGAACGGCCTCGCGCGCTGGAGTGGGCGGGGCTGGCCGCCGCGCTGGGCGGCCTCACCTGGCTCGTCCTCCCCGGTCTCGCCGCGCCCGATCCGATCTCCGCCGCGCTCATGCTGGGGGCCGGGGCGGCGTGGGGCTGGTACTCGCTCCGGGGGCGCGCCGCGGTCGATCCGCTCGCCACCACCGCGGACAACTTCGCCCGCGCGGCGCCGATGGCCGCGCTCTGCGCCCTTCCGTTCCTGCCGCAGATGCACCTCGGCCCACGGGGCATTGGCCTGGCCGTCGCGTCCGGGGCGCTGGCCTCCGGGGTCGGGTACAGCTTCTGGTACGCGGCGCTGCCTTCGCTCTCCCGCCTCCGGGCCGGGCTGGTGCAACTGTCGGTGCCGGTGCTGGCCGCGGCCGGTGGCGTGCTCCTCCTCGGGGAGGCGCTCAGCGGGCGCCTGGCGATCTCGGCGATCGCGATCGTGGGCGGGATCGGGATGGCACTGGCAGGGCGGCGCTGAGGCGCTCTGAACGCCAGTGTTCATAACCCACTGAGCACATTCAAGATCTGTCCAGGGACCGTCCGTACGGACAGTAAAATTACCGTGTGCCTTGATCGCCTACCTCGCCAGCAGGCATATCTGGAGATCCCCCAGCCGTCCCACTTGCCGGCGATCTCACATCGCGGAGGACGTTCCCGTGGCCCATACCCGACTGTTCAGCCAGCTTCGACGCGCCTTCCGGATCGCCGATCTCTGCGAGCGCGAAGGACTCAGCACGCGCGACGGCGTGGCGCGAGCCGGGGAGCTCCAGGAGCGGCGTGCGCTATCGCGGCGCTCGGTGCTGAAGGGGGCCGCGGTGGCGGCGGTGGCGGCGACCGCCAGCCGGCGCGCGTTCGCGGCGGGCGGAAACGCGCCTCGCATCGCCATCGTGGGCGCCGGGATGGCGGGGCTGGTGGCGGCGGATCGCCTCCGCGCCAAGGGCTACTCGGCGGTCCTCTACGAGGCCAACACCCGCGTGGGCGGGCGCGTGAAGTCCGCGCGCGGGACGTTCCCCGGCCAGGTCGGCGAGTTGGGCGGCGAGATGATCGACAACCTGCACAAGACGATGCTCGCCTACGCCAACGAGTTCAACCTGGCGAAGGAGGACCTCGAGAAGGCGCCGGGCGAGACCGGCTACTACTTCGGCGGCCAGCGGTACTCGGAGGACCAGGTCATCGACGAGTACCGCCAACTCGTGCCGCGCATGCGGAATGACATGCACTCCAGCTCCGGCGCGCCGACGTACTTCTCGCATACCGTCGGCGACGTCCTGCTGGACCAGACGGACCTGGCGACCTGGCTGGGGACGCGCGCCGGCGACCTGCCGCTGATCCGCAAGGTGCTGGAGCAGGCCTACGTCGCGGAGTACGGACTGGAGTGTGCGGAGCAGAGCTGCCTGAACATGCTCCTGTTCATCCATGCGGACCGGAAGTCGAAGCTCCGCGAGTTCGGCGTGTTCAGCGACGAGCGCTTCCACCTGGTGGGCGGCAACGACGCCATCGCCAGCAACATCCGCGCGCGGCTGCCCGGGACGGTGAACACGGGCGCGGAGCTGGTGCGCCTGGGCAAGAACGCGTCCGGCAAGTACGAGCTCTGGTTCCGTGGCGGGTCCGTGCCGGAGCTGGCGGAAGCGGTCATCGTGGCGCTGCCCTTCACGGTGCTGCGGAAGGTGACGCTGGACGCCAGCCTCGGGCTCTCCGCCGCCAAGCTGAACGCCATCAACACCCTCGGCTACGGCGCCAACTGCAAGACGTTGATCGGCTTCGACGGCCGCCCGTGGCTGGAGCAGGGCTGCGACGGCACCGTCTACACCGATCTCCCGAACCTGCAGAACACCTGGGAGGTGAGCTACACGTCCGGCTCCACGTCGACCATCCTCTGCGACTTCGCGGGTGGCAACCGCGGGCGCGCGCTGCAACTCCCGCCGCCGCCGCCGGGCTCGCCGGTGCTCTGCAACAACTGCCACAACGGCCCGGGCGGCTTCTTCGACATCCAGGACGCCCTGCTCCAGTCGCAGGTCGACTCGTTCCTCACCGACCTCGACCGGGTGTTCCCCGGCGCCAGGGCGCGGGCGACCCGCGCGGGCGGCAAGTACGTGTTCCGCCGCGGGCACTGGCTGTCGCAGTCGTACTCGCGCGGCTCGTACACCTCCTACCTGCCCGGCCAGCTCACCGGCATCGCCGGCCTCGAGGCCCAGTCGGCCGGCGCCCTGAAGTTCGCCGGCGAGCACACCAACTCCTTCTACGACTGGCAGGGCTTCATGGAGGGCGCCTGCCTCTCCGGCATCGACGCCGCCAACGAGGTGCTGGACGACATCCAGCACGGGCGGATCTAGCCCGGCCCTAAGGGATGAAGGAGAGGAGGTTGTTGTTGTCGAGGAACGTCTCCGCCGCCCCGTTGTCCGAGATCCCGGCCACGCCGCAGGAGTAGTTCCCCGCGCCGTAGTACCCGTTCAGCGTGACGTCGATCGCGTGCCCGTTTTCGACGAGGGTGTTCACGGTCCGGGCCACCGTATGGGTCCCGACGGTGCACACGACCTGCTGCACCGTTCCGCGGCGGCCGTTGTTCGCGACGCTCAGGTGGAGGAGTCCGTCGGATGGGCTCCGCGTGACCGACTGCAGCCGGAGCTCGATGGCGCTCATGCACACGCCCGTGTAGTCGGAGCAGCAGTCCCCGAAGCCGGTGCACAGCGAGTCGCACCAGCACGTCGGGGCGGATCCTCCGCAGCGGGTGACGCAGCTGTCCGGGCGGGGGTCCTTGTTCACCGTTACGAAGCAGTCTCCCGTCGCAAGAGGCCACGCTTCGACGTGGATGTGGACGTTCACCCGGCAGTCGTTGGGATCGGAGGTGGTGAACCCCACGATGTTGCAAAAGCCCGTGCCGGCGGACGAGGCGGTGGCGTTGGTCCGCTGGAAGCCCGCGCCGCAGGCGCAGCCCACGGTCTGGGTGGAGTCCCACGGCCCAAACAGGTTGCCGTTGTAGTGGATGGTGCTCCCACACGCGAACAGCGGCTCCTGGGCCGTGGCGAGCGGTGCGGGGTCCCGGACCGGCCCGCAGGACGCGAGCGCCAGGACTGCGAGGAAGATGCCTGCTGCGGAGCCGCTTTGACGGTGGTTCATGGTGGGTCCCCCTGCGTGTGCACACAGAAACGGGGATCGCGTTTTTCCTTGGGTCTCCTCCAGCCGGATCGACGCAAATGGCGCGGTTTCCGGGCGGGGCGCGCAGCCTGTGCGCGTGGGGACGGGCGGCGCGGGCCGGACGCGCTGGCACGTCGCCTGCCTTGGCCATGGGGACATGAGCGTCTCCAGTCCACCCGCCTCGCTGGCCCTGGCCGAGACCACCGGGCCCCGCTGGCGCGCCGAGCCCTACCGCCTGCTCTTCCCCCTGGGGGCCTTGCTGGCCTGGGCCGGGGTCCTCCACTGGCTCCTGCTCGCGTCCGGCGCGATCGAGGAGTACCGGTCGACTTTCCACGCCATCACCCAGGTCCAGGGCTTCATGACCTGCTTCGCGGTGGGGTTCCTGTTCACGTTCATCCCCCGCCGCACCGGCGGCCTCCCCGCGAGCGCGTGGCAGATCGCCGTCGCGGCGGCGGCGCCCGTGGCGACCACGGCCTTCGCCTGGTTCGAGTCCTGGGTCCCCTCGCAGGCCTGCTGGACCATCGGGCTCCTGGTGGTGATGGGGTTCGCGTTCGACCGGGTCCGGCGCTCGAGGTCGCTCGGCGCGTTCCCGCCCGGTTTCCTCTGGGTCCCGGCCGGGCTGTTCGGGTGCCTGGCGGCCGCGGTGGCGGCGGGGGTGGGCGGCGCGTCCGGGGGCGGCCTGGCGTGGCTCCACGACGCCGGGCGGTCGTTCATCCAGCAGGGCCTGTTCACCGCGCTCGTGCTGGGCGTGGGCTCGCTGCTGCTGCCGGTGCTGGCGTACGGCAAGCCGCCGGCGCCGAAGGGCGGGAAGGGTGCGGTGGCGCTCCATGCGGTGGCCATCGCCGCCTTCGCCGCCTCGTTCGCCGTGGAGCAGCAATTCTCCATGCAGGCGGGGTTCGCCATGCGGGCCGCCATCACCTCCGGCGTGCTGTGGTCCGCCGGGCTGTGGCGGCGCCCCACCGCGCCCGGCTTCCACCGGTTCCTGGCCTGGCTCTCCGCGTGGTGCATCCCGCTGGGCGCGCTGGCGGTGGCGCTGTTCCCCGGGTATCGCCGCGCCGGCCTGCACGTGGCGTTCATCGGGTGCTTCGGCCTGGCGGCCCTGTCGGTGTCGATCCACGTCGCGCTGACGCATGCCGGCCGCTCGCGCCTGCTCGAGGGCCGGCCGCGGTGGCTGGCCGGGCTCGCGTTGCTCTTGCTCGCGGCGCTCGCGTTCCGGGTGGTGCTCGACCTGGACCCGGTGCGCTTCAAGCTCTGGCTGGGGTGCGCCTCGGCGTCCTTCCTCGCCGCCACCGTGGCGTGGGGAATGCTGGTGGTGCCTCACCTCGCCGGGGTCGCGCCGCCGCCGCCCGCGCGCAGCGGGTTCACCGGGAACCTGCGGGTGTCGTAGACGGCGTCCTCGGGGATCTTGCCGTCGACATAGTCCCGCGCCTGCGCCCGGAAGTGCGGCCGCGGCTGCGAGGTGATGTACGCGGCGATGTGCTGGGACTCCTCGTCCGTGAGGGAGCCGGGCCCGAGGTACGGCATCGCGTGCCGGATCATCCCCGCCAGCATGTAGGGGCGCGCGAGGCTGGCGCCGTCGTTCCACGAGCGCGGCCCCCAGAGCGGTCCGGGCTTGGCCACCTCCAGGTCTACGCCCTGGCCGTCCTCGCCGTGGCAGCCCTGGCAGTAGTCGGCGTACAGCTCGCGGCCCTGGTCGGGGGAGAGCTTCGCGATCGGGATCCGCGCCTCGGGCGCGAGCTGCTTGACCCCGCGCCAGGCCGGTTTCTGCCCCAGCGGGATGCCCTCGGACAGCCAGGTGACGTACGCAGAGACGGCCAGCACCTCCGGCGAGCGCGGGGAGACGAACAACTCCGCCTTGCCGTTCTCGTCGATGTTCTCCTCCGTGGCTCCGGGCGCGTTGGCGCCGTTGATGCTGCGCAGGAAGCAGCTCACCACCCGGTCCTGGAGCGAGAAGAGCCGCCCGGAGCGGGGGTTGTTCTCGGGAAAGATGGCGGCCACGCCCACCACCGGCATCGCGCCCTCGCGCTGCCCGGCGTTGAGGTGGCAGTTGCCACAGGTGAGCCCGTTGCCCGTGTACTTCGGCGCGTAGCGCCCGGTCTCGGTGAAGATCCGGTAGCCGAGCTGGATCTGCTGCGCGAGCGCCGGGTCCTTCGGCAGCGGGTCGCGGAACGGATCGCGCGGGCGGGCGGCGACCTCCAGCAGCGTCGACGTCTCCGGCAGCACGCGCGGCGGTTCCGCGCCCGCGAGCGAGACCGCCGCGACGAATGCCAGGAAGGGAAGGGCAGGGGGCATGGGGTCCAAGCTAGCGCAAACTCCGGAATCGCTGGCGCTCGACCCGTTTGGGGTTGACATGTACGGTAAATCGCCGTACATAAAGCTCCGGAGGCCTTATGGCGAGATCGAAATCCAGCGGCAAGGGAACGCCGGAGCGGAAGTCCGAACGCCTGGAGGCGCGCGTGGCTCCGACGGTCCGGCGGGTGATCGAACGGGCGACGGCTATTTCCGGGCTGGCGGTCGGTGACCTGGCCTACGAGGGGGCGATGAAAGTTCTAGACGACTACGAGCATATTTTGCTTCGCGGCGCGGACGCGGAAGCATTCCTGAACGCGATCTCGGAGCCCCCGGCCCCGGCGAAGCGGCTGATCGCGGCGCTCCGCAAGCACGCGGCGGTGGGTGGCGACCGCTCCAGATGACGGTCATCCGGTTCGAGCCCCTGGCGGGTTCCCACGAACGCGCCGGCTTCCAGTCCGGCGTGGCGGAGCTCGACGACTGGTTCCACAAGCGCGCCTCCCAGGACCAGCGGAGGCGCGTCGCGCAGGTCTTCGTCGCGCTCGACGACGTGGGCGTCGTCGGATTCTACAGTCTCAGCATGTTCGCGGTGGCGTTGGGGACCCTGCCGTACGAGCTCATGCTCAAGCTGCCGTCGTACGGAGCCGTTCCCGCCGCCTTGATCGGGAGACTGGCTCGCCACGTGCGCGCGAAGGGCAGCGGCGTCGGCGATCTCCTGGTCGCGGACGCCGTGCGCCGGGTCCTGGGCGCGGCGAAGGCGGTCGCCGCCTACGCCATCTTCGTGGACGCCAAGGACGACCGCAGCCGGGCCTTCTACGAGTCGCACGGGTTCATCCCCCTCCCGAGCCAGCCGAGGAAGCTCTTCCTCCCGCTCCAGACCGCCGTCCGGGCGCTCGAGAAGGCCGGCGTCCCCTGACCTGAAGCAAGGCGTCAGGCCGCCGTGGATCCGACGTCTGATGATCAGACGAGGACAGGCTTGCCGGCCGCCCCGCGCTGTCGGCAGGATGCGCGCGCTAGAGAGAAAGGCGAGTGATGTCGGATCAAGTGACCGTGACCCTCCCGGACGGGAGCCAGAAGCAGGCCCCTCGCGGGATGAAAGTCGGGGACTTCGTACGGGAGAGCATTGGCGCCGGGTTGGCCAAGGCCGCCGTGGTGGCGAAGCTGAACGGCCAGCAGGTGGACCTCTCGCGCCCGCTGGACGCGGACGCGAAGCTGGAGGTGCTCACCACCAAGAGCCCGGACGCGCTGGAGGTGATCCGCCACGATGCCGCGCACGTGGTGGCCAGCGTGGTGCAGCGCCTGTTCCCCGGCACCCAGGTCACCATCGGTCCCACCATCGAGGACGGCTTCTATTACGACTTCTCCCGGGACAAGCCGTTCACTCCCGAAGATCTCGAGAAGATCGAGGCGGAGGCGAACGCGGAGGTGAAGAAGGACCTGCCCTTCGTCCGCCAGGAGGTCTCCCCGGACGACGCCATCGCCCTCTTCAAGGGCAAGGGTGAGACCTTCAAGGTCGAGATCGTCAACGACATCGTCGCCCGCGGCGCGAAGACCCTCACCCTGTACAGCCACGGCGACTGGGTGGACTTCTGCCTGGGGCCGCACGGCCCCTCCACCGGCCGGATCGGTGTCATCAAGCTCCTCTCCTCCAGCGGCGCGTACTGGCGCGGCGACCACCGCAACCCGATGCTCCAGCGCATCTACGGCACCGCCTTCTTCGACCAGAAGGCGCTGGACGCGTGGCTCAAGCAGCAGGAGGAGGCGAAGAAGCGCGACCACCGCCGCCTGGGGAAGGAGCTGGACCTGTTCCACTTCCACCCCTTTTCGCCGGGCGCCGCGTTCTGGACCCCCAAGGGCACCGCGATCTACCAGGCGCTCTCCACCTGGATGCGGAAGCTGGCGCTGGGGAACGGCTACGTGGAGATCAAGACCCCGCTCCTGTTCAACAAGGGGCTGTGGGAGATCTCCGGCCACTGGGGCAAGTACCGGGAGAACATGTTCCTGGTGCAGGACAAGGAGACCGGCGAGCACGACTTCTCGCTCAAGCCGATGAACTGCCCCAGCCACCACCTGTTCTTCGGCTTCAAGAAGCACAGCTACCGCGACCTCCCGCTCCGCCTGCACACCCAGGACGTGCTCCACCGGAACGAGGCGGCCGGCTCGCTGGGCGGGCTCACCCGCGTGCGCCAGTTCCAGCAGGACGACGCGCACATCTATTGCGCGGAGAGCCAGATCACCGACGAGGTGAAGCGCTTCGCCAAGCTCCTGGACCGCATCTACGGCGCGGTGGGCCTGAAGTACGAGTGCAAGTTCGCCACCCGCCCCGAGCAGCGGCTGGGCGACGACGCGCTCTGGGACCGGGCGGAGGGCGCCCTGAAGGAGGCGCTGGACTCGCTCAACCTCCCGTACGAGCTGAAACCGGGCGACGGCGCCTTCTACGGGCCGAAGATCGACTTCCACGTGTCCGACAGCATCGGCCGCACCTGGCAGCTGGGCACCATGCAGCTAGACTACATGGCGCCCGAACGCTTCGACCTCACCTACGTGGGCGAGGACAATGCGGAGCACCGCCCGGTCGTCCTTCACCGCGCCATCTACGGCTCCTTCGAACGCTTCATTGCCATCCTCACCGAGCACTTCGCCGGCGCGTTCCCCACCTGGCTCGCCCCGGTGCAGGCCACCATCGTCACCGTGGCCGACCGGCAGCTCGACTACGCGCGCAAGCTGCGGGACGACCTGCGCGCCCAGGGCTACCGCGTGGAGCTGGACGAGCGCGAGGGCACCCTCAACGCCAAGATCCGCGAGTCGCAGCTCCAGAAGGTCCCCTTCACCCTGGTGGTAGGCGACAAGGAAGTGGAGCAGGGCGCGGTCTCGCCCCGGCGCTACGGCGGGGAAGACCTCAAGACCATGAAGCTGGAGGCCTTCCTGACCTTGTTTGCGAAGGAAGCGGCGTTGCCCTAGCCCCCTGGCCCGTCTAGGCTTGACTTGGGCATGTAGACCAGTATCTTCCGCAGCCTTTTTTCAAGGCCGGAAGGGGTGTTAGCCCTTTCCGGAGCGCTTTTTCGGAGGAGTTTCCCAATCGCTCGCGACCAGAGAACGAACCGCCGTATTCGTGCGCGCGAGGTCCGCGTCGTAGGCCCTGCTGGGGAGCAGCTCGGGATCCTGACGATCGAAGCAGCGCTGGAGAAGTCCCATGAGTTTGGCCTCGACCTGGTCGAGGTCAACCCCATGGCCAAGCCGCCGGTCTGCAAGATCATGGACTACGGCAAGTTCAAGTACGAGGAGAAGAAGAAAGCCTCCGAGGCCAAGAAGAAGCAGGTCGTGGTCCACCTCAAGGAAGTGAAGCTCCGGCCGAAGACCGAAGATCACGACTACGACTTCAAGGTCCGCAACGTGAAGCGGTTCCTGGAAGAGGGCAACAAGGCGCGCATCACCATCATGTTCCGCGGCCGCGAGATCACGCACAAGGAACTGGGCCAGGCCCTCCTCGACGACGTGGTGAAGGACGTGAAGGACGTGGGCATCATCGAGCAGCCGCCGCGGATGGAAGGCCGCCAGATGTTCATGATCCTGGCGCCCAACCCGAAGGTGGCGCAGCGGGCGAGGGACCTGGCGCGGAACCAGGCGATCGCGCGCGAGCAGGCCGAGAAGTCGGCCCAGGGGAAGCAGGACGGGGCGCCGAAGGGCGACGGGCAGGCGCCGCAGGACCCCAAGCCCGAGGCGGCGGCCCCGCCGGCGGCCGCCCCGGCGCCCGAGAGCGCGCCGCCCAAGACGTAGTCACCGAGATTTCGAAGAGAGGAAGCACTGCAATGCCGAAGATGAAGACCCGGAGCAGCGCCAAGAAGCGCCTCCACGTGAAGAAGGGCGGGAAGGTGAAGCACGGGAAGGCGTTCGCGAAGCATCTGATGACCTTCTCCAAGACCCCGGACTCCAAGCGGGGCAACCGGGGCACCGGCCATCTGAAGCAGATGGACGCCAAGAAGGTGATCAAGGAACTGTTCCCCTACGGGGCGAACTAGAAGAAGGCAGGCAGGTACGTCATGCGCGTCAAGAAGGGTGTGAAGGCTCGCCGTCGCCGCAACCGGATTCTCAAGCTGTCCAAGGGGTACCGGGGCCGCCGGAAGAATTGCTACAAGCGCGCCAACCAGGCGGTGGAGCGCGCGCTGGACTACGCCAGCCGCGACCGGGCCCGGAAGAAGCGGGACTTCCGCTCGCTGTGGATCGTCCGGATCAACGCGGCGGCCCGGGCGGCCGGGCTGTCGTACTCGCGGCTGATCGCCGGGCTGAGCAAGGCCAAGATCTCGCTGGACCGCAAGGTGCTGGCGGAGATCGCGGTGGCGGACCCGGCCGGGTTTGCCGCGGTGGCCAAGCTGGCCCAGGCGTAGGCTCCACAAGCCAGCAGGCGTGGTTTTTCAGGGGCTGCCGTCAGCACGGCAGCCCCTTTTTCGTGAGGATCGGCATGAAGGAGCGGCTGGCGGCGCTGCTGGACCAGGGGCGCCAGGAGATCGGCCAGGCGGTGGACCCGGAGCGCGTGGAGGCGCTGCGGGTGAAGTACCTGGGCAAGAAGGGCGAGCTGTCCCAGGTGCTGGGCGGGATGGGGAAGCTGCCGCCGGAGGAACGGCGCGCGCTGGGCGAGGTCGCCAACTCCACCAAGGCCGAGCTGGAGGCGCTGCTGGCGAAGGCGGCGCAGCGGGCGGAGGACGCCCGGATGGAAGCCGAGCTGCGCGGCCCGCCGCTGGACGTGACGCTGCCCGGGCGAGGGCTGAAGCCGGGGCGGAGGCACCCGGTGTCGCGCACCATGGACGACGTCATCCGGACCTTCGCGCGGCTGGGCTTCGAGGTGCGGAGCGGGCCGGAGATCGAGCTCGACTACTACAACTTCGAGGCGCTCAACTTCCCCCACGACCACCCCGCGCGCGACATGCAGGACACCTTCTTCGTGTCCGCCGGGTGGATCGGGAAGGGTGGGAACGCGGACGTAGACCATCCCGGCAACCCGGTGGTGCTGCGCACGCATACGTCGCCGGTGCAGATCCGGACCATGCTGGAGGAGAAGCCGCCGGTGCGGGCGATCATGCCGGGGCGCGTGTACCGGCGCGATTCGGACCTGACGCACACGCCGATGTTCCACCAGGTGGAGGGCCTGATGGTGGACCGCGGCGTCACCATGGGCGAGCTGAAGGGGACGCTGGACGCGTTCGCCAAGGCAATGTTCGGCGCCCAGGTGAAGACGCGGTTCCGGCCGTCGTTCTTCCCCTTCACCGAGCCCTCCGCCGAGGTCGACATCTCCTGCGTCCGCTGCAAGGGCAAGGGGTGCCGGGTGTGCAAGCAGACCGGGTGGCTGGAGGTGCTGGGGTGCGGGATGGTCCACCCGAACCTGTTCCGCAACGTCGGGTACGACGCGGAGCAGGTGCAGGGGTTCGCCTTCGGCATGGGCGTCGACCGGATCACCATGCTCCGGTACGAGATCGACGATCTGCGGATGATGTTCGAGAACGACATCCGCTTCCTCGGGCAGTTCTAGTTCTGGCTCTAGCGCTGGGTTCCATTCGATGAAGGTTTCGACGAAGTGGTTGGCGGAGTACGTGGCGCTGCCGCCGCTGGACGAGCTCGTCCGGCGGCTCACCATGGCCGGCCTGGAGGTGGAGGGCGTGGAGCGGCCCGGCGCCGCCCTGGCCGGCGTGGTGGTGGCGCAGATCAAGGAGTCCGCGCCGCACCCGAACGCGGACAAGCTGTCGGTGACGAAGGTGGACGCCGGCGGTCCGGAGCCGCTGCAGATCGTCTGCGGGGCGAAGAACTACAAGGTCGGCGACAAGGTCCCGCTGGCGACGGCGGGGACGAAGCTGCCGAACGGGGTGGAGATCAAGAAGGCGGCGCTGCGCGGGGTGGAGAGCTCCGGGATGCTGTGCTCGCAGCGGGA
>DATBSS010000273.1:0-8148 GCA_036559665.1 Myxococcaceae bacterium
GAGCACGTTTCTGAAGGATGGTTTCGTATATCAACTTTTGGTCTGGATTTGGCGACTCGACCGCTGGATGTTTGCCTGGGTATCTTCGCCACGCTGGGACCTTGTCGCGATTCGCGCACGGGAACTTGAAATCGTAGGTAGCCTGCACGTATCGCGGGTCTCCCTTGTGGATCACCAGGTCCGGCACGATGGAGTCGCGGAGCTCATCGCCAGCCCCGTGCTGCCAGAGGTACGCCTCTTCTTCCTTGGTCACCAAGGTCGTCCGGCCGTTCCTGGGGTTGTACCGGTAGCGCTGCTCGACGCTGAATCTGCCTGGAATCAGCGCCTCCAGCTTGCCCTGGATGCACCGGTATGCAGCCTGGTGCATCTCCTCGCTCAGTTTCATCTTGAAAAGGAGCGGTTCGCCTCGTGCGGTCAGCCCGACCTGATCGTTGCACTCTGTCTCACTGGGGGTATCTCCGCGGAACCTGTTCTCCAATACATCGGAGTACGCATGATCGGCGCATTGCTTCAGCACCGCCTCGATCTTGGCTTGTTCGCTCTGGCTGAGCTTGGCCGTGGCGATGATCGAGGCCCCCAGGACCCCGGTCCCAATCGCCGCGGCTCCGTCGAGCGTGACGGGCCCGGCAGTCGTAGCCGCAACAGGGGCGCCCGTCGCAGCAGCTGCGGTGCCGGCCTCTGGCCCGAACGCGCCCACGCACGTCTCCGGGTGGTACTTGCAGTGCTCGTCGATCGAGTCGCTGTACTGGGCGTAGACCCGTGGCCTGCCCAAGCCCGGCGGGGCGGTACAGGCGAGGACCACCAGCACCACGACCCACCCACGACGATTGCACCGAAGCTTCATGCACTCACCCCGCGTCGGGCGTCCCCGCGTCCGGTGCATCCGGGGGCGGCGGCGCCTCCAACTCCTGCCCGAAGTTGGCAGGCACGCTGATCGGCACCTTGAGCATGGTGGACAGCCGCAGCAGCAGCACGTCCGGCCGGAGCCGCTCCTCGCCGATCAGCCCCACCACCTCGCGCGCGGTGACGGACTGGCCCCGCCCCCAGAGCGACTCCAGGAACGCTGCCGCCGCCGGGTTGTGCCACCACGCCGGCCCGAAGCGCGCCTTCATCTGCGCCTGGATCTGCCCGGCCAGGAACCACGCCAGGAAGTCGTCCGCCGACTGGTAGAAGTCCTCCAGGTCCACCAGCGCGCGAGCCTCGTCGTCCGGGCCGAACGGCACCCCGTACGCCCGCGACATGATCGGCCCGTACAGCTCGCGCGCGTCCTGCAACCCCCTCCGCCGCAGCTGCAGCTCGTAGAGGATGCGCCCGGCGGTGACCCGGATCCGCTGCAGGAGGATCGCCGCCTGGGTGTCCAGGTACCGGTCCAGCGCGTCCCCGGAAAAGCCCGCGTGCTCCTCCAGCCAGATCGGGTCCTCCACGAGGTCCTCGAACAGGAACGCGTACGCAGCGCCCGCCGCTCCGTCCCCCAGCGCCCGCAGCTCGAACCGGGCCGGCCTGGTGAACGCCAGGTGCAGCGCCCGCCCCACCTCGCCCATCAGCGCCGCCTGCGCGCGCACCCCCGCCACCGGCCGCACCGACAGCCGCACGTCCGACGGGATGTCCACCCCCACCGCGAGCGCCCGCGACGACTTCTCCGCCGCGTCGCCCGCGTCGATCCGGAGGTTTTTCAGCCCGGCCAGCTTCAGCCCCATCCCCTCCACCGTCAGCTCCGCCCGCGGCAGCAGCTCCGCCGCCGGAAAGCGCGCGTCCACCGCCGGCGTCCGGAACGTCCGCGGGAAGTCGCACCGGCGTAGCTGCTCCCTCGGCAGCTCCACCTCCAGCGACGACATCCGCTCCAGCACCCGCTGGTAGGCGGATTCGGTGGTGGCCAGCACCTGCTCCGCCAGCAGCGCCAACTGCGCCGGGTCCACCTGCCGCAGCTCCGCGCCGTACGCCTCGTGCGACGAATACCCCAGCCCCGCCAGCAGCTCCGCCTTCCGCTCCTCCCGCCGCCGCACGGTGGCGGTGAGTCGCTGCACCGCCGCGGTGGCGCCCTCCCACAGCGCGCGTCGCCGGAGGCTGCTGCGCTCGGCGGCCAGCAACCGGTCCAGCTCCCGGTACGCGTACGTCTTGCCTTGCGCGGTGAAGGTGGCGGAGGCCTCCAGGTTCGATACCGCGTCGGTCAGATCGGCAAGCTGCGCCGCCAGGTACTCGCCCACGAAGTGCGAGAGCAGCGAGGTGAGCGCGCGGATCTCCACCGGGTCGCGCGCCCGCTTCCGCAGCGCCTCGATCTTCCGGATGCTCTCCGGCGTGAAGAGCGCCGGGTGCCCCTCGTAGGACGCGGCGATCTGCGGCCGCTGCCCCGTCGTCCAGGTGGCCCAGATCTGCTCGTTCTGCGTCCGGAGCAGCGCCTCCGCCTCCGCGGACAGCTTCTGCACCTCCTCCTTCAGCCCGTCGTCCGCCTCGGCGGGCGGAGGCCGGACCGGGGGCGGGCGCGGGCAGGCGAGGGCGAGCAACAGGAGCAGCGCCGGCACGCCGAGCCGCGTGGCCGTTCGAATCACCACGGAAATCTCCTCTGGAATGGAGGCGCGCTGTAACGTCCGCGATCCCATGCCGGACCGCAAGCAATTGTCGGCGGCCGCCACCCGCCAGACGATGTACGCGGCGCTGCGGCGCGCCCTCTCGGCGGCCGGCTTCTCGGAGGTGGAGACCCCGCTCCTGGTCCCCGCGCCCGGCATGGAGCCGCACATCGCAGCCTGCGAGGTCCCCTTCCGCCCCGAGACGGACGTGGGCTCACCGCGCACGCTCTACCTCCACACCAGCCCCGAATACGCCATGAAGCGTCTGCTGGCGGACGGAATGGGGCCCATCTTCCAGATCTGCAAGGTGTTCCGGAACGGCGAGGTCTCCCCCTCGCATAACCCTGAGTTCACCCTGCTGGAGATGTACCGCCCGAATGCGGACTACGCGCGCATCATGGAGGACCTGGAGGACGCGTTGGCCGAGGTGGAGGGTGCGTGCGGCCACTCCGGGCCTTTCTCCGCCGTGCCCTACGAGCGGGTCACCGTGCGCGACGCGGTGCTGCGACACGCGGGTGTGGACCTACGGAAGTGCCCGGATGCGCCGTCGCTCGCGCGCGCCGCGCGGGAGGCGGGGGTCCGGCTGCCCGAGAACGCGGAGGCGCTGACCTTCGACGACGTCTTCTTCCACCTCTTCCTCCAGAAGGTGGAGCCGGAGCTGGGCCGCGACCGGCCGGCGTTCCTCACCGAATACCCCGCCTCCATGGCGGCGCTGGCGCGCCTCAAGCCGGGCGACCCCACCGTGGCCGAGCGCTTCGAGCTCTACGTGCGCGGCTCGGAGCTGGCCAACGGGTACTCGGAGCTGACCGACGCGCGCGAGCAGCGGCAGCGGCTGGAGGAGGAGCGCGCGCTGCGGGCGCGGCTGGGGCGGCCGGCGTACCCGCTGGATGAGCGGTTCCTGGAGGCGGTGGGGCGGATGCCTCCCTCGGGCGGGGTGGCGGTGGGGCTGGACCGGGTGCTGATGTTGCTGGTGGGCGCCGCGTCCATCGACGAGGTGCTGCTGTTCCCCGCCCGGGAGTTCGTGTGACCTCGAGGAGGCCCGCATGATCATCAAGGACATCCTGCGCACGGTGGTGACCTGGACGACGGTGGTGGGCGGGACGCTGCTCGCCGCTCCGGTGGTCGTCGCCCTGGCCTACCAGGACAAGGAGCGCCCGGACCCGCTGCTGCGCTTCTGGTCCCGGAGCATCCTCGCCGCGGCCGGGGTGCGGGTAGAGGTGCACGGGCAGGAGCACCTGCCCCAGCGCCACTGCGTGTTCGTCTGCAACCACCAGTCGCACTTCGACGTGCTGGTGATGGTGGCGTCCCTGCAGCGCCACGTCCGCTTCGTCGCCAAGGCGGAGCTGTTCAAGATCCCGGTCTTCAGCCAGGCGATGCGGGCGGTGGACACCATCAAGGTGGACCGCTCCGGCGGCGAGAGCGACCGGCACGCGCTGGCGGAGGCCATCCCGGCGGTCCAGGAGCGGATGGACATCGTCTTCTTCCCCGAGGGAACGCGCAGCCCGGACGGGGTGCTCCGGTCCTTCAAGAAGGGCGCGGTGGTGCTGGCGCTCAACGCCGGCGTGCCCATCGTCCCACTGGCGGTGGCGGGCACGCGCCACATCCTCCCCAAGGGCAGCCTGCGCATTCACGGCGGGCGCAAGGCGGCGCTGATGGTGGGGGAGCCCATCTCCGTCGAGGGCCGCACCCTGGAGGACCGGGACGAACTGATCGAGTCCAGCCGTCGCGCGGTGGCGTCCTTGCTGGAACGGGCCAACGCCATCGTCGGCGAGTAAGCTACGGCGCCTATGCCCCACGCCGCGCGCCTCGCGCCGCTGGCGCTCGCCACGCTCGTCGCCGGCGGGTGCAGCCAGAACGCCGGTCTGGATCTGACCGTCACCATCGACGCCGCCTCCAGGGCCACCTGCGTGCGCGCGTTCGCCGACTTCGAGGACGGGAGCGAGCTCTCCAGCCAGCTCATCCCCCGGGACGGGCGAGGCGAGCTCCGGGTCCTCCTGTTCGAGACGCGCGGGCTGAGCCGGGACTTCATGGCGGGGGCCTGGGGGTACTACTCGCGCGGGGGCGGGTGCCAGCCGCCGCTGTTCATCAACGAGGAGGCGGCGCCGCAGCCCTCGGCGTTCGTCTCCGGGAAGGTGGTGCCGCTCTCGGTGGCGCTGGCCCTCCCGGCGGGGATGGACGCCGACCAGGACGGGTTCCGCGCCAGCGGCGGCGGCGGGGCGGACTGCGACGACCACCACGCTGACGTGAACGTGGCGGCTTCGGAGGTTTGCGGGGACGGGGTGGACAACGACTGCTCCGGCGCCGCGGACTGCGCGGACCCCGCCTGCGCCGGCATGGGGGGCTGCGAGTCGCCGGAGGCGGCGTGCGCGGACGGGATCGACAATGACGGGGACCGGGACGCCGACTGCGTGGACCCGGACTGCGAGGGGAAGACGTGCAGCGACGGGAACCCGTGCACGGTGAACGACCGCTGCTCCGGAGGGATCTGCACGGTGGCGCCCGTCATCTGCGCCTCGCCGCCGGGGCCGTGCCACGAGCCGCTGGGGAGTTGCTCGGGGGACGGCGGTTGCGTGTACACGGTGGACGCGGGGAGCACCTGCGCGGGCGGGTTCTGTGCCTACGACGGGAGCTGCGGGGCGCTGTTCCGGTACACGCCGGCCAACTTCACGCCTCCGGCGATCGGGATGTTCGCGCTGCCGCAGCGGTTCAACTGTGGCACCTCCACCTTCGACTCCTCGCCGGGCGCCGCCAACCCCTTCCAGACCTGGTGCAACCAGCCCACGCCGCCGGTCATCGTCACCCCGCAGGGCGGCGGCATCGACGCGGTGGTGCTTCCGATGCGCGGGCTCCGCGTGGACAACAACAACACGCTCCGGTTGATCGGGACGCGGCCGGTCATCCTGGCGGTGTTCGGGGACGTCACGGTGGACGGGACGCTCAACGCCAACGGCAGCGGGAACACGCCCGGGGCGGGAGGCAACTCGCCGGCGTGCGGCGGGTCGGGGGTGGGCGGCGCGGGATCGGCTGCCAGCTCCTCGGGCGGTGGAGGCGGCGGGGGCGCGTTCGGCGGCGGGGGCGGAACCGGCGGTAACTCGGAGCAGGGGGCGGCGGGCGCGATAGGCGGGAGCATGAACGGGCCCATTACGCTGTCGCCGTTCCGGGGCGGGTGCGGTGGCGGCACGGGTGGGGACAGCGGCGGGTCGGGCGGGGGCGGTGGAGGCGGGGTGCAGGTCTCCGCCAGTGACTCGATGATCATCCGGGGCCGGGTGGGCGCGCCCGGCGGCGGCGGGCAGGGCGGGCAGGGCGATCAGTCCGGCGGCGGAGGGGGCGGGAGCGGCGGCGCCATCCTCCTCGAAGCGCTCTCGATGACCTTCACCTCGGGAGCGCGGGTGACGGTCAACGGCGGCGGGGGCGGGGAGGGCGACAACTGCTGCGCCTCCGGGACGTGGGACGGGGCGGGCGGGGGCAACGGGCGCAACGACAACGCCAACACCGCGGGCGGGGGCGATACGTCCGGCGGCACGGGTGGAGCGGGCGGCGCCGGCGGAGCGGGGCCGACCAACGCCGCGGACGGGTTCGTCGGGACGAGCGCCACCGCCGGCAGCGCCACCGTCCGGGGAGGTGGCGGCGGCGGTGGCGGCGGCGTGGGGCGGATCCGGCTCAACTTCACCTCGGGCTGCGCGAAGGACCCGGCGGCGATCTTCTCCGGGGCCGTCACCTCCAACCAGGCGAGCGACGCCGGCTGCCCCTGAGCGGACGGGAGCGCTTCAGCGGGCCGCGGCGAACAGCGGCCCGGTCTGGAGCGCGGTTCCCGGGTGCAGGTGATCGAGGACCGCTCGAGCGGCCTCCTCGCTCGGGATCTCCAGGGCGATCTCGTCCCGGGTGATACGAACCGGCCGCACCATGCGGTTGCGCTGGAACGCGAGGTAGAGCGCGAGCGGGATCCCCGCCGCGATCGCGACCCACGCCAGCCCGAGCTCCGACGATGGATCGGAGGAAGACGCGCCCATGGCCACGGAGAGGGTCCCCAGCGCCAGGAACACCGAGATCGGAGTGACCATCTTCGCCATCCGCCACTGGCGCCATCCCCGGTCGGAGAAGGGCAGCTCGCCCGAGGCCTTCTTCCTCAGGAACAGGGCCGCGATCCCCGCCAGGAACACGCTGCCGGTGGGCACCAGGGCCAGCAGGAGGACCCAGCGCGAGAACCAGGAGAACTTCACCTTGCGAAAGGTGACGTTGCTCGTGTCGCCCGTGACGACGCAGACCGGCGGCAGTTCGGGCCAGCTGGGCCCGTCGGGCCGGTCACCCTCGAACGCCAACTCGAGGAGGGACTTGCCGGTGGGTCCCATGTCGCTCTCGGTAGAACGGGCGGCTGCGAAGAGACGAGTTTGCTGGGACTGCTCGGCCTGGCCGAGAGGAAGATAGAGCCTGGGCATGACTCGGAACCCTGGGGAAGAGGCGCCGGGATTGGCGCCACACTCTCCCGGAGCCCGGCGAGCGGCGGGTTATTCAGCCTCCAGCGCCTGCCTGGAACCGGTCGAATCCCAACTCGAGGGAGATCCAGAAGCTGCGGCTCGGCGGGAAGGGGGCGATGTCGAAGTTCCGGGCGACCGGTTGATTGCCGTAATTCGACACTTCCGGATCCAGGCCACTGTACCTGGTGAACGTCCACAGGTTGCGGCTGCTCACGGAGAGCCGTGCCTGGGAAGCGGCCATGAAGTACCGTTGAAACAACGAGGATGGGATGTCGTAGGAGATCTTCAGCTCGCGCACCTTGAGGAAGGTCGCGTCCTCCACGTATACCCGTGCCAGGCCCTTGTCGAAATCATCGATCCGTTGCCGGCCGCCCGTGAGGTGGTCCGGCGAGTTGGCGTAATTATCGTAATAAAAGCGGGTCACATTGATGACCTGGCTGCCCTGTTGCCACTCGGCGTTGGTGGCCAGCTCGAAGGGGCCGAGCTTGAAGTCGTTGAGAAACGATATCCGGAAATCTGGCTCTGTATCGCCGATCTTCCTCTTGACGGAGAGGCCGGTGACCGGATCGCAACAATCCTTTCCGACGATCTGGGTCGTGGAGGCCCCCTCCTCGATCCGGAAAAAGGCCAGGCCGGTCGTGTCACTGATGGGGAAGGCTGGCACGGGCAGGTGGGTGACGAGGCTCCGGTTGAGGGTGAAGAGGGTGCGCGAGGTCCAGGAGAATCCAGTCCCGTGTTGAAACGGCGCCACCTTCACCATCGCTTCCACGCCGCGGTTGACGATCTCGCCGCCATTGAAGAATGCGACAGAGAATCCGGTGGACGGCGCCGCGGCGCGATGGAACAGCATGTCGCTCAGGCTCTGGTGGTATCCCGTCAGTTCCACCACGGCAGCATCTTTGAAGAGCATCGCATCCACGCCGACCTCGAGCTCGCGCTGGCGCTCCGGGCGGATGTTCGAATGGGGGCCGACCACCAGGTTGTAGTCGGCGGCACGCCCATACAGGGTGACGTTGCCCGTCTCGCCATAGGCGGCGCGCAGCTTCAGCTCGTCGAAGACTCTGGGAAGGCCCGGTATCCGGTAGGAGACCCCCGCCTTCGGGTACAGG